>NZ_JBEXEA010000076.1:0-18167 GCF_040606035.1 Streptomyces sp. NPDC005483
CTCGCTCACCCGCAGATCCTTCGCGATCGGCGCGTTTCTCTCACCGCGCCCAAACCGCTCGCCCGCCTCGTACCGGATCCGTTCGCGTAACCGCCGCCTCTCGGCGGTCAGTCCGCCACCCTGCGCGTACCGCATACCACCGGCCTACCGCAGGGATCACCACCCGTCACCACCCCCGACAACACCCCGAAGAGGTCAGTAACTGACAGCCACCTTCAATGCTTGGTCATGGCGGTTGAGCGAGGACGAAGGTGCGCAGGAGGCCCAAGGACGCTCGTCCGCAGGACCGGCGTTTGACTCGATGACCAGCCCTTCGACGTCGGGCCACACCAGATCCCAGAACTGTTCGTCCCCCACGAGGGGTGTGACCGAGATGCGCGCCAAAGGGGCAACGAGATGATCTTGAAGCCTTGATCTGCTCGGATTTACGTGCAGCGGCGTGCAGCGGGGTCGCGTTCGGCGACGTGCCGGGCGACGGAGTCGACGCCGGGACGGGCGTACCGCTCCAGGGAGCGGACGGATGCGTGGCGGGAGCGGGCCAGCAGCATCGGGGTAGAGGTGCCGTCCTCCGCGTCGTGTGTCAGGGCACCGTTACCTAGCTGGTGAAGCGTCCAGTCGTCCAGGCCCTCGATGTCGTCGGGTGAGGCGAGGGGGTTGGCCAGCAGCCGGGTGTTCTCCTCGAAGATCTCCTCAGCCCGGCGATAGGAGAGCCGAGCCCGGCCGGTCTCCGGGCACACGTCGAGCGTCGGTGTTCCGGCCGGGGCCTTGCGGTCGGTGAGGAACAGCGGGCCGCGGGTGCGGCGGGCGATGAGTCGGGGCAGCAGCTGGGCGGTGCCGGACTGCCAGTGAATCCACTCGGCCGCGCCGCCCTTGGCGGTGATCCTTCCGCGATTGTCCTGCGAGCATCTTCCACTGCGTCTTCTCCCGCAGGGCGACGTCGAGGCGCCACAGTGCGGTGATCTGGTTCTCGGCCAGGGCCTTGGTGCGGTCCGGCGGTGCCGGCCGCCGCTCGATGCCGATCGTCGGGTCTCCGTCGATCCAGCCCTGGCGTGGCCACCAGCCGATCGCCTTGCGTGCGATGGACAGTTCCCGGTTGACGGTGTCGGCGTCCATCTCGTCCGCCCGCGCTGCCGCCAGCTCCGCCAGGACCTCCGGCAGCGCGGGTCGTCGATCGTGGCGACGGGGAAGACGGGCGGCTTCGCGCCCCGGCGGGCCGGGCCGGTCGGCGCCGGTTCCCCGGCGAGCATCCACCCCCACGTCGTCAGCGAGATCCGGTAGATCCGCGCGGAGGACTTCGCGATGCCCGCGCCGGTGAGATACCGCTCGACCGCCGCGGTGTACGACGCGGGAGGGGCGGACATGGGCACGACGCGGGCGCACGGCAACCGCAACGCGCCCCCGCTCTCGAGTTCGGTCACCGGTTCGATCGTCATGCCCGCTCCGCCCTCCCGGCACTGCCGCAGTAAATGCGTACACCTCACCCCGGCGGCCGGAATGCCCCGCCGCGGGTCGCGATGATCACGGCAGGGGCTCCACCGCGGCAAATCCGGCATTTACTGCGGTACTACGCTGACGGGCCGCCAGTGGACGGAAGTGCGACAAGGCGACATGGAAATGGAACGGCGACTACCGCAAGAGCGCCCGACTCTCGCGACGAATCCGGCGCCGGGCATTCGCGGGGCGGAGGTCGGGCTGTGCTCCTCGCCCGCAGGGTTCGACGGCTTCATTACCGGCACCGGCCTGGCCCTCGATGATCCAAAGTCACCCTGACGAGCCGAAGTCAGGTAGACACTCCCGTCCCCAGTGCGTCGCCGGGCAGTCTGCAGGGATCAGTGTGGGGTGTTGGCGAGGAACGAGAGAACGTGGGGCCAGCCCTGCTCGCGCGCGGCGGCGTCGGAGGCGCGGGTCCCGCCGAGCTCGGTTTTCTGGCCGGTGGTGGGGTTGACCACTGAGATGGCCCGTGGAAGGTAGGGGAAGGTTCCCACGCCGTGTCCTGCCCCTGGGTAGATGAGGGTTTGGTGGGGGTAGCGGTCGTGGATGGCGTGCAGTTGGGCGGCGATCTGCCGGGCGGAGGCGGGGGATGCCCACAGGGCGTCGTCGGCGCCGGCGATGGACAGCAGCGGCCCGCTGAGATGGTCCAGTGGTATGAGGTTCTGGGGGACCGGCTGGCCTTGGTAGGTCCAGGCGTTGCCGCCGTGCGGGAAGCCTGGAATGACCCTAGAGGAGGGCGAGTACACGACAGTTCCGTGGACGAGCTGGGGGTAGTCCTCGGCCAGGAGCAGAGCGGCCTCGCTGCCGCGCGAGTAGCCTATCGCGATGATGTGGGCGGGGTCTGTGGACGGCTGTGCGGCCAGCAGGCGCGCAGCGGTGGCGAAATATTCCAGCGGGATGTCGTGCAGGGTCGTGGGCAGACCGGGCACGCGGAAGTAGCCCAGTGCCAGCGTCGGATAGCCGTGGGAGGCCAGCAGCGCGGCCTCGAACTTCATGCTGATTCCGCCCTCCGATCCACCAAAAGCCAGCACTCCCGGATGGCGCGGGGCACCAGGAGGGGGCAGGAACAGCTTCCCGACCACCTTGTCGTGCGCCAGGGAAAGGTCCGTGCTGCGGACACCCGGCTTCGCCCATACGCGGGTAAGGGTGCGGTCCGCAAGTGAGCGCCCGTGCGCGGTGACAGCGATCCGCACGTTGAAGGAGGGGGCGAGATCTGGGTAGAGAGGGGCGAAGGAGGCCAGGTTGGGATCGCCGGACGGCGGCCTCATCGACGACAATAGTCCCATGCCGTCGACCTTGTGGTAGGTCCCCGATTCCGGTCGCGACGTGGTGAGATCGACAACACCGTCCTCGTCTGCAGCAAAGGTCGCTTTTGCTTTCCAGACCTGCCCGTCGTACGCGGTCGCGGAGGAGTGCACGACGATCCGGCCTTGCGGGGCGAGGTGTGTGACTCTTATGTTCACTGGCTCATCGGCCAGTGCGACCGGCCTGTCAACAGTGATCACCGCCCGGGTACTGACAGGACGCGCCGATGTGCACCCGACGGTCCCCCATATGACGATCACAGACATCACTAAGCCTGCTGCCCACCACAGTGGCCCCCGTCGATACATCGTGCCCCCCTCGCCCCGACATTCCCCTCTACGTCTCCCATGGGGAGGGGCGGGAGTCAACAGAGCCGTCGTGCGCTCCGGCCGCCTCACCGGCCCGCACCGAACCGCGACATGCGGCTGGCGTCGAGGGCCGGATAGCACAAGGCGTCTGACCTCGTCGTTTGCGGTGTGGTCCGTACTGTGGGCTACTCCATCCACGCCCGGATGAAGTCCAGCCTCGCCGTGGCCGCGCTGGAGTCCGCTTGATCGTCCGGGCCCACATCCAACTCCAGGCCCCCATCGTCCTGATCTGGGACAACTGTGAGACTCATGGGGCGCCGTCCGGGGCCAGGGTCTGACCCGTGGGACAACTGGCCCAGGCTGCCTTTTTAAGGATCTGTCGGCCCTGGTCCCGGGCGGTGCTTGCTGCCGCCGGACCGGTGGATGTGTCCCGATAGGGGCCTTGCCTCACAAGGCACCGTCACAGTTCTGACCGCCCACCGGCCCGACGTCGGCCACAGCCCCGTGCCGATCGAGGAGCCGCGTGACCATCACCAGCATGCCCCAGCCGACTCTGCCCACACAGCCGGAAGATCCGCCGGCGGAGGACGTGATCCTGGGGGTGGACACCCATAAGGACGTGCATGTCGCCGCCGTGATCACGGCGCTCGGGGTAATGCTGGCCCATCAAGAGTTCCCGGCCACCGCCGCCGGATACCGCCAACTCCTGCACTGGGCCTGCTCTTTCGGCGCCTTGCACCGCGCAGGTGTGGAATGCACCGGATCCTACGGAGCGGCCCTGGCACGCTACCTGAAGCGGGAGAACGTCCAGGTCATCGAGGTCAACCAGCCAGACCGCGCCATCCGCCGCAAGCGCGGCAAGACCGACGCCGTCGACGCGGAGGCCGCCGCCCGTGCGGTGCTGTCCGGGCGCGCTGAAGTTATACCCAAATCCGGCGAGGGCCCTGCGGCCGACATGCGTGTGCTCCGGCTGGCGAAGGAATCGGCCGTCAAGGCCCGCACGCAGGCGAAGAACCAGCTCAAGGCCGTACTCCTCGGCGTCGATCCCGAGCTGCGCGAGGCCCTGTCCAACCTCGGCAACACAGCCTTGATCGCCACGTGCGCTGACCTTCCCGACGGCGACGATGCAGCCGTGTTCACGCTCCGGCTACTGGCCCGACGCATCCAGCAGCTGACCGCCGAGGTCAAGGAACTCGCCCGCCGGACCACCAAGGCCGTCCGCATCTGGCATCCACAGCTCCTGGATGTCATCGGCGTCGGGCCCGACAGTGCCGCTGCCCTGCTGATCGCCGCCGGCGACAACCCGGAACGGCTGGCCAGCGAGGCATCATTCGCCGCTCTGTGCGGCGTCAGCCCCGTCGAGCAGTCCTCCGGGAAAACCTAGCGTCGCAGGCTGAACCGCGGAGGAAACCGACAGGCCAACGCCGCCCTCTACCGCATCGTCATAACCCGCCTCCGCGGGGACGACCGCACACGCCTCTACCTCGAACGACGCACAAAACAGGGCATGTCCAAACGCGAGATCATCCGCTGCCTCAAACGCTACGTCGCCCGCGAGATCTACCGCCAGATCCAATCGGCATCAGCCTCTGCTGCCCGGCCCTCGGCCACTTGACGCAACATAGGGGCATCCTCAACGTCCACCGGGCCGCCGGGATGCGTGAGTACGCGGCCGCACACGACCGGCTCACGATCGTCCAGCTGCCCTCTTATGCACCGGACTTGAACCCGGTCGAGGGTATCTGGTCGCTGTTACGGCGCGGGCCGCTCGCCAACGTCGCCTTCACCGACGACGAGCACCTCGAACGCACCCTCCGCCGGGGCTTACGTCATATCCAGCTCCGGCCCGACCTCATCGATAGTTGCCTGGCCGGCACCAGACTGAGCCTCACCCAGCAGCCGACAACAATCCGAGGAAGTCAGTGGGCCCGGCTGCGGTTAAGATCTGCCCCACCAGGTCATCGTGGCACCGGCAGTAGGGCTGGCGGCCCGGCCCTCGCACCCGGCACATCACCGGCACCGGCACCCGGTGGGGGGCAGCGGCGGCGGCCAGCTCGCGCTTAGCTCCGGATGGCGCGGGCGAGCCAGGGGGTCAGAGTCACACGCTGGATCGGTTCTTTGTAGGTCTCGTCACCGTTACGGTCCGGACGTGGCAGTATCCGATGCACCCCAGGGGAAGCACGCACAGACTTCACCTGATCGTCCGCAGACGGCGCACCGTGCGCACGGGGAAGGTCTCACTCGCACGCGTTTACGCGGTCAGCAGCCTGACGGTCCACCAGGCGACAGCCGCTGACCTGGCGGAACGCGTACGCGTACGCGGACACTGGGCAATCAAGAATCGTGAGCACCATGTCAGAGATGTGACGTTCGGGGAAGATGCCTTGATCATTCCGCGCTGATCGCGGGAACGACGGAACCCTGGATGTCATACGCATCTCCGACTGATCCAATACTCGCGCCCTCTCAGAGGGACTTTTTGAGACAGGCTCCGGCCTTGGACGACAGGTTGACACCCGCCTCCACCGCATCCGGTCCGCTGCCGGCGGTCGACGCCACCGCCGCTGCTTTCGGCGTGGGCTCCCAGCGCCATCGTCCCGCCCGGCGCCACGATCTCGATCACCGCGAGCGCGATCTGGAACCACTGCGGCCAGCCGTGGACGGCCAGGGAGATCAGCCGGCCGAGCCCACCGAGCAGGAAGGCGGCGGAGAGGGCGCGCACCGCCGTCGCCGGGATCGGCCGCTGCCGGGCGGCCCAGAGCCAGGCCAGTCCGTAGCCGACGAAGCTCGCCCCCATGAACCGCCCCCAGCTGTCGACGGTCGCCCCGGCAGAGCCCGCCCCGGGATGGCCGCGTTGCCGAGGGCGACATGGAACAAGTTGGCGAGTCCGGCCCGAGTGATCACACGACCTGTTGTGACGCTTGAATTGGCGAGCTGATCGGCAGAGGTGGCGGGCAACCGTCCGGCGCGATTGCGCCAGCGCCTTGCGGTCTCTGGAGGCCGTCGTCATGAGGGCACGTGACAGATGCTTACGAGGAGAGGGCAGGCGAGACGCCCAGGTGCCGAGGACGCCCACGAACGGTAGAACGTAAGGGTGAGGGACGAGACCAGCCCTGCTGAGGATGCCCGGCCACCCTGTATGGCGAGGCCGGGGATCGACTACCAGGCGCTGTTCTCGGTCACCCCCAGCCCCTGCATGGTGCTGGGCCCGGATCTGGTGCTCCGCGACGTCAATGAGGCGGCCTGCCGGGTGACGGGCCGCACTCGGGAGGACCTGCTCGGGCGGTACCTCTTCGATGCCTTCCCTGACAATCCGGCGGACCCGGATGCTGACGGGGTGCGGAATTTGCACGCTTCCCTGCACGGGGTCCTGCGCTCGAAGGTGCCGGACACGATGGCGCCGATGAAGTACGACATTCCCGTGGCCGACCGGCCCGGAGTGTTCGAGGAGCGGTGGTGGTCCGCGATCAACACACCGGTGCTCGGGCCGGACGGGCAGGTGGAGTGGATCCTCCACCGGGGGGAGGACGTGACCTCGTTCATCCTCTCCCACCCTCGTCGGCGAGGAGGCGGGGCGCTCAGTGACGTGGAGGCGATGGAGGTCGAGCTGTACGCGCGGGCGCGCCAGCTCCATCGACTGAACGAGGAACTGCGCCAGGCTCACGCCCGGGAACGCCAGGTTGCCGTCACCCTGCAGGAAGCCATGCTCCACTCGCCCCACCTGGCCCGGCACCGGGACACCGCGGTGCGCTACCTGCCCGCCGCCGGGTCACTGAACGTGTGCGGGGACTGGTACGAGGTGGTCGACCTGCCCGAGAACAGATTCGCCGTCGCGGTCGGTGACGTCGTCGGCCACGGTTTGGAGGCCGCCGCCGTCATGGGCATGCTGCGCAGCGCGTTGTCCGCCGTCGTCCGGGCGGTCGACGGGCCCGCGAGAGCCCTGGACGTCCTGGGCCGGTATGCGCGCTATGTGGAGGGTGCGCTGGCCACCACCGTCGTCCAAGCCGTCATCGATACCCGCGCTCGCCGCATTGTGTACAGCTGCGCCGGTCACCCGCCTCCCGTCCTGCTCCACCCGGACGGCACCTGCGAGCTTCTGGACCAGGCCACCGACCCTCCGCTGGGGGCCCGCCCCGAACCCGTCCCCCGCCTCCAGGCCGACCTGCCCTACACGCCTGGCGACACCTTCGTGCTCTACACCGACGGTCTCATCGAACGCCGCGGCGAGGACATCGATGCCGGCCTGCAACGCCTCACCGACGCGCTCGCCCGCCATGCCCGCCACAGCCCCGAACGACTCGCCGACGCTCTGCTTGCGCACCTCGGCGTCAGCAGTGGCGCCCGCGACGACATCGCCCTGATCGTCCTCCGCCTGTGACCCGCGCGCCGCCAGCTGCACGCGACAGGTGACGAACTTCGTCCACTGAAACGCTCATTCACACCTGCGGTTTGCCTGCCGAACTGGGCGTAGCGACCACGGATTCGCCGTCTATCGCGAACAGGCCTCGCCAAATGCGATGAACGGAACCACCGTGACCAGCCAGGACGCACGCGCTCCTCGGCAACCGCGCCACCGGGAGATCACGGCGGAATCTCGACAGGAGCCTACGGGCCCCCTGCCCCGCCCCGGGCGCCTTAGTACTGCAACGGTGTCTGTTCTGAGTGTTGGGCAGTTTTCAGGGGCTGTGGTCGCGTCGTTTGTAGTGGCTGATGCGGGCTTGGTGTTGGCGTCTGCGGCGCCAGGTCGACCAGTGCAGGATGTGGTCGATCGGGGTGGGCTGGCGTTTGGTGAGGCGGGTGATCAGTCGTCGGATCTCGGCGAGGCTGAGGTGGATGAGCTGGGAGGATCCGTTTCTGCTTTGTCCGTGTCCAGCTGGCGGGCGCGCAGGACGGTGAGGCAGGCGTGGGCGGCCATGGCGAGGGTCATGTGGCGGTGCCAGCCGGGATATCGGCGGACCTGGTAGTCGTCCAGGCCGCATTCCTGCTTTGCCGTCTGGAAGCATTCCTCGACCGCCCATCGGCTTCCGGCGATGCGGATCAGCTCGTCGAGTGTGGTGTCGGCGGGGCAGTAGGCGATGTAGTAGGAGATCTGCTCGGGCCTGCTCACGCTGCGGCGGGCGAGAACCCAGTGCCGGCGGTCTTCGCGGTGCCAGGGCCTCACCTCGACGCGGGCCCAGTCATAGACCCGACGGCCGTGGGCTCCCTCGCCGCAGGAACGACGCTTCCACTTCTGCCGTGGCAGGCCGGGAAACAGGTCGTGGACGGGGTGGTCGAGTGCCCAGCGGGTGACGACCGTGTCGTGCCTCGTGGTGGCCATGACGTGGAAGACGTCGGCCTGTTCGAGTTCGTATCGCCAGCCCTTGCTGAAGCCGTAGGCGGCATCCGCGGTCACCCAGGCGAAGGGAATCCTGTCGGCGATCGCCTTGCGGACCATCGCCTTGGCCATGGCCACCTTCGTCTCGAAGGCGATCTCGTCGCCGATGCCCGCGCGGCGGCAGCGTTCCCGGTCGTCCGTCCAGGACGTGGGCAGATACAGCCGCCGGTCGATCAGGGTGCGTCCGCGACCGGCGGCGTAGGCGAGGAAGACGCCGATCTGGGAGTTCTCGGTGCGGCCCGCGGTGCCGGAATACTGCCGTTGCACTCCTGCCGAGCGGGTGCCCTTCTTCAGGAAGCCGGTGTCGTCGACGATGAGCACTGCGTCCCGGTCGCCGAGGTTGTCGACCACGTATGTACGCACGTCGTCGAGGACCTCGTCCCACTCGATCCGGTTCAGCATCCGCTGGATGCGGTCCGGCCCGTCATGGCCCGCCTCCTCGGCCAGCGTCCAGCCGTTCTTGCGCGCCAGCGGAGCGATCAGCCCCCGCATATAGGCCAGAGCAGATTCACGCGGCTCCGACCTGTTGAAACGGTGCACGAACCGCCCATGCACCGCATCCAGTTCACTCGCCCACCCACGCACATCAGCAAGGTCCCCACCCATAACCACATCAACGACGAACCTGGCCAGCAGTCACGGTTACTGCAACGGTGCTTGTCCTGATTGCTGGGCAGTTTTCAGGGGCTGTGTCCGCGCAGTTGTAGTGGCTGATGCGCGCTTGGTGTTGGCGTCTGCGGCGCCAGGTCGACCAGTGCAGGATGTGCTAGACCGGGTGGGACGGCGGTCGGTGATGGACGCGGCGACCGTGCGCGGCGGGCTGAAGGACCTCGAGGACGAACGCCTGGTGATCTCGCCGGGCAGCGCGGTGCGGGTGAACGAGGCCGGCGTGCGGGTGACTGAGAAGCTGTGGACGCTGACCCCGGCCGGGCTGGAGGCGGCGGCCGTGGTGCTGGACCGCCCGGCGAGGGAGATGGGCGGCACCGCGAAGGCGGCGGCGGCCTCCGGTGCCAAGCACGCCCGCGCGGTGACCGACGTCCTGGACGCGTTCCTGCAAACCCCGCCCGAGCCTGCAGACCCCGCCCGAGCCGACGCAGCCCGTCGCCCGCAAGCTGCTGCCCGCCCCGGCCCCGGCGCGGGACGACCTGGTGAAGCGGCCGGAAGGGCTGGGGCCGCTCACCGCCTGGTCCGCCGGGCCCGTGCTGCCATCTGGCCGGTGGACCCGGCGTCGGTGTTTTGACGATCGGCACATACGGCGAGGGCGACGCCGGGAACGGCAATCGTCCGGATGCCCCGTCTCCACTGATCTGACCCCAGGTCGGGCTCTTGAGCCGCAGTGACCAGTTCAGCTGAGACCTTCGGCGTCTCGACTGTGAGAGCGACGAGCTAGTCGACCCGGCCGCCACGGTCGCTCCCACGAGCAGGTGTCAGGACGGTGAGCTGGTTGTCGGCCGATCGGCGGGAGCGGTGTTGCCGGGAATAGCCTGGAGAAGAGCCACACCGGGATGGCGCGGACCCTGTGAAGGGGAGGTAGAGCCATGTCCTGGAATCTGAACGGCACATATCTGGAGAGCTGCAACTGCAACGTGGTGTGCCCCTGCACCACCTCGGGCCTCACCGCACCGGCCGACCACGAGCGCTGCCAGGTGACCTTGGCGTTCCACGTGGACAGCGGGAACGTGGACGGCGTGGACGTCTCCGACCGCAGCGTCGCCATTTTCATCGACGCGCCCCGCGTGATGGCCGACGGTGGCTGGCAGGTGGCGCTGTACTTCGATGCTTCGGCTGACGACGGCCAGGCGGAGGCGCTGGGCAAGGTCTTCTCCGGCCAGGCCGGCGGGCCGATGGCGGCGCTCACCCCGCTCATCGGCGAGGTCCTCGGGATGGAGCGCGTTCCCATTGGCTACCGCGACGACGGCCGCCGCCACGCCGCGCGGGTGGGCGACACCATCGACATCGAGATCGAGGACCAGGTTGCCCCTCAGTACGGCGAGGACGGTCCGGTCATGAGCCTGACCGGCATGTTCCACCCGGCGAACAGCACGCTGACCATTGCCCGGTCCACCCGGGCGACGGGTGACGGCGTGTACGGCCGATCCTGGGACTTCTCCGGCGGCAACGGACACTCGGCGCCCTTCACATGGTCCGCGTGACCGGTCGGCCGGTCACCCTCCGCCGCGGGGCGAGTCCTGCCGGACTGCTGCTGCTCGCGGCGGCTGCCGCCTGGGTCTGGGTGGTGACACGCTGGGGCGGCATGGAGGCGATGCCGGGCACAATGGGCCTGAGCCTGCCCGCTTTCCTGGCCGTGTGGACGCTGATGATGACTGCGATGATGCTGCCCGCCACGGCGCCCGTCGGCGCGCTGTACGCACGTACCATCACCCTGCACCGAACTCCGCGCATGGTCGTTTTCACGGTCGGCTACCTGCTTGTCTGGGCCGCGGCCGGGCTGCCGGCATACGGGCTGGCCGTCGGCCTGGGCCGAGTGGAGTACCTCCCCGCTTCGGCAGGGACCGCAGTGGCCGCGACGCTGTTCGCGGTCAACGGTGTCTACCAGCTCACGCCCCTCAAAGACCGCTGCCTGGCGAGGTGCCGCTCGCCGATCGCGCTGATGCTGCGCTACGCCTCGTACGCAGGGCCCTCGCGCGATCTGCGCGCGGGAGCCCATCACGGGGCCTTCTGCCTGGGCTGTTGCTGGTCGCTGATGGTGCTGCTAGCGGCGTTCGGCGTGATGAACCTGTGGGCCATGGTGGCTCTGACCGCCGTGATCACCACCGAGAAGCTGGCTCCGGCCGGTCATCTGGTGGCTCGTGTCGTGGGGATCGCCTCGATCGCCCTGGCCGTCGCCGTCTTCTGGTTCCCGGCGCTGGCTCCGGGCCTCACGGGTGGCGGTATGGCCGGGATGTGAGGGCGGGCAAGTGCCCGCGCAAGATCCCACGCCGGGCGGGCACATGAAGGTCCGGCTCACGAGGCCGCGGAGGGTCCTGTTCCGCCACGGGGAACCATCCACTCGCGGCAATGATCGGTCGGACAGGCTCCTACGGCCGTGGCACCCTCATGAGTGATCGGCGGCACGGCCGAACGCGCGGGACGCGAAGAGAGTCACTGCCTCGTGGCGTCCGGGCCCGGAGCGATACCCGTCGGGCAAGACGTTCCCCAGCTCGTGCACCTGCCACCAAGCCCTGCCCGCCAGGCCACCCACGACTCCAAGATCCAGATAGACCTAACGGAGTCCTATTAGCCGGTCGCTGGTTAGCAGGTACGCAGCCCGATGGATCCGGACGGCAGGTAGGCCGCCTTCTCTGCTTTCGTGAGGTCCCGAGCAACGGCCTCGCAGAGAATGCGCATCGCGGCGTCAGGTGCCGTATAGACCCAAAGTCGAGCGGAAAAGTCCCTGCTCCCGGTGGCGACGGTTTTCCCGTCGGGGCTAAACGCCACCAAACGCACACCCTTGGTGTGCCCGGTCAGGACAGCCGTGACTTTGCCGGCGTTCACATCCCACAACTGCGCGTTCGCACTCAGGTCGGCGGTGGCGAGGGTTTTCCCGTCGGGGCTGAACGCCACCGAGACCACACCCTGGGTGTGGCCGGTGAGTGTGCCGGTGGTCCGGCCGGTGCTTACATCCCACAGGCGCACGCTCGCTCCCGCGCCGGCGGTAGCGAGAGATTTTCCGTCGGGGCTAAATGCAACTGACTCCACGGCGTGAGTGTGGCTGTTCAGGATGGTGGTGGTCTTGCGGGTGGGGAGGTCCCACAGGCTCACGCTGGCGCCCACTCCGGCGGTGGCGAGGGTCTTCCCGTCGGGGCTGAACGCCACCGAGTACACGTTTTCGTCGTAATCGTTGGGGCTGTCCAGGGTGGCGGTCCACTTGTGGCTGGTGACGTCCCACAAGTCCACGTTCTTGCTTTCACCGGCGACGGCGAGGGTCTTTCCGTCTGGGCTGAACGCCACCGAGTACACGGGGCCGCTGTCCATTAGTACGGCGGTGGTCTTGCCAGTGGTCACGTCCCACAAGCGCAGGCCGCCGTCGCCGCCAGCGGCGAGGATCCTCCCGTCGGGACTGAACGCCACCGTGTTCAGGGATCCGACGTGGCCGGTGATGGTGGCAGTAGTTCGGCCGCTGGCTACGTGCCATAGGCGCACATCATGATCCATACTGCCGGTAGCGAGGGATTTTCCGTCAGGGCTGAACGCCATCGCGTCTACGGGCCCCGTGTGGCCGCTCAGGACGGTCCTGGTTTCGCTGCGGGCCACGTCCCACAAGCGCAGGCCGCCGTCGAAGCTAGCGGTGGCGAGGGTCTTTCCGTCGGGGCTGAACGCCACCGACCGCAGTCCGTCTGTGTGCCCGGTCAGGACGGCCGTGGTCTTGCCTGTGGCCACGTCCCACAAGCGCACGCTTTGGTCGTAGCTGCCGGTGGCGAGGGTTTTCCCGTCAGGACTGAACGCCACCGACCACACCTCATCGGTGTGACCTTTCAGGACAGCGGCGGACTTGCCGGTGGCTACATTCCACAAGCGCGCACTGTCGCCCTCGCCGGAGACGGCGAGGGTTTTCCCGTCGGGGCTGAACGCCACAGAGTCCACTCGGTCCGGGATTCTACTGTGCCTGGTTGTCAGGACGGCCGTGGTCTTGCCTGTGGCCACGTCCCACAAGCGCGCGCCCTGGTCGTAGCTGCCGGTGGCGAGGGTTTTCCCGTCAGGAGTGAACGCCACCGAGAAAAAGGCGCCGTTGGGGTCTTCCAGGATGACGGTGGCCCTGCGGGTCTTGATGTCCCACAGGTGCACCCTCCCGCCCTCGCCAGCAGCGGCGAGGGTTTCGCCGTTGGGGCTGAATGCCACCGAGTGCACGAAATTGTGGTGGCTGTTCAAAATGGCGAAGGTCTTGTGAGTGGCGACGTCCCACAAGCGCACCCTCCCGCCGTCGCCAGCGGTGGCGAGGATTTTCCCGTCAGGACTGAACGCCACCCATTTGTTATCGCCGGTTAGCTTGGCAGTGGGTTTGCCAGTGGTTACGTCCCATAATCTCAACGTCCCGTCGTAATCAGCGGTGGCGAGGGTCTTCCCGTCCGGGCTGAACGCCATCGAGTTCACAGCGGCGGAATGGCCAGTGAGGCGGCGGCGCAGGGGAAGTCTCGCCGCAGCGCTCAAGGCGCTGGCGGCCTCCGGAGTTGGGCTGATGCGATAGGCGGCGATCGCAAGGAGGGAGGCCAGGTCGGCGTCGGTGGCGAGGAGGGCGCTCGACTGGGTGGCTAGCTGCCTGGACTGGGCGGCGTGCTGGGCCGTGAGCGCTACCTGGCGCTGCCACCAGGCCGTCCCCAAGGCAGCCAGAGACAGGGCGAGGAAGGTCGCGAGGACGGCGTTGAGGAGTCTGCTGCGTCGGACGGCGGCCTGCTGGCGCCGGCGGCCTGCATTTATGAAGGTCAGGAGGTCGGCTGGCAGCCGCCGGCGATTCGACCAGTCCGTGCCCTCGCCGAGGAGGGTTCCGGCGGGCAGGTCTCGCGGCTCGCGGTGTTCCTGCCAGCGGGCTTGCTGTGCGCGGGCGCGTTGGAGCCAGTCTTGAAACAGGGTGTCCCGCTCGACCCAGCGGCGCAAAGCGTCCCAGTCGCGGATCAGCGTGTCGTGGATCAGTTCGACCGTCGCTGTCCCGTCCGGGTCGCCTGGCCCTGCCCCGACTACCCGATCGGTGGTGATGATGCGGCGCTGGGAGAGCACGGTCAGCACCTCGTCGACGGCGTGGAGCGCCTCGGGGGTGCCGTCGTCGGCGGCTAGGTCGCGTAGTTCGTCGAGTGGGAGTTGCTGGCGTGCTGCTGGGATGTTCAGTGCCTGGTCGGCGGGGCGGACCAGCGCTGTCAGTGCGCGCTGGGCGATGCGCTGCTGCGGCTCGTCGAGGTTGTCCAGGGCGGCGCTGTACCAGTCGGTCAGTGCTCCGGTTACGGCGCCGATGCGGCGGTAGGCATCGTGGGTGAGGCGGCCGCCGTGGTCCAGGCGGCGTTCCCACAGGCGGCTGAGGGCGACTTCGAGGAGGGGCAGCACGGTAACTGGCGCCTCGACGTCCGCGCCTGTGCGGGGGCCCAGGGCCAGGACGTCGGAGACGATCCGCTGTGCCAGCCCTGGTTCGAAGCTCACCTGAAGGTCATTGGCGGGTCCGGTGACGATCGCATCCAGGTCTTCGCTGGTCAGCGTGGCGGGCACGTTGAGCACGCCGCGTGTCTCCAGCGCGGCCTGCAGCAGTCCGGGGGCCAGCGCGGACAGCCGGGGATAAAAATCGTCGCGCATGAGGAGGAGCACACTCAGCGCGGCTGCGGACCGGATCGCCTCCGTGATCCATGTAAGTGTCGCCATGTCCCGGGACTGTGGTTCGGTGGTGGGTGCGAGGAGTTCCTCGAACTGGTCAACGACGAGCACTACGCGGTCATGAGTCGAATCGGCGGCCAGCAGGTTGGTCACGGCTGACGCGATCGCGGTCGTGGCGGTTCCGGGCAGGCCGGCCTGTTCGAGGGAGGTCGGCAGATCGGTGCCCGGCCGCACGACTATGGGGCGCCAGCGGTCGCTGCCCGGCAGCCGCCCAGCCGCCAGCGCGGGCAGCACGCCCGCCTGGACCAGCGAGGACTTGCCCGAACCGGAAGGCCCTAGAAGCAGCACCACTCGCTGCCCGCCTGCCAGAGCCGCCACGACCTGGCGCACTGCCTCCTCCCGGCCGCGGAACCAGCGTGCGTCCTCGATGGTGAACGGCTCCAGCCCTGGGTACGGCGTCACGGCGAGCATGTCGAGTGCAGGCCAGGCTTCCCGCAGCACTGCGGTGGGCGTGGCGTAGGCAATGCCCTGGCCCCGGTCGTGACCGTCGGGCGCCGTGATCGCGGTGAGCATTCCGACTACTAGACCGGTCGTTTCGTCTAGGACCGGCCCGCCGCTGAACCCGGTGGTCAGATCGTTGGCATCGGTCAGCTGCAGCAGATCGCCAGCGCCATCGGTGCCGGGCAGTACCCCGACCGCCATGGCGGAGCCGAAGTGCCCGGCCGGCGGGGCCTGCCGGGGGAAACCGAGCGAGCGAACCCGGTGCCCACTGGAGCCTGTCGCCGATCCCAGAGCCAGCGGGGCCGCGCCCGTCGGTGCGTCGTCGAGCCGCACCAGGGCGACATCCTGATGGTGCGGGTCGCGCCACCCGTCCTCGAGCACCCGACCCGGTACCGACGGGACGCCGAGCACGCGCGGGAAGACCAGCTGCACCAGATCACCGGGACCGTAACCGCCGTCGAGCAGGACGTGTGCACAGCTGATCAGTAGGTCCTCGGCGACCAGAAAAGCTGTCCCCACCACCGTCCCGTCCCGGTCGCGTACCTGGGCGACTGCGGCGGTCAGAGCTTCGGTGTGCTCGGCCTGCACAGGATCAGTTCGACCCGTCGGGCGCCCTCGCGGGATCAGGTTCAGTGCCGGGGTCATCCTTGCGCCAGAGCATCTTGACCGTCAGGTGGCAGGTAGCCGCCGTCCTGGTGATCACAACTCCGGCCTCCGTGGCGAGATCGACTCCGAATTCGACCTCCAACTCCTGGGGCCCCGCGTCGCGCAACCGGGTGAGCACCGTGCGGGCCAACTCAGTCACCGGTTCCAGTGCCTCGCTCAGTCCCACCGGCAGACTGCGGATCGCATCCCCGAACCGGCCAGCCTTCACCGGCCCGGACGCGTCCTCCGCAGCCTCGACCAGGATCGAGGCCCCGCCTTCCAGTGGCACCCGCGCCAACTGCTGCCCCATGAAAGCCCCTCCCCCTACCGCCCTACTGTGCCCGCGCCGACACCGTACTCGCGCGAAGGCGGCAGATGCAGAGGAATCCGGAAGGACCGTCACCAAACCTTCAGGCCGAAGATGGCGCAGCCATGTGTAGCTTGGCGCGATGCGCGCGGGCCGGGGCGGGGCGGTTGGGGCGCGGCTGCCGGGCCTTCGCTCGTGCGCTCTCCCCGGTCAGAGTGATGGTGGCGGCCGCACTACGCCGCCACTTCTGGTCTACCAGGCCGCGCAAGAGCACTCACCGTCCTTTCTCACGCTCATGCCGGTCGGAAGACGGAATGAGACGTGCCCGCTACCTCGGCCTCCAGAAGACCCACCTGGAGCCCGTCTTTTCCGCCGTCGCGCTCAACCTCATACGCCTCGATGCCTGGTGGAACGGCCACCCGCTCGACCGCACCCGCGTCAGCCACCTTGCCCGCCTCGACCTCTCCCTCGCCGCGTGAGGAGCTGCGCCAGAACCTCGTGACGTGGTCCCGTGCGGCATAGCTGCCATTGAAACCAATGACAAGTCAGGTGCAATCCTGCATGTATGAACGATCTCGGCGACGCACACCAGCGCACCTGGACGCTGCGATTTATGACCCTCCTCGCAGCTGACACCCAGGATCAACTTGCCTGGCTGGGCGAGCGTGAGCTGGAGACGGAGACGGAGTCCGTCGTTGAAGAAGCGGAGCTGCTCTGCCGCATTTCCGAAGGACTCACGGAGCGCGGAGTCTTCGAGTCCGAGGAGCTGTGCGGTCTTCAGACCATCGGCCGTCGCCTCGGCGAGATCGATGCCGCCTGCCGGGCCGGACTCTGGACCAACGCCCTGGCCACAGATCCGGCGTGGGACGAAATACGTTCTCTCGCCCGCCAGTTCCTCCTCACGGCACTGGGCGACTGGCGTCAGCCACTGCCACACCCCGTGCGCCCACCCAAGGGCGATCACTGAGGAGCTGTGCGAGACCTCGCGACGTGGGCCGGGGCGGTGTAGATGCCGTTGAAGGCAAGGACGCCGCCTCACGTCGCGAGCCCGGCCGCGCCGCGTGAACCGGCCTCTCCAGGGGCCATCAGGGGGCAAGGCCTTCCGCAGACTGTCCCGCCCCTGCCTCATGAGTGCCATCACCACAGGGATAACCGGGATCCTTCGAATCCCAGCTTCTGACCGAATAAGCCAGCAGGATCGGCGCCAACCGCAAACGGCGGCGTGGTATGCGATCCGTCTGGCGGCGGTAGGTGTCAGCCGAGCAAGGTGGGAGCCCATGGCGGTTGCCATGGAGGCGTCGGCGTACCGTCCGGGTCCAGGCCGTATGGCCACAGACGTCTGAGCATCTCCGTCATCCTGGCCAGCGGGTACAAAGCCCGAGCGTTGCCGTGGTCGGCGGCCTGCCGGAGTAGGGCCTCGACCCCTGCCCGGTTCCCGGCCTCCTCCCGCATCATGGCCAGCCGGTGCAGGGCGTCGGTGTGGCCGTGGCCGTGGTCGGCGGCCTGCCGGGCCAGGGCCTGGGCCCCTGCCCGGTCCCCGGCCTCCTCCCGCATCATGGCCAGCTCGTACAGGGCGTTGATGTCGCCGTGTTCGGCGGCGCGGTGGCGGAGGTGGTGGGCCCACTGCAGGCGGTGGCGTTGCGCGGCTGCCTCGGTGAGGTTGCCCAGGTCGTCAGGGTTGACGAGGTGGGTGTGGGCGGCGTGCCAGAAGGAGGCAGGCGGGCACAGGTGACGGCGGATGGTGCGGCCGTGCTTCTCGAGGTAGTCGGCGATGCGGAACTGTGGTGCGGCAGCCGGCGAGGCCGGTACTTCGGTGATAGGAGCGAGAGGCGGACGCCGTGGGGTGCGGGGGGGTGCCTCTATGTCTTTCGTCAAGCGAGGTGTGGGGTTCTGGGCTCGTAGAAGGTCCCGTCGCGGAGCATCGCGAACAGGACGTTGGTCC
>NZ_JBEXEA010000077.1:0-17674 GCF_040606035.1 Streptomyces sp. NPDC005483
ATCTTCAAGATCCTCGAACGTGCCGAGGGAAGCCAACTCGTCGATGCCGAAGAACTCGCTCAAGCGGCTTGACACGACATAGCAGCCTCGGGGGGGGGCCGTGGCCTGCTGGACAGACTCGGTCAGGGCCGCCATGAAATCGAGGACCTTGCCCGGCTGCTCGGGTTCCGGGGCGTCGGGCAGGGGCTTGTCTTCCCGCTTCGACTCGATGATCTTCGCCAGTGCGTCGGTGTAGGTGTCCTCGAACTCCGGCCCGTCGAGGTCGTCGCGCGCCATCGACTCCATCAGGGCGAGCGCCCCCTCGATCTCCTCCTCCGACACCTGCTCGTGCGGCGGGTCGACGGCGGCGGGGTCGCGAATCGAGCTGCCTGACCGTGTTGCCGTTCCCGGCGTACTCGGTGGTGGTGATGCTCCACCGCATCACCAGCGTGCTGCCCACTTCCCATCTCGTACACGGACACGCTCTCGCGCGGAGGACGGCCGCCTTCTTGCCCGCGCACAGCCTGGAGGCTCTATCCCCTGAGCGACGACACGCGGAACTGTCGGACAGCGAAGCGACTGAAGGGTCCTGCACGTCGGGAGCCCGGTTGGCTCAGTGGCCGGGGTGGGATGAGGGGGTGCTCGGCTCGTCGGGCGCCGCTGTTGCGGGGGTGATCTCAACCGTTGCCCGGGCACACGTCCCGGTAGGAGGCGTCCGGAATGTATGTGTGCCACTCGGCCGCTGTCAGCGTCGTGTTGGTGTGGGCGCAGATCCAGGTGGCGGTGTAGGCAGGGGTCACCGGATAGCGCTGGACGGGGGCGTGGCGGCTGGTGGCGTAGAGGGAGGTGCCGTTGGTCGTGAAGGCGAGGGAGGTGATGGCCTCGCCGGGTGTGGTGAGGCCGCTGCCGAGGGGCTGCCGGTTCGCGGTGTCCCAGAGCTGGAGGGTTCCGGAGTCTCCGGCGACGGCGAGGGTGGCGCCGTCGGGGCTGAAGGTGAGCGCGGCTACGGCTTCCGGGTCGCCGCTGCCGACGGGGGCCGGGAAGGTGTTGGGCAGGACGCCGAGCCGGTGCCTGAGGTTGCCGTCCCACAGGGCGACCCGGCCGGACGCGTCCCCGACCGCGACCCGGGAGCCGTCCGCGCTGAACGCCACCGCCTCCGTCTCCTGCCCGAGCCCCAGGGTCCGGGGCGTGCTGCGGCCGGAGGACGGCGCCGCGACCCGGTCGCCGCCGACGAGCAGGCCGCCGTCGGGGCGCAGTGCGAGGGCCGTGGCGTCGAGGTTTCCGAGGTCGGCGGTTCTGCGGTGGCTCGCGGTGTCCCACACCTCGGCGTCCGTCGTGCCGGCGGAGTTGTCGCGGATGGCCACGAGGAGGCGTCCGCCGTGGCCCAGGGCGAGTTCCTCGACGGCGGCGGACATGGCGGAGGGTGCCGCGAGGTCCAGCGTCGTCCGTATGCGGGCGCGGCGGACGTCCCACAACGTGAGCGGCTGTGCCGAGGTGCCGCGGTCCGGAGCGGAGACGCCGTAGGCGAGGGTGGTGCCGTCCGTGCCGAACGCCATCAGCGGTTGGGCGTCGGTGGCCGTCACCGGCCCGGCGCTGTCGGCGGGCACGGGGAACGCGGCTGTGGGGAGGGTGCGCAGCGTACGGCCGGTGGCGGGGTCCAGGAGGCGGAAGACGTAGCCGCCGGGCCGCTGTTCGGCAGTGACGAGCGTACGGCCGTCGGGGCTGAGGAGGACATCGGCCAGTGCCGTGTCGCGCCAGGCGGCGGTGACGGCAGGACCCAGGTCCAGGGTGTGGACCGTGCCGCCTTCGAGGTAGCGCAGTGCGGATCCGTGCGGGTCCCAGGCGAGGTCGCCCCGTATACGGCGGCCGTCGAGGGAGTGGCGGAAGACGGGAGCGCCGGGTGCGGACAGGCGCCAGACGGTGAGCTGTGCCGGTCCGGCGGCGGCGAGGAAAGTGCCGTCCGCGCTGAACGCGACGGACTCGGAGTCCGGGGCGTCGAACGTGGCGGTCTCCCGGCCGGACGCGATGTCCCACACCCGTACGTCCGCGTCGGAGACCACCGCGAGCCGGCGCCCGCCGGAGTCGAACACGAGACGGGAGTTGTCGTCGCCGCAGTTGCCCGCCCCCGTGTTCTTCGTCCAACCGCCGGACAGCGTACGGCCGTTGGACGTGTCGTGGATCTGGATGGTGCCGCGGGTGGGGCAGACGGCGACCAGGCGGCGGTCCGCCGTGGTGGCCACGTTGGTCTCGGAGCCCGCCGCCGCCCGGACCAGCAGGCGGCCGCCGGAGAGGGCGCGCAGTTCGACGCGCGGTTCGTTGACGGAGCTGAGCAGGTAGGCGTCGGCGGCGGCGTCGAAGGTGGCGATCTCCGCATCAGAGGCGATCGCCGCACCAGGGTCGATCTCCGCACCCGCGTCGACCGCCGTGCTTCCGGTCCACCGGCCGGTGGCCAGGTCCCACAGCCGTACGCCCGCATCGCTGTCGAGGGCCAGGACCTTGCCGTCGCGGCTCGCCGCCTCGATACGCACGCTGTCGACGGGCAGTGGACCGGAGGCGATCGCCCGGTGGGTGACGGTGTTCCAGGTGTGCCAGGTGCGGCCGCTGACGCTCAGCAGGACCCGTCCCGAGCGGACGAGGAACCGTTCGGTGCTGCCGCCGCCCGGCCCGGGATCCGTGAACGCGTCGCGCTCGGGCTGGGTCGGCGCGGCGAGCAGGGCGGCCCGGCTCTCGGGGAGCGCGGCGATCCGCCAGGCGGCCAGCCCCAGCAGCATGGCGGTGCGGGGATCGGTGGTGCGCATGCTGTCGGCGACCTCGGCGACCCGCTGAGCGGCCGCGGCCCGGGCGTCCCGCAGCTCGGTGTCGTGCTGCTGCCAGGCGACCAGCCCGATCACCAGGGCGAGTGCGAGCAGCGCGGCGGCGGCGGTGACCAACCGCCGGGTTCTTCGCCGGGTACGGCTCACCGCGCGCCGCTCGTCGTCGCGGGCCCGCAGGGCGGCGGTCAGGAAGGCGCGTTCGGCAGTGGTGAGGACGGGACGCCATCCGGTGTCCGGCGTCCCGAACAACTCCACCGCCCGCTCGAGCCGCACCCCCCGGTACAGCGCGCCGCTGTCACGTCCCAGGTCCAGCCACGTTCGTACGTCCTCGCCGAGGCGCCGATGGGCGATCAGCCGCCCCCGGTTCTCGTCGATCCACCGGCCGAGCCGCGGCCAGCTGGTGATGAGCGCCTCGTGGCCCAGTTCCACCGTGTCGCCGTCGAGGGCGAGCAGCCGGGCGGCGGCCAGCCGTTCGACGACCGCGGGAAGTTCGGGGTCGCCCCAGTCGTCCAGTTCCGCGCGGGTGACCGAGCGCCTGGTGTCGGGTACGCCCTCGCCGGGCGTGATCAACCGCAGCAGCAGCTTCTGCGCGGTGTCCGCCCGACCGGGCGACAGCGCTCCGTACGCGTGCTCCGCGGTCGCGGCGATCGCGCCCTGGACACCACCGGCCGCCTCGTACGCGGTGAGGGTGAGGATACGGCCGCGCCGGCGCCGCCAGGTCTCCAGCAGGGCGTGCGAGAGCATGGGCAGCGCGCCGGGCCGGTCGACGACCTCCTCCACGATCCGGGCGGTCAGCTCGCGTTCGACGACGAGCCCGGCGACGGCGGCGGGCCCCGTGACCGTCTCCCGCAGCTCGGTCGCGGACATCGGCCCGATGAGCAGCCCGCAGTGGCGCAACATGTCGGCGAGCCCGGGGTGGTCGGCGCACTGCCCGTAGAAGTCGGCTCGCATGGCGATCACCACGTGCAGCCGGGAGTCCGGCTCCCTGGCCGACAGCAGCAGGTCGATGAACCGGGTGCGCTCGGCGCGGTCCCGGCAGATCGTGAAGACCTCCTCGAACTGGTCGACGATCAGCCAGCTGTCGGGGTCGCCGTCCCCGGGCGCCAGCAGATGGCCGTAGGTGGCGGCGGGCCGCTCACCCGGTGTGAGGATCCGTACGACAGCGGGCCGCCCGCGCTCCCCGGCGGCCTCCTGGACGGCGGGGATCAGTCCCGCCCGCAGCAGCGACGACTTGCCGCTGCCGGACGCGCCGAACACGGCCGCGAACCGGCGCTCGCACACGAGGCCGAGCAGTTCAGCGACGAGCCGCTCACGCCCGAAGAAGAGGTCGCGGTCGCCGGGTTCGAAGCGGGCGAGCCCGCGGTACGGCGAGGTGGTGTCACCGTCGGCCCCGCCGGGCGACGCTTCCTGCGTCTGCGCGGCCTCCTCGGCGGCCGCGCTGCGGCGCGGTTCCCACACGTCCGGATCCCCGTCGCACGCCTCCACGTAGGCGCGGACCACCGCGGCCGAGGGCAACCGCTCACCCGCGGCGGCGCGAGAGAGCGCGGACACCGACAGGCCCGTACGGCGGGCCATCGCGCGGTACGAGGGGCTGCCCGCCTTCTGCCGCAGCAGGCGCAGTTCGTGGGCGAACAGCTGGACCGGACCGGCACCTGGATCGACCGGACGTTCTGGACGACCCAATGGAACTCCCGGAAAATCCCGTCAAAAACAATCTTGGTCACGAACTATGACCGACCGCGCCAGGCGACGACAATGCCCGGCCCGGTGACGTTGGTCACCGGGCCGGGAACGGTACCGCGGGGGTTTACGCGTGCTCGTACACCGAGATGTGGCTCTTCCAGTTGAAGACCCTGTCCGGGATGTAGGTACCGCCGGGCGGGGTGATCAGGAACTGGTCGTCCTTGTTGTTCGGGTTCGCGGCATAGCTGAGTCCGTCGCAGGAGACCGCCCACCGCTGCTGGTGGGTGGCGTCCTCGGCCAGGCACTTGCCGTTGGAGGCCATGAGCTCGTCACCGTCGGCGTACCACACCTGGCGCGAGTCGCTGTAGTTGCAGGGGGTGAGGGCGACGTTGTAGCTGGTGTTGGTCAGGCACCTGCCGCCCTGGCCGATCAGGTAGCCGATGGCGCCGTCGCTGTTGATGTGCGGGGTCTCGGCGACGTCCCAGTTGTAGTACGGGGTGTTGTAGCTGCCCGAGTACAGGTCGTCGTGCACGTCTCTGCCGGACGCGTGGGAGGGGATGCGGAACTGCACCCCGTCGGCGATCGGCTGACCGCGCTTCTCGGCGATGACCGGCTCGACCGAACCGCCGCCGGTGAAGGCGACCGGGAAGGCGCCCCAGTTGTGGATCATGATGTAGTTCAGCGCGTTCTTGATGCTGCCGACCATGTTCGGGCCCGCGCTGCCGATGCGGGCGCCGATGGACTTCAAGGCCTGCCCGGCGCTCTGCAGGGTGGCCCGGACGCCCTTGCCGACGTAGGACTCGTCCAGCTTGTCGAGGCCTGAGAAGGTCAGCATGGACACGGTCGCGTCGAAGAAGGCACCGCCGACGCTCTTCCAGTTCAGGTAGCCGTCGGTCAGGTACTGGAAGGCCAGCGCGCCGACGAACCCGCCGACGAAGGACGCGAACCGTACACCCCACTTGCAGCCGGCCGGGCCGGTGAGCGAGCAGATCAGCGTGGAGCCGAGGATGGTGATGACCGCGTCCGCGGCGATCTCCACCGCCCGCGCCGACAGGTAGGACCACTTGGCCTGTGTCACCTTGTGCAGCTTGCCCGTGCAGTCGGTGACGGCCTCCTGCTTCTTCGAGGCGAGGACCGTCACCTGGTGTGCGGTGAGCGCGTACGAGGTGGCGGAGACCGTGGCCGTGGAGGAGCCGGAGTCGTAGGCCGCGCTCTGGACGACGGGCCCGTTCGCCACCGGCCGTGCCTGTGCGCGGTAGGCGGCCTCGACCGCGTCGACCGTCCCCTCGCAGAGTTGCGTGACCGAGGTGGACGTCTTCCTGGCCGCGTCGGACAGGCGGCTGCCGAAGGAGGCATCGAGGAGGGTGGCGGCCAGGGCGGTGACGAGCACCGTGATGATGAGTGTGCGTATCGGCACCCGTTGAAGCGGACGCCCGGTGAACCAGGTCAGCACGAATAAGCTCCTTATGGATGCTTTGTCTGGATCGGGAACGCGGCGGTGTGTGCGGGTGCCGCCCGAGGAACCGTCCCTGCCGGGACCGGCGCACTGGGGCCGCCGGATCACCGGGTGGGGACGGAACACTCCCGATCCTGAGGTGCCCGACGTTGTTGCTCAATCCCCTTCCGGGGGCGGCAACAACCCGGTGACCTGGGGAGACGCCGGACCCCGCGGGTCCGATCCGCGACACCGTCCCGGCCCGGTCGGTGACAACTGTGACCGGCACAGCCGTTGGATCGGCGGGCCAGGTCGGAGGGGCGCGGGACGCGGTACTCGGCTGATCGGCTGTGTGGCCCGCTGGAGGATGCATGGGAGCCGGCCCATGGGTGACGACGGTCCTCAGACGCCCGCCGGGAGTGCCCTGGTGGAAGATGTGGCTGAACAGGCTGCGGAAGGCGCTCTCCCGGGCCTCCTGGTCCGGCCCGCACACCATACGATCCCATCGGCGCTCGCCTTGACGCGCTGCTGCGCGCCCTCGACCACCGTGGCGGCCCTTCCGGAGGCATGCCGCTGGTCGGTGAACGCGCTTCGGCACGCGGACGAGTGCGATGACGTGGCCTGCTCATCGCCCAGGCCGAGGATGTCACTGAGTGCCCGAGAAGAGCCGACGCCGGCAAGGAAGCGGATCGGACGCGGCCGCGCACCGGCCGGGCACCCTGAGCCAGGCGCGGGATACCCCAAAGAGTTGGGGTTCCGGACCCGACCTGGTGCGCCGAGGATTTTCTGTATGGACACCATTGAGCAGAACAAGCAGACCGTGACCGCTTTCATCGACGCGCTGTTCACCAGGGGTGACCTGTCGGCCGTCGACGTCTACCTCGCCGAGGACTTCGTCAATCACGACCCGCCGGTCGGCGTCAGCCCGGACCGGGAGGGCATGAGGGCCGCAGGCGCCCTGTTCCGGCAGGGGTTTCCGGACTGGCACTCCGACCTGGGTTTCCTGGTCGGCGAGGGGGAGCTGGTGGTGGAGCAGTTCACCGCCTCCGGCACCCAGCAGGGCGAGGTGATGGGCGTCGTGGGTGACGGGCGCACCGTGGTCCTGAAGGGGATCAACATCTTCCGGGTCCGGGGCGGCCGGATTGTGGAGCGTTGGGGCCGTCTGGACGACCTCGGACTGGCGCGCCAGCTCGGGCTCGTGCCGACGCCGACCTCGGCGTAGCGTCGACGTCATGGCCACCGGCATCCCGGAGCGACGCGTCGAGCGGCTGATCGACCGCTGCTACGCAGGCCTGGACCTGCCCGAGCTGACCATCGAGGTGCTACGCCGTTTGCCGGACATCCTCCCGGTGGAGGCCGTCTTCTTCGCGTCCGTCGATCCGGCGACCCTGCTGTTCACCTCGATGGCGGCCCAGGAGCCCTTGGACGGCGTCAGTTCCCTCTTCCTGGACAACGAGTACGGGCGCGAAGACGTCAACAAGTTCACCGCGCTCGCCCGAGGGCCCGACACGGTCACGTCGTTGGACCGGGCCACCCGGGGGCAGCGCTGCGAGAGCGCCCGCTACCGGGAGATCATGGCCGGTCTGGGCCTGGGCGATGAGCTGCGGGCCGCCCTGACCGCCGGGCGCGACTGCTGGGGCGTGCTGTGCCTGCATCGGGCCGACGGGGAGGCCGGCTTCCGCGGCCAGGACCTCGATGTACTGAGGAAGATCGCCCCGCACCTGGCCGAGGGCCTGCGCCGTACCGTCGTCCGGGAGACGTTGAGGCGAGAGGGGCCCGCAACACCGGGCACCCCCGGAGTGATCGTGCTCGACCAGGAGCTCGCCCTCGTCTCGATCAGCCCGGACGCTGAGCAGTGGCTCGCCCGGCTGCCCGGCCCCCGGATCGTGGGACTGCCCGTACCCGTGTACTCCATCGCCGCGCACCTGGCCACACCCGATGACGCGCCGGGGCGATCCGCGGCGGACCGCCACGGATCCGTCCGGCTGCGAACAAGCGATGGGCAGTGGCTGTCGCTGCACGCGACCCGGCTGCGGGGCCCCACGGGGGAGCAGATCGGCGTGGTCGTCGAACCTGCCCCCGCCGCCGAGATCGGATCCCTCATCCTGGCCGCGCACGGCCTCACCCCGGCGCAGAACCGGGTGACCGCCCTTGTGCTGGAAGGCTGCTCGACCCGCGAGATCGTGGAGCGGCTCCACGTTTCCGCCTACACCGTCCAGGAGCACCTGACAGCCGTCTTCGCCCGGTTCGGCGTCCGCAGCCGACGGGAGCTCATCACCGCTCTCCTCTCCTCACACCGGCCGAGCCAGGAGGAGTAGTACGCAGGCCCCGGCGGCGAACTGCTTGATCCAGTTCGCGAGAGGCGGGTCTCCCAGATCAGCGCCAGGCACCGCCCGACCAAACCTCTGCACGTACGCCACCGACTGGGTGGCCATCAAGACCCGGTGGCAGCTCACGATCGACCCCGCCGAACCGACCGCGCTCACGGGCATCCTCGACTCCTGCCCAAACAGCCCCATCGACGTCGCCCGCGCCCGCTGAACACGACCCGGCCCCGCCGCTCGGGGGAAAGCTGCGGGGCCAGGTCTGGCTACAAGATGCCACAGCTGCCCGGGCAGCGGGTCCCACGTCGGCGGAGCGGGCACCGGGGTCGGCCCTCCCAAGCGAAGATCAGGCCTTGCGAGCACTTCGGCGGCGGTGACCAAGGAGCTTTGTACGCGGCCCGGACGAGATCTGCATGCCGGTTCCGGCCCACCAGGTTGGGGGCCTCTTGAAGGGCGAAGTTGACGTCCACGGCCCGGATGGCGAGCGCCTGGATGGCCAATGCCTTCTCTCCGAGGTCGCGCCACCCGACAGTTGTGACCACGGCAGATGGTGATCAGGGTTTCCAGGTGCGGAGGAAGGCAGCGATTCGTTGGGCGGTGCAGTGGGGGTTGTTGAGTTCGTGCGCGAGTGCAGTGAGCTGTTCGCGGGTGGGACTGACGGGAATGTTGCTGGCTTCGAGGTACATGACGGCGACGGCGCAGGCGACGGTCAGGTTGGAGCGTTCCAGCCAGCGGCATCGCCCCAGGGTGTGGACCAGGGCGGCGGCGCGGGCGTAGGGGCCGTCGTAGACGGGCGTGTCGAGGAGTTCGCCGCGGTGGCGGGCGACGGCGGCGATGGGCACGCCGTAGTCGTCGGCGGCCGGGTCCCGGTGCCCGGTGCGTTCTGCAACTTCGAGGATCCAGGATTCGTCGACGTGCAGCATCACCCGGCGGCGCCCGGCTGTCGGTCGTAGGGGGCGTCGAGTTCCTGTTCCAGGTCGTCGAGGAATGCGCCGTGCTCTTCGATCAGCCGCTGGGCGGCCGCCATGCCGGCGGAGCGGGCGCCGGTGGTGTCCTCGATGATCAGCCGTTCCACGTACTTGTTGAAGTCCAGGTGGCGGGCGGCCGCGGCCGCTTTGCCCGCTGCGAGCACGTCTTCCGCCAGCCGGACCTGTGTCTGCTTTTTCGCGGAGGCCATACCGAATGGCAGCAGGGTGGTAGCAGAGGGGTTGGGGCACGGAAGATGGGGCCCGCAAGCACTGATGACCGTCCTGTGCCATGCCGAACAGATCACCTGCGGATTCCAGCGGCAAGTCATCGGCTGCCGCAGCGATTCTCGAGGCGGCCAGATGGGTCGGTCAGGAGTCGGAGGAGGGCCGGCTCCGTCTGGCCATCGCGATCGTCTACCTGGCCAGAGCCACCGGCAGGGTTAGAACGAAAGTCCGTTTCAGCAGCTCAGAGCGTACGGCGCGATGGCCCCTGAAACGCTCTACCCCAGGTTCGGGAACGCTGGCTGTTTGCTCGGCGCTTCGACCGGCACGAGAGGGCAGTACGTCGCCGTCGGCCACCAGGAGCGCGGGCGGTGTCGGCCGCCGCGCAGGTCCGGAGCTCCGGTGCGGGCAGCACGGCCGGCACCAGGACGGCGGGGTAGGCGCGGTCGACGTCGCCGAGCTCCTGGTGGATCCCGACTCTCCGGATGCCCGGAGTGCGTCTCTTTTCAGCCATGCCTCTCTAACGTCCCTGCACGGAAAGGTACTTCCATACAGGAGCATGCACCTGACATCTTGCATCCACCACTCGTTTCGTACGGCCCGGCCGGTGCCCTCAGCCCGGCCGGGCCGTCTCCGGAGGACGCATTGATACCCCACATATCCAGCCGCCCCAGACGCACGCTGGTGCTGGCGGCCACGCTCGGCGCCGTCCTCGCGTTCGGCGCCCCGGGCGCCCTCGCGGGCACGCTTCCTGTCGTTCCCTCCACCGCACCGGCCGTCAAGGCCCCCGCGGCCGCCGTGCCGGCATCCCAGAGTGCGAACTGGGTGGCCGGGACGCGTGCCTACCTCGTGATCACCGCCCCTGGTGACAGTTCGGCGGTCCGCTCGGCGATCACGGCCAACGGCGGTACCGTCTTCTCGAACTTCGACGCCATCGGCGTGATCGTCGCCCACTCCGCGTCCAGCGCATTCGCCGCCACCATGCGCGGCGTCGCCGGCGTGCAGCAGGTCGGCGCCACGCGTACCTCGGACGTCCCGGCCGACGCCTACAACCCGGCGCTCCCGGCCAATCCGGCCCAGGCCTCGACCCCGGCCGGAGAACCGGTCCGGGCCGACATGAGCCAGATCAAGGCGGACCAGGCCTGGGCCGTGAACCCGGGCTCCGCCTCCGTCACGGTCGGCATCCTGGACACCGGTGTGGACGACCAGCACCAGGACCTGGCGCCCAACTTCGACGCCGCCGACTCGGTCTCCTGCGCCTACGGCAAGCCCGACACCCGTGCCGGCGCGTGGCGGGACGTCGACACGCACGGCACCCACGTGGCGGGCACCATCGCCGCGGCCAAGAACGGCAAGGGGGTCGTCGGCGTGGCACCCGGGGTGAAGATCGCCGCGGTCCGGGTCGCCGAGCCGGGCAACGCCTTCTTCTTCGCCGAGAACACCATCTGCGGCTTCGTCTGGGCCGGTGACCACGGCTTCAAGGTCACCAACAACAGCTATTACACGGACCCGTGGCAGTTCAACTGCCCGGACAACATCGACCAGGCGGCCATCATCGAGGGCGTCAAGCGCGCCCAGGAGTACGCCGAGGGCAAGGGCTCCCTCCAGATCGCCGCAGCGGGCAACGAGAACTACGACCTCGCCCACAAGACGACCGACTCCGCGAGCCCGAACGACTCGACGCCGGTCACCCGCACCATCACCAACGCCTGCCTCGACATCCCGACCGAGCTGCCGGGCGTGGTCACGGTCGCGGCCAACGGCACGGGCGTCACCAAGGCCTCGTTCTCCAACTACGGTCAGGGCGTCATCGACGTCGCGGCGCCGGGCAGCAACGTGTACTCCACCGTCCCCGGCGGCGGCTACGGCAGCAAGAGCGGCACCTCGATGGCCACCCCGCACGTCGTCGGCGTGGCGGCACTCATCGCCAGCGCCAACCCGGGCATCACCCCGGCGCAGCTCCGCGCCAAACTGGCCGAGCAGGCCAACGACATCGCCTGCCCCTCGGACAGCCGCTGCACGGGCACGACGGCCAACAACTCATTCTTCGGCGAAGGACAGGTCGACGCCCTCAAGGCTATCGGGACCACCCCGCCGACCGGCAAGTACTTCGAGAACCTCGCGGACTTCGCCATCAACGACAACGCGACCGTGGAAAGCCCGATCGCCGTAACCGGTGTGACCGGCAACGCCCCGGCCACCCTCAAGGTGGGTGTGGACATCAAGCACACCTACATCGGTGACCTGAAGGTCGACCTGGTGGCGCCGGACGGCACCGTCTACACGCTGCACAACCACGCCGGCGGCAGCGCCGACAACATCGCCCAGACGTACACCGTGAACGCCTCCTCGGAGGTCGCGAACGGCACCTGGAAGCTGCGCGTCAACGACAACGCCGCCTCCGACACCGGCAAGATCGACGCCTGGAACCTGACCTTCTAGCGCAGGGTCCGGCAACGCCCGCGTACAGCACACATAGCGCTGGGCGAAGATCCCGCCCGCGGCCGCGGAGAAGGCGGGCTGCGCGGTCTGTTCGGCCAGCTCCGTCTACTGCTGGGCGGAGAGGGCATATGGGCCCCGGCGGGGATGTACGCAGCGATTGGGGCCACCATCCCGGAGGCGTCCAGGAAGGCCTCGGACGGCCTGAAAGCCGGTGTCCAGCTCACCGTGCGCCTCCCTGACGAGCTCCAGGGCGTGTCCGCGCTTGCCGTTTACGGGCAGCGCGGACGCAGCCCCGGGGAGTGCCGGCCAGCTCGAGCAGCGTGCCCCCATCGTGGGGGGGGGTGACTACAGGTCGAGGGCGGCGCGCAACGCCTGGTCGACGCGGGCCATCGCGGCCGGTTCGACCTCACCGAGGAGCTTCGCGCCGTCGAAGCGGGTCACCCGCAGCTGCTGGAGGTTGACGGCGACCGCGGTGCACGGGACGGGGTCTCCGATCACGACCGACATGGCCGTGTCCGGAAAGCGGCCGGAGGGATGCAGCACGATCGCGACCACCGCACCGTAAGCCTCTTCCAAGCCGGTCAGGGAGACGATCAGAACCTTGCGCCCGTCGCCGAGGGCCCAGATCTCTCCTCGTCTCACAGAGTGTCTCCCTCGCCCGCCAAGTCGTCGCCGAGACCCAGCGCGGCAAGCTGGTGCGCGGCGTCAAGAGTGGCGGCACGGCGAGCGGCGCGCACAACGTACTGGTTCACGCTCAGGCCGGCCTCCGAGGCAGCCGCCTTGATCGAGGGAGCCAGCTCATCGGGGATCCGCAGGGTCATCGTGGTGACAGACATGACCTCAGACTAGCCACCATTTCACGGTGGCGTAAACCAGTAGCATTAAGCCCTATCTCCTCGGTGGCGGGAGCGATCGGCTGCGCTTCGCCGACTTGAGGCGCTGCCAGACTTCGATCAGGCTCCTGGGCGAGATGGAGCAGGCAGCCGAAGCGCAGAGCTCCGTCGTCATCGGCGAGGTCTTCGGCGATGCGGGCAAGGCGATTGGGGGTGTCGGCACGGGCAAGGAAGGGCCATCACTGACGCTCAACCCGTGCAGTACTGTGCTGGCGTGTCCATGCCTCCGCCGCCCCAGCCGCCCTACGCCTGGGGCGTGCCGCCCGTGGTCCTGCCGCCCCCGAAGAAGAACCGGGTCGGCCTGGTGATCGGGATCGCCGGCGGGGTGTTCGTGATCGTCCTGGCGATCCTGCTGACGCTCGTGATGATCGGAGCGAAGGCCGAAAGCGGCTTTCCCGAGGCCGACTTCGCCCTGACCCTACCCAGGACACTGCTCGACGGCCGTTACAAGCTCACCAAGGACCTCTCCGATACCACGGGCCGGAAGATCGAGAAGGATTCGACCGGCATCTGGGACGCCAAGATCACCCACGGTGTCGTGGGGCGATACAGCCTGGGCGGTAACCCGACCAAGGGCGCGCTAGTGATCGCGGGCCTCTACGGCCGATTCAAGAATACGGACCAGACCCGCGCCAACGCGCTGAAGCGCGACGGCGAAGCCGCCGGCGTGACGGTGGCCGTACCACCGAGGGACGTCACCCCGGCGGGGTCGGCCGTCAGAATCAGCTGCGAGGTGCTCACCCGGAAGCAGCCCGCCTTGACGATCACCTACCCGGTCTGCGCTTGGGCGGACGGCAACACCACGGCCCTGGTGGCCGAGATGACCTTCAGTGCCGCGAACGCCGACCTGGACCTGAAGTCGGCCGCCAAGACCACGCTCCAGGTCCGCTCCGAGACTCTGAAGGCGATCAGGTGACCGCAATATCACCGCGGACGTCATCTGCTCATGACGCTGGTCAGCCTCGCGGGGTATCCCAACCCGTGAGTCGGACAGTGACGCCTCGGATTCCACAGCCTGCGTGGCACGGCGGTGCATCTACCGCGACCACCCCCCGCAACCGTCCCACAAGCTGCCCGATAGACCCCACGGACTTCGAGGCGCCAAGCAGGGTGCCGTGGTTCACACAGCCGCAGCGCCAACAGCGGAACAAGCCGGGGCAGTTGACCGTTCACCTACCTGTGGCTGGCGGAGGGGACTGTGTCCCCGGGCCTCACCCTCCGCCCATGGGGACGATCGTTCGGCTGAAGCCCCATAGAGCACCCCGCCGAGAGGCGACCGCCCTCCGCACGCCACCACACACGGCCCCGGCTGGTCTCCCCCGTCCAGCCGGGGTTCTCCCATACCGGCGACCAGCACCACCCCGTCGGGGACGTCCCGGCGTACGCATCGCACTGCCCTCCAACAGCCTCTTCAGTCGAGGTGAAGGGTGTTCAGGGCGGTGGTCCAGTCGGTGACGATGGCCTGCTGCGTGGCCGCGAGCGTGACCTGGTTCGTGGCACTGGTGCGAGCCGGCACCCGTTTCGAACGCGGCCGTCTGGTCGAGCGCCCCGAGGAGGCCGCCGCGTGAACGGCCTCAACGGCGCCCATGACCGTTTCACCGAGGACGAGCACCAGCGATTCACCCGCTACCTGCACGAGCTGGCAGTCGTCCGTGACGAAGACGAAGCCGATCTGGTGACCAGAATCCTGCGCGACCCGGACACGACGATGGCGCAGTCGGCCATCGTCCGCCACCTCGATCGCCGCGCGGCCCTCCTGCTGGCCGACGAGGGGTTCACCGCCTGGGCCCGCTCGATGGCCGAGATCACCGCGAAGCGGGAGTTCCTCACCCGCCGTCTGCGCGATTGGACCCTGCTGCGGTCCATCACCGCGGGCGAGCCGTGGAGTTCGGAGGAAGTCACCAACGGATCCGACTGGTTCCAGCGCAAGGCCGTCGAGACCCTGTCCTCACCCTGCTCGCTGAGGCCGGAAGAACCCGACGGGTCCGCGCTGACGCCAGTCGCCCACTACGCCAGCAACACCACAGCGACTGACTTGATCCACAGGTCTTGACTATTCCTCGAGGATAGAACCAGGCACTGACAAGGCCATCCGGTCTCGCGGTTGGAGAACGGGCTCAACGGCCGTCGCATGGGTCGTCGCCCACAGACGTTGGCTTGGTGTCGGCCGCCAGGCAGGAGGAGTACACCCGCGGGGGTGTGGGCTGCGGCTCCGGTTCCGGTGCGGCGCTCACGGCGATGATCGCCACGGCACAGGCACAGATCAGCCCCGCTATCGCAGCGAGCCCTGTACGGCGGCTCACCGGTCGCGGCTGAAGTGGTCGAAAACTTCATCGCTGCAGGCGTCCGCGCCGACCCGGGTTCGAGTGAAGGCCAGCACGCCGTCGTCCTTGCCTTCTCTCTTGGCCTTGGCCAGCTGCGTCTCGATGTCCGCGATGTACTCGGCGCACTCGGCGCTGACGGGCGTCTCGGGCTGCGGGTCAGGCGCCGGAGAGGCGTTCAGTGCGGCGGTGGCAGCAATACCGGCCACACACAGCACCGCCCACGCGGCAATCCACGTGCGACGGCTCATCCGTAACGGCTTCGGCATGTAAGCATCCTACGAGCGTCCAGGCGGCACCCACCCTGGCCGCGGTGAGGCCTGCCGTGGGGGCGGCGGCGAGCAGGATCTGGTGGGTCCTGGGTGCGGTGAGCGGGGCCAGGGCGAGCTGGTCGGCGACGGCGCGGACCTCAGACCGGCGCTGTGCTCCGGTCATGCCACCGCCGGACGGTACGGGGCCGGTGTTCTGCTCGTGCTGGTGGCGGTTGCGCATGTCCTCATCCCACAGCGACAGCGCGCGGCGCCGTCGTTCGGCCCGGCCGGCCCCCTCCAATAAGCCACAGACCGGTGGCGAAGTTCTCCAGGACGCCGCGCAGCAGCGTCCTGGGGGTGGTCGGGTCGACCTCTCCGGCCACGGTCAGGCGGCGCAGTGGCGAGTACAGGCGGGGGTGCCCACCATCGCATGCACATGCCCCGGATCGAGCCCGTCCTACCTGTCGGCCTCCCCCTCGGGCCCTATGGCGCAGTGCGGCCGGCGATGCTCCCGCCGGGGTCGTCGGCCAGCGCGATCAGCGCCGTGACGCGTTTGCCGACCGGTTCACGGTGGACCTCAAAACCCTGACTGACGGCGAGGGTGATCTCCAGACCGTGCCGCCCGACCCGCTGCGGATCAGTGGCTGCGACGTCCGGCAGGACCGGATCGCTGTCCCACACCGACACCCGCACCCCGCCCTTGCTGATCGTGAGGTCGAGCATGACCGGCCCCGGCGCGTACTTCACCGCGTTGGTGACCAGCTCACTGACCACCAACTCCGTCATACCCATCGCCCGCTCGGACACCGGCAGCCCGTGCACGGCCTGCACCTCGGTGAGAAAGCCGGTGGCCAGATGCCGCGCGGCGCCGATACAGGAGGAGTCGCCGTCAAAGGCGGCCGACGCCGACAGCAGCTCGCGGTCCTTGGCCGTTTTCCCCTCATCCCCCGCGGTCTGCCCCATACATCCGCCCGTCTCACATGATCAGCACACGATCTTCATGCCGTTGGCCGCCCATTGCATCACAGCCCCTGACATCTGCCCCTCCCAAGCCTCTTCAGGCCGCTCTGGCCGGGGGACAGTTGACATCACGCGGCGGCATGCGTTTGCGTGGGTGGTGGCCTCGTAGCGGCGAGTCCCGCCTACGACGGACAGGAGACGGTATGCACCAGGCCCATTTGACCGTCACCCGGCACACCACCGCTGACGGCGTCCTCGTCCTCGCCCTGGCCGGCGAGATCGACCACACCACAGCCGACACCTTCCGTCAGGCCCTCACCGTAGACGACGGGTCCTTCCGGCACGCGGTCATCGACTTCCGCGATGTCACCTTCATGGACTCCAGCGGCATCAACGTCCTCGTCGCCGCCAACAACGCCGCCCAGACCGGCGGAGGCTGGCTGGGCCTGGCCCACACTCCGGCGCGCGTACGCGACCTCCTGCACATCGTCGGCCTGGACGACGTCCTCCCGCTCTACCCCACCCTGAACTTGGCCCTCGAGGCACAGAACGCCGCCTGACCCCGCGCCACACCATCGGCGACTGAGCGTCGCGGCCCCGCCGCACCCCGTCCGGGTGCACCACCGGCGAGTACGCCCCGATCCCCGACAGCGTCCGCACCACCCATCCCGCCCCTCCCTCATCCTCAACTCCAGCCAGATACCGCACGGTGCTATGCCGTCAAGTCGGAGCTTACGGGCCCGTGTAAGGTGACCCGCCGATTCGAACAGGTGGGGGTGGAACATTGGCCGACGTGGTGCGTGTCATGGAGGCACTGGCCGAGCAGGGAGTCACGGTGCTGTTCAAGGCCGACGCGGAACGCATGCGTGATGGAGTGAAGCCGTGGACCTTCGTCGCGAACGGTCTCCCCTTCCACGAGGACCTGCTCGTGCGTAGTGATGCCGCCTCGGTGGAGGCCTGCCTGGAGATCTGCCTGCCGCAGCTGCGTGAGCGCGGACTGGTCATCCCTGAGTGAGCATTGTGCATCTTGAAAACGGCTGGCCATCAGGGCTGGTGCCGGCGGGTGGTCGTCTCCTTGGCTGGTCGCGGGCGGGTGCCTGTGGTGAAGATTCTCTTTCAGGCCGATGAGTAAGGCCGCCACGCCAGGTCTACATCCAGTGAAACCAGTCTGGAGGAAGACCACAGGAGGTCGGAGTGTCTAGATCAGTGCTCGACATGTCGGTGTCAGTCGACGGGTACATCGCCGACACCGACGATTTCCTCGGCGGCGACGACGGCGAGCGGCTGCCTAAGACTTCGTCTCATTTGGCGAGTCGGCGGTAGCAGATGAGGGTGCAGGCGATGCTGGTGAAGGCTAGAAAGTGCTCGGCTTTGCGTTCGTAG
>NZ_JBEXEA010000078.1:0-15900 GCF_040606035.1 Streptomyces sp. NPDC005483
AGGCCCTGCCGTTATGCCCCGACCGCCGAGAGGTCACCCGAACAGGAACCGTGTTCGACTGGTCAAGCCTGCTGAGCGGTAAGCGGATGGCTTCTTACCGCAGTCATTGCGAGCCGGATGGGGGCCTGTGCCGTCACGGCCCAGTCGGACTCGCCGCTCGATGCGTTGATGACGAGACGCGGGCTCACCTCGCTCATGACAACGCCCTTCCAGCGGGTTGGTCGGCGGGCCACATCTTCGGGCCCTCGGCGTGCGGCCACGCTCGGCCGTGCAGGAACGTGCGGAACCACCGCGACCACTCCGCATCCTCGTACTCCGGGTACTCGTAGGCGTCCCCTATTTCCCACGCGTGCTCGTACGCCGTCTTCGGCCGCTCGGCGAGAGACCGGGTTCCGTCGAACGCTGCAGCCCGGTCATCGGCTGAGCTGACGGGTGGGCCATTGCGCGTCAACATGCTGAACTTGACAGAGAATCCGCAGGGTTGGGCACCCGCAGTGAGCTGGAGTATCACCTCGTGCGTCCCGAACTGGTGGCGGAGTTCCTCGCCGACACCGCGGTCGACGAGGGCGTCTACCGTCACCCCGTGCGCTTTCTGCGGCTGCGCGACGACCTCACCCTGCAGCAGGTCCCGCCCTTCGGCACCTGATCGCGCACCGGTCGGCGGTCAGGCGGAGGCCGGGATGCCCAGCTCACCGAGCAGAGCGCGGACCCGCGCTTCGACGGCGTCGCGGATCGGCCGCACGGCCTCGACGCCCTGGCCCGCCGGGTCCTCCAGCTGCCAGTCCAGGTACCGCTTTCCGGGGAAGACGGGACAGGCGTCGCCGCAGCCCATGGTGATCACCACGTCCGAGGACTGCACCACCTCGGTGGTCAGGACCTTCGGGGTATGGGCGGAGATGTCGATGCCGACCTCCTTCATCGCGTCCACGACCGCGGGGTTGACGGAGTCGGCGGGCGCCGAGCCCGCCGAGCGGACCTCGACGCGGTCTCCGCCGAGGTGGGTGAGGAAGGCGGCGCCCATCTGGGAGCGGCCGGCGTTGTGGACACAGACGAACAGCACCGACGGGCGCGAGGCGGGAGTGCTCATGGAGGGTGTCTTTCTCGGGGGCGTGGTCAGGAGGCTGCGGGTTCGGGTTCGGGTTCGCCGCGCGGGACCTCGACCGCACGGCGGGCCGCAGCGGTGTGCGGGCCGTAGACCGCGGTCACGACGGCGAGCCCGAGAGCGGCGCCGGCCAGCTGGGCGGCGATGAACGGGGCGACGGAGCCGGGCGCGATCCCGGCGAACGTGTCGGTGAACGTGCGGCCGATGGTCACGGCGGGGTTCGCGAACGAGGTGGAAGAGGTGAACCAGTAGGCGGCCCCGATGTAGGAGGCCACCGCTGGGGCCAGCGAGGCACGGTTGATCCGGTTCAGGCCGAAGACCAGCAGGATGAGCCCGGCCGTGGCGACGACCTCGCCGAGCCACAGGTGGCCGGCGGACCGGTCGTGGGTGGAGAGCTGCACCAGCGGCTTGGCGAACATCGCGTCGGCCAGGATCGCCCCGCCGACCGCTCCCGCCATCTGGGCGGGCACGTACGCGGCGACGTCCCGCAGAGCGAGGCCGCCCGGGGCGTGGCGGCCGGTGAACCAGGCAGCCAGGGTGACAGCGGGGTTGAAGTGCGCGCCGGAGACCGGCCCGAACAGGGCGATCAGCACGCCCAGGCCGAAGACGGTGGCCAGGGAGTTGGCGAGCAGCTGGACACCGACGTCATCCGACAGCTCGGTGGCCTGGATGCCGGAACCGACGACCACCGCCACCAGCAGGGCGGTCCCGATCGCCTCGGCGGCAACCCGGCGGCCGAGCGGCGCGCTCACGCAGGAGCTCCGGCGGGCTCCGTGGTGGTCAGGAATCCGGCGAGCCGGTCCAGGACTCCCGGCAACACCCAGTAGTACACCCAGGTCCCGCGGCGCTCGCAGTCGATGAGCCCGGCCTGGCGCAGCAGCTTGAGGTGGTGGGAGATCGTCGGCTGGGACAGCTCGAAGGCCGGGGTCAGCTCGCACACACAGACCTCCCCGCCCTCTCCGCGCGAGGCGATCATCGACATCAGCCGCAGCCGCACGGGATCGCCCAGCGCCTTGAACACCTTGGCCAGGTCGGCCGCCTGGTCCTCGTCCAGCGGGGCGGTGGACAGGCCCGGGCAGCAGGCGGCGTCCTGGCCGATCACCTCAAGCTCTTGTTTCGACATGCCTCTATGTTGACGTTTTTCGATCCAAGACGCAAGGTTGCATCAATGAACGTCAATACAAGCCGTTCCGGGCACCGCCATGCCCGTCATCCAGGAGTGAAGTCATGAGCGATCAGACCACCACAAACCTGCGCGAAACTGTCCGCCAGCGGTACGCCGCCGCAGCCGTCAAGGTCACCGAAGGCGGCACCGCCTGCTGCGGGCCCGAGCCGGTCGAGGTCGACGAGAACTTCGGCTCGACGCTGTACGCCGCGGCGGAGCGCGACACTCTGCCCACCCAGGCTGTCGCCGCCTCCCTCGGCTGCGGCAACCCCACGGCCGTCGCCGAACTGCGCGAAGGCGAACGCGTCCTGGACCTCGGCTCCGGCGGCGGCATCGACGTCCTGCTCTCCGCCCGCCGCGTCGGCCCCACCGGCAAGGCGTACGGACTGGACATGACCGACGAGATGCTCGAACTCGCCCTGGCCAACGCCGCCAAGGCGGGCGCCACCAACGTGGAGTTTCTCAAGGGCACGATCGAAGCCGTCCCGCTGCCCGCGAACACCATCGACGTCGTCATCTCCAACTGCGTGATCAACCTGTCCACCGACAAGCCCGCCGTCTTCGCCGAGACCTTCCGCGTCCTCAGGCCTGGTGGCCGGATCGGTGTCTTTGACGTCGTCGCCGACGACACCCTCACCCCCGCCCAGCGCGCCGAGCGCGGCGACTACGTCGGCTGCATCGCCGGGGCACTCTCCTTCGCCGAATACCGCGCCGGACTCGAAGCCGCCGGGTTCACCGACGTCACCATCACCCCGACCCACCCGGTCGCCGACGGCATGTACTCCGCGATCGTCCGCGCCACGAAGCCGGCTACCGCCGAAAACGCCCGGCCGACTGCCGAGTCGAGCGATGCCTGCTGCGGCGTCGACGCCTGCTGTACGCCCGCCGAGACCTCCGTCGACCCCGCCCTCACCGTGACCGAGGCCAAGACCACGTCAGGGTGCGGCTGCCAGGGCTGACGCGAGAGCGGGGTCGGGGTTCCGAACTTGAGGGCCCCGACCCCGCTTCCGTCGTGGACAACGGACAAGCACAAACCCTGTCCATAACTTGATTTATGCCCTGTTGAGCTGTCCACGGCCTCTGGTCCAGCGTCATGTCGATCAAGGGTTGGCGGGTGCACTTCACTCGCCGGGACCCGGCGTGGCCACGTGAAGCGACGCCGTTCATACGGGAATTCAGCTCCCTGTTCTCCGGACTCGATGAATGGCTGGACGACCTGGACGGACCCGAGGGCAACCGTTCCTAGTGGATCCGGCGGCGCAGTACGAGGTGGCGTTGAACCGCTACTTCTCGGTGTGGCTGGCGTTGTCACCGTAGAACACCCAAGCCGCGCATGCCCGGGACCTGCGCACGTACTTCGACTTCCTGGGGGTTCGGGCGAGGCCGGTGCGACTGGCTCGACGCGACCATGGACGATCAAGCAGCGTATGAGTGGTGGCGTCGTCGCGACGAAAGCGGACCCCGAGTGGAACTGGGACCGCGAGGTCTCCACGGTCAACCAGTTCTACCTGTGGGCGAACCTACTGGCGGCCCGTGCTCGTGATCTTCAGCGGGTCCGCGGACATCTTGCAGCCGCACCCGCTCTCACCTGCGGCCTTAGCCGCGCAGGAGCAGGAGTGGGAGCGGCGGCGCTGGTCGAGCCACCAGGTCCCGGCGGCGAGCACGGCCAGGACGACGGCGAGGGCTGGCAGCCAGCCCACCACGGCCCCGGCCCCGGCGCCGACGACGCCTGCGGTGATCAGGACGGGCAGCGCGCAGCACGCCACGCAGGCCAGGGCGGCCAGGCCCCCGAGCGCCTTCGGAGCGCGGTGGGGGCGCGGGTCAGCAGCAGGGTCCGGCATGGCGGTTCTCCTCGGCGAGGTCGGTGAAGGGGATGGGACAGCAGGCGCTGGAGGCGCAAACGGTCAGGTCGTCGCAGCCTGCTTCGACGGCAGCGGCCAGGGCGGTGCGGATGGTGGTCAGATCGGCGATCTTCGCGTCGACCTCGGCGAGCTTGGCCGCAGCACGTTCCTGGAGGCCCGCGACGGGACGGCCGTGCCGGTGGCGGCCGGCCTCCAGCAGCTCGGCGACCTCCTCCAGCGTGAACCCGAGCCGCTGGGCGGCCTTGATTACGCGCAGCGCGGTCACCGCGTCCTCGCCGTACAGGCGGTGACCGCCATTGCTTCGTTCCGGCTCGGCCAGCAGGCCGCGCCGCTCGTAGTAGCGCAGCGTCTGCACGTTCACCCCGGCCGCCTCGGCGACCTGCCCGCTGCGCAGGCCCGAGCTCACCGCGACTCCCGGGAGGCAGCGGTCCGCGTGGCGAGGGCGTCCAGGACTGCCTCGTGCGCCGGGTCCACGGAGATGTCCAAAGCGATCAACTCCTCGCCCGGGGTGGTGGTGATGGTGAAGAACGAGCAGCAGCCGCTCTCGCGCTCCGCCAGATCACGGACCCGCTCCTCAACGCCCGCCCCGCTGGCCAGGTTCAGGCGCAGCCTCAGCGGCTGGGGCCGCGACAGCGAGGTCAGCCGTTCGGAGAACAGCGCGTCCCACTCTGCGACCCGCAGGGGCCGCTCCTCGGTGGGCATCGTGCAGGACTGCGGTACCCACGCCAGATCACTCATCGCACTCACTCCCGTCATCAGGCCCCCAAGGGCGGGGACACCTCCGACGCTAAACCCGTACCTAGGTACAGGCTGCAAGTCCTGGACGCGGCTACAGGTGGGGGTGGGGAGACCCACTGAGCATGTGTGGGTTGGCCGAGCATGGGGTGGCCGATTTCAAAGATCCCCATCATCGTGCAGCCAGCAGAATCCGAATTCGCGGCGCGCCGCAGCTCGCCGCCCATGTTGACCAAGGAAGCGGCCGTAGCAGTCGAGAGCGGGCCGAGCTCCCGATCAGGTAATCGGGGCTCGCCAGGTCACCGGAATCGGCTGACGCCGCCCCGACGCCGGGACATCCAAACAGCGCGCCGCGGATAGCCCGGCACACGTCACCACCCCCGCTGCGAACTTGGCGGCGAGCAGCGTTGGTCGCCGCCGCACCGGCCCGCTCGTTGCCAGGGCAATCCGGCCTGTTCCTGGGTCTGCGGAGGGCCTTAGCGCCGACCGGCGGTGTGTGTTCGCTGGCTGAGGGGACGGCGGGAGCCGGAGCCCTCCCCGCCCGAGCGTGGCCCACGCGGGCGTGATGTGACGGGCCGGAGCTGGATGCGGGCGTCGAGGCCGGTGTCGGGGGAGGGGTGGAGGGTGATCGTGCCGCCGGAGGCGTTGATGAGGTGGCGGACGATGGGCAGGCCGAGGCCGGTGCCGTCGTGGTGGGCGTCGGAGGAGCGCCAGAACCGGTCGAAGGCGCGTTCGCGGTCGGCGGCGTTCATGCCGGGGCCTTGGTCGATGATGTGGAGTTCGGTGCCGGGGGTGCGGTGCAGGGTGATGGTGGTGCCAGGTGGGGAGCCGCGCAGGGCGTTGGCGATCAGGTTGTCGATGATCTGTTCCAGGGCGCCGGGGATGGCCCACACCTGGCCGACGTGAGGGCCGGTGATGTCGAGGGCGACGTACTGCTCGGCTGCCACTGGCTCCCATATCGCCACCCGTTCGGCGGTGACCGCGTCGAGGTCGACGGGTTCGGGGGTGGTGGCGGTGTTCTCCAGGCGGGCCAGGGCGAGCAGGCCCTGGACCATGCGGCCGAGGCGTTCGACCTCGTCGACTGCCTCCTCCAGGCTGGGGTGTGCGCGCGGGTCGAGGTAGGGCTCGAGGTTCTCCAGCCGCAGCCGCAGCCGTAGCCCGGTCAGTGGGGTTTTCAGCTGGTGGGAGGCTTCGGAGGCGAATGCCTGCTGGGCTTTGAGCAGGTGCTGGAGCTGGGTGGCGGTGTGCGTGAACGACGTGGCGAGGCGGCGTAGTTCGGGTGGTCCGGTGGTGGCGTCGGGCGGGTGGGTGAGCTGTCCCTCGGCGAGCTGGGCGGTTGCGGCCTCCAGGGTGCGCAGCGGGCTGGTGATCCAGCGGGCCAGGGTGAAGGCGGCCAGGGCGACCGCGGCGAGGACGCAGCCTCCGGCCAGCGCGAGGGCGCCCCAGATGCGGTGCACCCGGGTGCTGACCTGGTCCAGGGGGTAGGTCAGGCGCAGGGTGCCGCGGATGGTGGTGCCGGAGGCGCCGGGCATGGTCGCGGACAGCACGTCGCGGCCGGCGCTGTCGGTGGTGGTCGTGACGGTGGGCTGGTTGGTCAGGGCGCGGGCGATGTCAGGCTGTGTGGCGAGGCTGATGCCGGTGCGGGCGGCCGGGTCGGAGTCGGCCAGGACGATGCCCTGCTTGTCGGTGACGACGACGTGGCCGCCGGTGCGGGTGGCGTAGTCGCCGATGACGTCGGGCAGTTCGCCGACCTTGCCTTCTTCGATGTTCTCCTCGGTGACCTCGGCGAGCATGGCCGCGTCGCGTTCCACGCTCTGGGAGGCACGGGAGGTCTCACCGCGGGCGTAGATGTAGCCGAGTGGGATCTCCAGGCCGGCCAGCACGAGCAGGGCCAGGGCGAGATAGCTGAGGAGCAGGCGCCGGGTTATCCGGTGGCCTCCACGAAAGGGTGGTCGCCTGGGACGGTGAGGCGGAAGCCGACGCCGCGGGCGGTGGTGATCCAGCCCGGGTCGCCGAGCTTGCGGCGCAGGGGACTTGATGTGGTTGATGCTCCTTGCCAGGTTGGTGCGGATTCGTGGGTGATGCGGCGGAACATGAGGGCGATCATCGCGATGTAGATCATGGCGGTAGAGCGGGTGGGCAGGGCTTCGTAGTCGCGGGCCAGGCGGCGGTGGTGCATCAGCCAGCCCAGAGTGCGTTCGACCACCCACCTGCGGGGCAGGACGGTGAAGCCCCTGGTGCCGGGGCGCGTCGGACGACTTCGAGGCCGATGCCAAGGCGGGCGGCGTGGTCGACGAGGTACTCGCGGTAGCCCCGGTCGGCCCAGCCTTTGCGGAGGCCGGGGTGGTCGGCGGCGAGGCGGTGGAGGAGGCGTTCGCCGGCGACGGAGTCCTGGATGCTCGCGGCGGTCACCAGCACGGTAAGCATCAGGCCGGTTGTGTCGATGATGATGCTGCGTTTGCGGCCGACGGCACGACTTCGGCGACTCCGCCCCCGAAGTCGTCACCGGCACTCTCGATCTCGCAGGCCATTTCCGTGAGACGGCCTGCGCTAGGACGGCGGTTTCACCTCGGCCTGGGCCGCCTGGAGGTCGGCGAGCAGTTCGGCCTGGCCGGCCAGGACCCCGGAGAGGATCGTCCGTGCGACTCGGAGCAGCTCCGCGATGTGCGGGCTGGTCAGCGAGTAGTACACGGTCGAGCCCTCCTTGCGGGTCACGACCAGGTTCGCCCGACGCAGCACCGCCAGCTGCTGGGAGAGATGAGCGGGTTCGATGCCCACCTCGGGCAGCATCTCGGCGACCGCGTGCTCGCGCTCGCTCAGGAGCTCCAGGACCCGGATGCGCGCCGGGTGACCGAGCGTCTTGAAGAACTCGGCCTTGAGTTGGTACAGCGGCGCGGTCACGGCGCCACCCCCTCCCCGGCACACCGCAACGCCCGAACGGGATTCGCGTTCCCGCGCACCACGCGTCGCATCCACTCATCCACCGACTTCATGCGGCACATCCTTGCCTACGCCACCGGCCGGGCCGAAACCCCCGCCCGGGCCCGCTTTCCCGAAGGGCCGTACGCGGAGCGTGCTCATCGGGTTGTTTCCGCACCGGAGTCTGCGCTCGGCGGCCTCGCTGCGGCGGCGTCGGGCAGGACTCCGGCCGTGGCCAGGTGGTCGCGGGCAGCGCTGATCGCCTCGGGGGTCGTGGCGTACTCCCGGCCCTCGTGTCTGAGGAGCCCGAGAGCGCCGACGGCCTCCAGGACCTGGCGCTGGCCGGGGCGTATCCCCGAGGCCAGGACCAGAGTGCCGCGGCGGTTCAGTTTCTCCACCGCGTCCTTGAGAACGAGGGCGCCGGTGGCATCCATGGTCGACACGCGCGACATGCGCAGGATCACGACGCGGACGTCGGCGACCTCGGTCAGCTCCAGCAGGAAGCGGTGGGAGGCGGCGAAGAACAGCGGGCCGTCGATGCGGTACGCCACGATGTGCTCGGCCAGCAGGGCATGTTCCTCGGCGCTGTGGTCGCCCCGGTCGAGCGGGACCTGGTCGAAACGGGCCTGCTTGGCCACGGCACGCAGGGCGAGGGCGCCGGCCACGACCAGGCCGATGATCACCGCGTACACGAGGTCGAGGGCCAGGGTCGCGACGGCCGTGAGGACGAGGATCAGCGCGTCGGAACGGGTCGCCCCGGCCATCGCCCTGAGCGAGCCGACCTCGATCATGCGCAGGGCCGTGGCCAGCAGGACGCCTGCGAGCGCGGCCAGCGGGATCTTCGAGACCAGAGGGGCCGCCGCGAAGACGATCACGGCGAGGACCGCGGCGTGGGTGAGGGCGGCCAGCCGGGAGCCCGCGCCGGTGCGGACGTTGACGGCGGTACGGGCGATCGCGCCGGTCGCGGGGACACCGCCGAAGAGCGGCGCGACGATGTTGGCCACGCCTTGTCCGAACAGCTCCCGGTCGGGGTCGTGCTTCTGCCCGACCGTCATGCCGTCCGCGACCGAGGCGGAGAGGAGGGACTCCAGTGCGGCCAGTGCGGCGACCGCGACCGCCGGGGTGAGCAGCGAGCCCAGGGAACCGAGGTCGAGGAAGGACAGCGAGGGCGCGGGCAGCCCCGCGGGCAGGTCACCGATCGGCTTGGCCGCGTCCAGGCCGCCGAGCTGCGCGACGAGCGTCGCGGCGATCACCGCCAGGATGGAGACGGGAACCGTCGGCCGCCACCGAGCGCCGGCCAGCATGACGGCGGCCACCGCGATCGCCAGGCCGACGGCGGTCCAGTTCGGGGACTTCGCGAACTCCTCGACCGCCCGCCAGGTGACGACGAGGACGCGGTCGCCCTCGGGCTTGGACACGCCGAGCGCGTTCGGGACCTGCTGGAGGCCGATCACGCAGGCGATGCCGAGGGTGAAGCCCTCGACGACCGGCGCGGGCACGTACTGCATGTACTTGCCCGCCCGCAGCGCGGCCAGCGTCACCAGCATGACGCCCGCCATCAGTCCTACCGTCAGCACGCCGGTCGCTCCGTACCGGCCGACGATCGGCACCAAGACGACCGTCATGGCCCCGGTCGGTCCGGACACCTGAAGGTTCGATCCGCCGAACACGGCGGCCAGGGCGCCGGCAACCACGGCGGTCGCCAGGCCCGCCTCGGCCCCGAGCCCGGAGGAGACGCCGAAGCCGAGCGCGAGCGGCAGCGCCACGACGGCCACGGTCAGCCCGGCGAGCAGGTCACGGCGAGGGTCGCGGCCCGTCTCCGCGAGATCGGAGCGAGTGGGCAGCAGCGCGGTGACCCGGGCCCAGGCACGGTGGAGGGTCTTCGTCATCGCGCGGCGGCCCCGGCTTCGGGCAGCCCTGCCGGCAGGTCGTTCCGTACGGGATGCCCTGGCACCCGGACGAACTCGGTCTCGGCCTGGTGCGGCGGAACGGACACGACTCCTCGGCTTTCTTGCGAGCCCCGCCTCGCGGGGGCGGGTGCGAAAGTGCCGTGACCAAGCTATTTGCGAGCACAGCAAGTAAAGCATCTAACCAATTGCGAAATTTGGCAACTCTGCATCAGCCGGACCCGACGCCCCCTCATGCGGGGCACAGGCGTGGCCCGGCGTCGTGGGGCGGCCGCTGGCCGTACGCGACAGGGTGACTGCGAGGGTGAGGAACACGCCGACGACCACGGCGGGAACCGCGGCGGCCACCAGCCACTCCAGGCCGTCCTCGGGCCCGGCGGCCACCAGGAGAACTTCGGCGGCCGCCGCGGCGGCCAGCCCGGAGGCGACGAGGCCGGCGAAGGCGCGCCGGGCCCGGTCCTGACGCGCGCCGTGCGGGGGCGGAGCGGCTTCCAGCGCCGCCCAGTGGCGGGCCACCTCCCTCGCCTCGAACCGGCGCTGCACACGGGCGCGGATCCGGAGGCCGGCCGTACCGGCGGCCCCTGTCACGGCCATCGCGCACGGCACCGGCCACGCCGTGCCCGCGAGAAGCAGCAGGGAAACGGTCGCCGCAGTGCTCCAGCCGGTCAGGCAGGCCGCTGCCGCCGTACGGCGAAAGACGGGACGGTCGTCTCCCGCGCGCAGGTCGGCGCGGGCGGGCAGATACCAGACACAGCTGGACACGGTCACCAGGGCGATGCCCAGCCCCAGTACCACGTGGGTCATGGCTCAGCCCGCCATGTCGAGTTCGGCGATCTCCGGGTGGTGCAGGTCGAACGCCGGGGATTCGGAGCGGATGCGGGGCAGGGAGAGGAAGTTGTGCCGCGGGGGCGGGCAGGAGGTGGCCCACTCCAGGGAGCGGCCGTAGCCCCACGGGTCGTCGACGCCGACCGGCTTGCCGTACTTGGCGGTCTTCCAGACGTTGTAGAAGAAGGGCAGCAGCGAAAGACCGAGCATGAACGAACCGATGGTGGACAGCGTGTTGAGGGCGGTGAAGCCGTCGGCGGCCAGGTAATCGGCGTAACGGCGCGGCATGCCCTCGACGCCGAGCCAGTGCTGCACGAGGAACGTGGTGTGGAAGCCGACCGTGAGCGTCCAGAAGGTGATCTTCCCGAGCCGCTCGTCGAGCATCTTGCCAGTCATCTTCGGCCACCAGAAGTGGAAGCCGGCGAACATCGCGTACACGACCGTCCCGAAGACCGTGTAGTGGAAGTGCGCCACGACGAAGTACGAGTCGGAGAGGTGGAAGTCCATCGGCGGGGACGCGAGGATCACGCCGGTCAGACCGCCGAAGACGAAGGTGATCAGGAAGCCGGTGGCCCACAGCATCGGCGTTTCGAAGGACAGAGACCCCTTCCACATCGTGCCGATCCAGTTGAAGAACTTCACACCGGTCGGGACCGCGATCAGGAACGTCATGAAGGAGAAGAACGGCAGCAGCACACCGCCGGTGACATACATGTGGTGCGCCCACACCGTCACCGACAGACCGGCGATGGCGATCGTCGCGCCGATCAGGCCCAGGTAGCCGAACATCGGCTTGCGGGAGAAGACCGGGACGACCTCGGAGACGATCCCGAAGAACGGCAGCGCCAAGACGTACACCTCGGGATGGCCGAAGAACCAGAACAGGTGCTGCCACAACAGGGCGCCGCCGTTGGCCGCGTCGAAGACATGCGCGCCGAACTTGCGGTCGACCTCCAGCGCGAACAGCGCCGCCGCCAGCACCGGGAAGATGATCAGGATCAGGACGCCGGTCAGCAGCACGTTCCACACGAAGATCGGCATCCGGAACATGGTCATGCCGGGCGCACGCATGCAGATGATCGTGGTGATGAAGTTGACCGCACCGAGAATGCTGCCGAAACCGGAGAGCGCCACCCCCATGATCCACAGGTCGGCGCCGAGGCCCGGGGAGTGCACGGCGTCCGACAGCGGGGCGTACAGGAACCAGCCGAAGTCGGCGGCCCCGCCCGGGGTGAGGAAGCCGAACGCGGCGATCGACGAGCCGAACAGGAAGAGCCAGTAGGCCAGCATGTTCAGCCGCGGGAACGCCACGTCCGGCGCGCCGATCTGCAGCGGCATGATCCAGTTGGCGAAGCCGGTGAACAGCGGCATGGCGAACATCAGCAGCATGATCGAGCCGTGCATCGTGAACGCCTGGTTGAACTGCTCGGTGGACATGGTCTGCAGTCCGGGGCGGGCTAGTTCGGCCCGCATGAGCAGCGCCATCACGCCGCCGACGATGAAGAACACGAACGCGGTGACCAGGTACAGCGTCCCGATCTTCTTGTGGTCGGTGGTGGTGAGCCACTCCACCCACGTCGGGCGCGCGGCTCTTGCACTCGGCGCTCCGGTCGTCTCGTCGGTCGCCTTCGCGGTCGCGGGGACTTCGGCCCCCGGCCTCGCGGTCTGCACCTGACGTATCTGTGCCTCGTCCACCGGACGGCATCCTCCCCAGCTGATCAAGTCGTCGGCGGGCCGGGAAGTGCCGTGGGACGGGATGTGGACCTGGCCCTTCCCGGCCACCGCCACATGATCCGTCGCGGACCCCCAGGGTCGGATAGGGCTGAACAGTCCCTGTGCGGCCCTGCCGTTGGGCCCAACGGCCCCTTCGCGTCACCGAGTCGGCGGAGCACGACGGAACGACCCACCCGGGCCGCACGCCGCCGAGCGCTGACAGGCCCGTACCGGACCGTGGTACGCGGCCTCCTCCAAGCCATATGGGACCGGGGCCGGGGCCTGGAACTTCCCCGCCTCCTGCGGACGTGGAGGCAGCGGTCTGCCCCAACGACGCCGAGTCCGGCGCCCTCGGGTGACCGGTGACGGGCAGCGGCTGCCGCGGTTGCTGCCGGTGGGCATCACCGAAGCCCTCGTGGACCGGATCCGGCCCGGGCCCACATCCGCCGGGCGGCGACGAGCGCCTTGGCAAAGCGGTACACATCTGGCCCGTACACCTACACGCGCCCCCCACCAGCCCCGCGCCGGGCCGCACACAGCCCGCACCCGAACACCACCGGCCCCCACTCCAGCGCTCCCGCACGCCACCGCATCCACCCCCGCCCATCCCTGTCCCTGCCGGCCAGCGCCGGCGGCCCGGCCGCCCACGACGGCAGCGCCCGCGCCAGATGCCCCGCCGGCACACGACACCACCCGGCCAACTGCTCCTGCGCCACCGTGTCGAGCAGCACCTCACCGTCCGCACGGCCCCGGTCTTTGCGCTGCATCTGGCTCGCCGACCGCCACCCTCCGGCCAGATCTGGCGCCTTCAGCCCGTACGCGGCCGCCACCCGACGGAGGAACGACCACGTCGTCTCGCCCAGCACCGGCACCACACGCAGGACTGCCTCCACCGAACCGCCTCCCGCTCGCACCCGAATCGGACGGTGCCCCGCAGCACGCACAGGGCGCCGGCCCGCTGACACCGGGCACCGGCGAACGAGCGTCACCGGTGCCCGGTACCGCCCTGGCACGCAGCGCTCGATGAACCCCTCATGGCTGAGCCACCGCAGCGGCTGTGATCGGGGCGCCGTGTGGGAATCGACGCGGTGGCTGCGCAGGCATGCTGGAGCACAGGCGGTCTGCGCCTGGCCCAGGGCAGAGCCGCGTCACATCTGTGACTGAGCGCTTCCGGTGGCGGGTTTCGCTACCTGAAGCGCTCAGCGTGCCGCGCCTCCCGGGCGGGGCACAGACGAGGAGGCCTGGTGCGACGGCGGCGTTCCAAACCCCTGGCGGTCAGCCGCGCGCCATGGGATCGTCCGCAGGTGACCGACGCTGCTGGTGGGGCAATGACCTTGAGACGGCCGGACGACCGCGCTGCGTCCGCCCTGCGCTTCGCGACGGAACTCGTCGCGTGGGTGGCCACCCCCTGGGCCCTGGCCAGCCACTCATGGCTGCTTGCCGCCCTGTCCGTGCTGGCCCTGATCGGCCTTCCGACGTTGTTCTCCACCCCGGGGGACAAGGCCAACGTGATCATCGCGGTGCCGGGCTGGGCCACGATCCTGCTGGTGCTGCTCCAGCTCGCCGCGGCCGTGGTCTCGTCGTGGCTGGCCTGGCCCGCCTGGGTGGCGGCCCCCGTGACCCTGCTGGTCGCCGCCACCCTCGTCACGGAGCGTCGGCGCTGGCGGTGGCTGGTCTCCGCGAACCGACTCGCCAACTGAACCGTTCACCCGCCATCCGGAGCGCTCAGTCACAGGTGCACATGAGCCGGAGCACGCGCGTGGCGCTCGACGAGACAGCGGATCCGTGACGCTGTCAGACGGACTGCTCGCCGGAGTCGGTCGATGCGGATGTGTCGGGGATCGTGTAGTAGACGGACTTGCCCTGCTTGGTGCGCTGGGCCCGGTTCTTGGCCACGAGCCCTTCGAGGGTGGTGCGCACGACGGTGGTTTTGACGGTGCGCTCGGGATGCAGCTGGTCCAGTGCGGCGGCGATCTCGGCAGCGGAGCGCGGTTCGCTCAGGCCCGTCAGGTGTTCGCGCACGAGGTCGACGAGCGTGGGCGATGCGGTCGGCGTGGTCGATGCCTCGACAGCGGTCTTCTTGCCGGTTCGCTTCCTGGGCGCGGCGGACTGCTTGGCCGCACCGGCTGTCTTCTTGCGTGCGGCAGGAACCGACGCGGCGGATTCAGCTGCGGGTGCGGCAGCCGGGGCAGGGACACCGAGGGCCTGCTGGAGGTTCACCAGGACGGTGTGGTCGCGCTGTACAGAGGCCAACCGTGCCTGAAGCGCTGCGATTTCACAGCTGAGGTCCTCTTGCTCCTTCAGGTTGCGCTCGAGGTCACTGGCCACCTGCGCGCTGTACTGCGAAGTCAACTCGGTGGTTTCGGACATGGTGCTCACACCTTTCCGGGGCGCTACGGGCCAGCGAGCACCCTGCTCGTGGCGTATGCGAAAGCCAACACGCACGTGCTCTGCTCCTGGTGCCCTGCGACCAGGAGCAGCCATCACCGCACAGTTGTGTTTGCAGAGATAGTACGGAAGACCTCTGCATCCTTGTCCGCTGATGGCCGAGAGGCAGCAGGTCGAGCATGACGGCGCTCAATGCGCGCAGGTGTCTGCCCGGCCGGAGAGGCCCGGGGAGGGGGAGCCGGCTGCCAGTACACCTCGTCGGTGCCCCGCTGGAGGTGTCAGGCTGACAGGGTGCGGTCGGCCACCAGCCGGTCGAGCAGCACTTGGGTCTGTCAGCTGATCGTTGTAGGTCGCGTGCAGGTCGAACTGCTCGACCGCCGACGGTGGCGCACTCAACTCGGGGCAGGCCGTAGTCCCTACCCGGGGTGATTCATACCTGCCGGGGCAGTACGTCGTCGCCGCAGATGGCGTCCGGGTACCCCCCCCACCCGGCGCCTCCGTTCTATGAGGTCGCATCGGCGCGATCCACGATGGACATCTCCATCGATCACGACACGAGGTGGCCGACACCATGACGCGTGAGGACATCGAATTCCAGGGCGAGGGTGGCGTCACTCTCCGCGGGTGGTTCTACCCGGCAGTCGGGGCGTCAGGGCCTACGGCCACGGTTGTCGTGTCCCACGGCCTGACCGCGGTCAAGGAGATGTATCTCGACGACCTCGGCGCCTACTTCGCGGAGGCCGGTCTCAACGCCCTCGTCTACGACCACCGCAACTTCGGCGACAGTGACGGGACGCCCCGCCAGGAGGCGGACCCGGTGATGCAGCAGCGCGACATGCGCCACGCCATCTCGTACGCCACGACCCGTCCCGACGTCGACGAGAACAGGATCGGCCTCTGGGGAACCAGCTACACCGGCGGCGTGGGCATCGTGGTGGCTGCCGTCGACCGTCGCGTCAGGGCCGTCGTCTCGCAGGTGCCCGGCGTCTCGGGCGCCGGGCAGGCCATCCGCGCCGTGCGACCCGACCTCGCGGCCCACCTGCGCGGGATGCTCGACAGCGACCGGATGAACCGCTTCGCGGGCGGCGAGCCGGGCGTGGTGCCGGCGGTCAGCCCCGACCCGGCGGGCCCGGCGATGATGCCCGACGCGGGGGCCTGGGAGTGGTTCACCGAGGCCGCCAAACGCGCCCCCAACTGGAAGAACGAGGTGACGGTGCGCTCGATGGAGATGGCCGGCGAGTACGAGCCGATCAGCTACATCAGCCGCGTCTCGCCCACGCCGCT
>NZ_JBEXEA010000079.1:0-14688 GCF_040606035.1 Streptomyces sp. NPDC005483
AGCGTGCGGAGCCGAAGGCCGGGAGCGATGGTGCAGCCCCGCTGTGCCAGCAGCGGCCGCAATTCACCGATCGCACGCGTGATCGTAGAGCGGTCTACGCCGAACCAGCAGGCCAGCACGTCGTGAGTGGCGCCATGGCGAAGGTGAATCAACGTGGCCAGCAGCCTCGCCTCGCGTCCACGGCGGAGAGCTGTCGGGGCTGGTGCCAAACACAAGCTCGTGTTCGTCTGGACTGATCGCAGAGGTGATCGCCGAACTCGTAGCGGAGATCGGCCCGTTGTGGCACGAACGGCATCAGGCGGGACTTGATCTGCTGATTGCGAATGACCGCTGCGCGCGTCCGGCTCCCCACCACGCCAACCATGATCAACGATCAAGGTCTCGACGTGCCACCGCCAACCATGCACGAGCTCGTTAGGGGACGTGGCGGCGGAGGCTCACGGTGTCCTCGGCCATTCCTCTGACATATGCGTAGATGGTGCGTTCGGATTCCAGGGTCGGGGCGAGGCGGCGGTTGCAGTGCATGTGCAGGAGAGCACGGAGGACATTCGTCGGAGAGAGCCAGGGTTCGGACGCCGCTGCCTTGCGGAGCCCCGCGCCAAGACGGGCCAGCCTCTCCGCCCAGTCGTCCCGTGCGGCGCTCGTGGAGTCGTCGGCCGCCGACGGCGTTGACATCAGGGCGCGGGCCTCCCGGCGTCGGGATGCGTAGGCGCGGTGCAGCACCGGGTCCTTGAGGTAGGCCTGGAGCAGCCACTCGGCGGGGTCCTCGTCGGAATCCCGGAGGAAGTGACGTACCAGTGCTGTCAGGTCGGCCGCCACCGTCAGGGCGTCCGAGGGCGCTCCGAGCCGGTCGAGCACCATCAGGCTGTCGGCCTGGAAGAAGCACTCCGTCTCCGCAAGGAAGGCATTGCCACCGTAGCGCTCCGCTTCCGGGGCGTAGGTCCGCAGCGCCACGTCGTTGATCACACCGTCCGCGAGCAGGTCACGTGTCCAGGAGCCGAGGTGCGGCAGCACCTCGCTGTTGAGGATGTGCGGTTCACCGTGCAGGCGAAGCCGCAGGTGCGGTCGCCCGGTGGCCTCGTCGGCGTAGCGGATGAAGAACCACCGGTCGACCTGCTCGGCCAGGTTGGCCAGCCAGGGGCGGACGGCCGTCCGTAGCAGGTCCGGCTGGGCCTCTGTGGAGCCGTACAGGTGGAGGGAGATCCAATCCCCGCCCGGCGGGTGCCGCAGGTCGGCGGTCCTGCGCGGGGCGGGAGCCGAGCGCTGGGCCCGGTCCGGGGAGCCGGTCGGTGGAGTCGTGAACAGAGGTATGACGATCTCCGCCTCGTGGGGGCCGTCCGGGCCCGTCAGCCAGCTCCGCCGTTCCAGCGTGGGGTCCTCGTACAGGAGGCAGTCGCTCTTGCGGGCTTCTTCGGCCAAGAGGGTGCGGTGGCCGGGCAGTCGGAGGTCGAGGGCTACGAACATGTCGGCCTGCGCCAGGCGTACCCGGTCGGGTACGTTCCAGCGGCTGCGCCACTGCTGCAGCGCTTCCTCCTCGTCAGCGGGCGGGTCGGCGAAGGCGCCCGCCTGCACACGCCAGGACGCCGGCCACAGCAGTGTGCGACCGTGCCGTACGCCAGGCAGGAAGGGGGAGGCCTTGAGGGTGCCCCAGTCCCAGGGGACCGCAGGTCGCGTGGCCAGGGTAGGGGCTTCCCAGAGGAAGCGTGCGATGTCGGGTGTCTCGGAGGGACTGAGGACATGCGCGCTGAAGGGCGCTATCTCGCGTCCTGAGGCCTCGTCCCAGAGATGAAAGGTGTCCCAGTCGGCGCTGACGGTGACGTCGCTGAGTCGCACTGTGTCGGTGGCGTCCGGCGTCTCGTAGAGGCCCACGGAGAGATGGACGTCGGTCACCTTGGGGATGCCGGTCACGTTGGCATGGCGTTCCGCGGGAGTCGCGTGGAAGAGCTGAACGGGGAGCGCCTGCCCCAGGGTGAGGTGTGCTGATCGGGTCAGTTCCGTCAGTGTTTCGGTGGTGTCGAGAAGGTGGGCGAAACGTCCCCATATCGCGCCGGCCTGGCGGGTGCCTGTCATCGGGGAGAGCACGAGGTGGAAGTCACCGCGTGCCATCGCCTCGGTGGAGCCCGCGACGACCGACGTGATGAGGTCCATGGACGAGGGGGGCTCGGCATGCCGATACGAAAGGGCTTCTATGTCCTTTTCGTCGAGCTCGACATGACGGTGGCCTGCCGTGAGCGCCTCGGCGAACAGGCGGTGCAGTATGCGTTCCCGGGCCGCGTCCGGTTCGGGTGCGGGGAGTACGGTGCGGTGGCTGCCCGGGAGTGTGTAGCCGGCAGGGGCTCCCAGGCCCGCGTCCGGGTCGAGAAGCCGGGTGACGGGGACGCGCTCGCCGACGCTGTGGCGTTCGAGAAATTCGGCGTGATATGCGCGTAGTGAGCGCCTGCCGGGCGTGTCCCCGGAGGAGAGTCGCCACAGAAGGGTGGCTGCGCGCTCCGCCTCCCTGGCAACGGCCGGGGGCAGCCGGACCTCCGCGTCCACGGCGAGGTCGACCTGGATTCCCGATGCTGAGCCGCTTGCCTCTTGCAGGGCCCTCAGTTCTTCGTGCCCCCGGCCGACCGGGCGGTCCTGGTAGGCGGCGGCGAGGCGCGCCCAGCGGTGTCCGTCGTCCCAGTCCGGGTCTCGGTCCAGGACGTGTGCCAGAGGGGCATCGTGCCAGGGAGGGGGGACGGCGTCGGTCAGGAGTATCTCCAGGTCCACCAGCGACTTCAGGAAACCCCAGAGCTTCCTGGAGCCCGCCTGGGGGAATTTCTCCAGGAGAACGTCGTGCAGTTCCGAGGCCGGGACCGGCTCGGCGGCGAGCTGCAGCAGAGCCTCCACGGCCGGGGAGCACCGCACGCTCGATCGAACGGCCTTTCCGTCTCTGACAGTGACGGGAGCCAGTAGCCTGCCGGCCCGCAGCGAGCAGGTGTTGTTGACGACCAGGCGCAGGTCGTGACGGTCCAGTGCCCGGGACCGCAGCCTTTCCTTGAGCTCTCCGCGCAGCCAGCCGTTGTCCGGCTTCACGCGCTTGCGGTGTGCGGGACCGAGCACTGCGGACGTGTCTTCGCTGAATTGCCCTATGGCCACACCTGCCATCAACCCGTACGGGGTGGACCGGGTAGCCATACGTATGCGGTAGCGAGCGGCTGAGGCGAGGGCCTTGCTCTGCGTGCGGGGGGAGGTGGGGTTGCCCCGGGCGATGGACCGCAGTCGTTGGGCGAGGGAGGGGCTGGAGAGGGCGATGGCCTCCCGCAGGAGAGCGTCATTCACCGATTCGGGCGCCGGGTCGGGTGCGTCCGTCCCGGTGGCGGCCGGGCGCACGCCGGTCGGCGGCGGGTCCAGTGCCTTCCCTTTGCTGAGAACAGGTGTCCGCAACAGGAAGGTGTCCGCGGCGGCGAACAGAGAATCGGTCATCGACGTACTCACCTTTCGACCGCTGTCGTTTTCCCGATCGTGACCTGTCGAGCGCGGGAGATCCCCAGGTCCCGGTTCACACCGTGGGGGTGACGGTGGTCGGACTCGTCGACACCAGGTGAGCCACTGCTTCGTCCCGGATGTCGAGGTCGCAGGTCTCGTCGCCAAAGGTCTCCATTTTTTTCCTCCATTCATGCGTGAAAGGGCGGCGTCTATCCTGAATTATGGATGCAGTGCGCGACTGAAGGGTGGCCCACTTGATGCCCGGGCCACCCTTCAGTTAACTCTTCCGGCTGAAAAATCAACCGGTCAGAGAGCGGAAGTTTCCGTTCTCAGTAGTCCCGGGTGCCGCCGCTGGCCGCACGAACGACGTGCTCGACGTTCTCTTCCTGAACGTCGAGGTCCAGCATCTCGAGGTTGCTTTCCATGTGTCCTCCTTGATGAGAGCCGCCGACCAGGGCCGGACAGCACACGCTTACAGGCGGAATAACGGCGAGATGAAAGGCGGACACGAGTCCGGAATTCCCCTCTCCGCTTCGCCAACAGTAATCGCCGCACAGCAAGCGACGGAAGGGGGTGCATTCTCCATCCAAGCAAAGAGCTGGCATTGGCTTGATCTTGTCGATCCAGAAGCGCAAGAGGACGATCTGTTCCCGAGCCCTCTCTTGTGCATCGTGTCGATCATGATGGATACCGGCCGAAAACTGTCCGATATGTTAGGTTTTCTGACCATCGTGGCGTCACATCCAGCCTCCCGGGGACCGCTGGATTCAGGCCGTTCGCACAATTTGACATCGCTCGTGAACCTCGTTCGCCCGGAATTCGTTGCACGAATTCCCCTTGACCCTGCGATCAAGAACGGCGAAGATCCCGTACGTATTTCACCCTCGGAGACCCTTGCATCCATCACCACGGAGAGCAGATCGGGGGGCCGCATGAGGCACTACGTTCACTCACGGAGCTCAGCGGCAGAAAAGGCGCTCTCACGCTCGGCGCGAGGGAGAGCATGAAGACTGCCGTTGATCAGCCAAGGGTGTTGCAGATTACGGCCTTCCGGCGGTTCGCACTGGCCGGTGTCATCTCGGCCACTGGGTCCGCGATGGCCCCTCTGGCTCTGGCCTACTCCGTCATCGGACAAGGCGGCGGCGCGGGATCTCTCGGTCTGGTCATCGCCTCGAACACCGCACCCACCATTGTCCTGCTGCTCATGGGCGGCCTCTTGGCGGACCGCTTTTCCAGGAGCCTTCTCCTCTTTGTCGGCAATCTGCTCGCCGCGGCCGCTCAGGGTGCGCTGGCGATCATGGTGGCCATCGGGCACGCGACGGTGGTGTCGACCATGCTGTGTGGCTTCATCTCCGGAACCGCGACGTCCCTGCTCGCACCCGCGACGCAGGGCGCCATCGCTCAGATCATCCCCGCCGGACACTTGCAGCAGGCCAACGCCCTGCTCCGGCTGCCGATCAACACCGCGAGGGCACTGGCGCCGGCCGGCGGCGGAATCATCGTCGCCGCCAGTGGCCCCGCCTGGGCGCTTGCGTGGGACTCCGCCACATTCGTCGCTGCGGCGGTGCTGCTGCACGGCCTGCGTCTCCAGGCGCCCGACAGCACCAGCAGTCCGCTGTCCGACCTGCGGGTGGGATGGGCGGGGTTCTGGTCGCGCACCTGGCTGTGGAGTTACACGACGGCCGGGACCGTTCTCGTTGCGGCCTGGTTGGTCGGCTTCCAGATTCTCGGTCCGTTGGTCACCGCGCAGCAGTACGCCGGGGCACGTGACTGGGGTCTGATCCAAGCGGCCTACGCCGCCGGGCTGCTGGCCGGATCGCTGGTGTGCCTGCGATGGAAACCGTACCGGCTCCTCGCCGTCGCGATCGCGACCAGTGGCGCTCTCGCCCTTCCCCTGATCGCCATGGCAAGTGGCCTGCCGCTGCCCGTTGTTCTCATCACCGCCGTCCTCGCGGGGATCGGGCTCGACATCGAGGTCGTTACCTTCACCACCGCGTTCCAGCAGCACGTCTCCCTCACAGAACAAGGCCGGTTGAGCGCCTTGAGCGGACTCGGGGAGCGACTTTCCATTCCCTTCGGCTGCCTTGTCACCGCACTGGCCGCCCACTCGTGGACCAGCCAGGGGTTGTTGCTGACATGCGGCGGATTGATCCTTGCCGCCACCCTTCTCAACCTCTGTGTCCCGGACGTCCACAGAATCAACCGTCTGACGGGAGACATGGGCTCCGCCCGTGGAACATGACCCGGATCAAGTGAACTCGGTGTCGTCCTGCGCACGTCATCGCCATGTGAGAAACAGGATGCCCGCCGACCGGCGGCCCCCCATCGACGCGAAGCGACCGACACGCAGACACAGACCCGGCTGGCGGGCGGTCACGGCAAGTGCCGTGACCGCCCTGGCTCTCGGAGTCGTCACCCCTCCCGCGCTCGCCGCTCCGGCGGCGGCCCAGCCGACGGCCACGGCCGCGGCCGTTCCGACGACCGCATGGCAGAACGGCGCCTTCCAGGTGGACCGTTCCGCCCTGGTCCACCGCTCCGACGTGGTGCTGGGCAAGCCCGGCACCGACCCCACCCAGTCCATGCCCCTCGGCAACGGCACCCTGGGCGCGGCGGTGTGGGCCGCGGACGGCTTCACCACCCAACTCAACCGGGGGGACACCTTTCCCGATCGCAGGTCTCCGGGCCGGGTGACGATACCGGGGCTGAAGACCATCACCGAGGCGGATGACTTCTCCGCCCGGCTGAATCTGTACGACGGTGTCCTGACCGAGTCCGGCGGCGGAATGACGGCGACGATCTACACGCGCGCCGACCGGGACGAACTCGTCGTCGACGTCACCGGTGCCGACCCGGGCAGCGCGCAGACGGTGCGCGGTGACCTGTGGGACGGGCGCTCGCCCTCCGCGGCCGCCTCCGGCTCCGTGGCCACGCTCGCCGAGACCTGGAAGGACGACGGGACGGGCGGCACCGGCGACACCTACGGCAGCCTGCTCGGGCTCACGGCCGGCGGGCGCAACGTCACCTCCTCGGTGACGGACGGCGACACCGTGCAGGTGGCCTTCAACCCGGCGGCCGACGGTTCGTTCCGGGTCGTCGTCGCCGCGCCGCACTGGGCGGGCGGAGACGCGCAGGCGACGGCGACGTCGTACCTCGGCAGCGACGCCACGGTGTCGGCTGCGAGCCTGAAGTCGGCCCACACCGCCTGGTGGCACTCCTTCTGGGACCGGGCGAACCCGGTGAAGATCGAGTCGGCCGACGGCACGGGTTCCTACGTGGAGAACCTGCGGACGGTCTTCCTGTACCAGTCGGCCGCCAGCAACCGCGGCCCCCTGCCCGGCACCCAGGCCGGTGTCGCGGACCTGTTCTCCTTCACCCGCGACGAGCACGACTGGTCGCCGCGGAACTACTGGTGGTGGAACCTGCGGATGCAGGCCGCCGCCCACCTCACCTCCGGTGTCTCCGACCTCAACACACCGTTCTACGATCTGTACACCACCAACCTCGCCGCCATCGAGGCATGGACGAAGGACCACATGCCGGGGCACACCGGCGCCTGCGTTCCCGAGACGATGCGGTTCAACGGCAACGGCTACTTCGACGCGGGCGGCGGCAACGCCTCGTGCGAGGCGAGCGAGACGTCGTACAACGCGCAGACCGTCTCCACCGGCGCGGAGGTGTCACTGGCGCTGTGGCAGCAGTACCGCACCAGCGGCGACCTGTCCTTCCTGCGCAAGAGCTATCCACTGATGAAGTCCAGCGCGCAGTTCCTGCTGTCGTACGCCACCACCGGTAGCGACGGTCTGCTGCACACCAAGGCCAACGCGCATGAGACGCAGTGGAACGTCAGCGACCCCGTCACGGACATCGCCGCCATGCAGGCCCTGTTCCCGGTGGTCGCCGCCGCGGCGAAGAAGCTCGGCACGGACAGCGACCTCCAGACGCAACTAGCGGCCGCACAGGCCAAGTTGCCGCCGCTGCCGCGCACTGACGCCGCCACCCACACCAAGGTCCTCACGCCCTCGGCGGACAGTTCGGGCGACGACGTCATCGCCCTGTCCGCCGAGCCGACCGCCGAGACGCACAACTCCGAGAACCTGGACCTGGAAGCGGTCTGGCCCTACGGCCTGATCACCGACTCCGGCGGGCTGCACGACCTCGCGGTGCGCACCTACGACAACCGCCGCTGGCCCAATGACGCCAACTGGAGCTTCGACGCACTCCAGGCGGCCCGCCTGGGCAAGGCGGACGCGGTCAAGTCGGGGCTGCTCTACAACGTCACCAACCAGCTCTACCCCTCGGGCCTGACCAGTAACAACAACGTGCTGACCGGCCGGGAGCCGTACAGCGAGACGATCGGCGTGATCGCCGCCGGGGTCAACGAAGCGCTGGTGCAGGACTACGACGACGTACTGCGCGTCGCCCCCGCGGTGCCCTCGGACTGGGACATCGACGGCACGGTGAGCGTGCACGACAACGCCAAGGTGGACGTGCAGACGCGCGGCGGCGTCCCGGTCACCGTCGTACTGGAGGCCGGTTCGGCTGCCTCCTTCGTGACCCGCAATCCGTGGCCCGGCGAGTCGGTCGGCGTCGTGGACGCGGCGGACGGCTCGACGGTCGTGGCGTATTCAACGGCCGCGCAGTTCACCGTCCCCGCCCAGGCTGGACACGACTACCTGATCCAGCCGAAGGCGACGCCGGTCGCCTCGCTGCCGTTCCAGAAGGTCAGCGGCGAGGCGGCCGAGCTGCCCCGGCACCTGGGCAGAACGCAGATCGGCCTCGACTTCCCCGCCTCGCCCGCCCCGGCCGGTCCGGTCGGAGCGCTCACCGCGCTCGGCGGCCTCTGCCTCGGCCACGCCCCCGGGCTCGCGGGCGGTACGGCCGTACAGACCGAGTCGTGTGACGGGAGCGCCTCACAGGTGTGGATCGCGGGCCGGGACGGCTCGCTGTGGGTGCAGGGCAGGTGTGCGATGCCCGCGGGCAAGAGCGGCTCGGCCGGTACCGCGCTGGTGCTGGCGGCCTGCGACGGCTCCACCGCCCAGCAGTGGAAGGCGACGTCGGACCGCACGCTCGTCCATCAGGCATCGGGCCTGTGTGCCGAGGTCAAGGGCTCGTCGACCGCGGCGGGTACCGCCCTGGTGACCGCGGCGTGCGCCACGTCCACCGCAGGGCAGAAGTTCGATCTGCCGGTGGCTCCGGCCGGCCCGCTGGGACACCTCACCGGGATCGCGGACATGTGCGCCGACAGCGACGGCGGCGGCCGGCAGCCGGGTACCGCCCTGGTGCTGAACACCTGCGGCTCCGCCGACTCCCAGCAGTGGCGGGCCGCCTCGGACGGCACGCTGCGACTGTTCGACTCACGGTGCATGACACCCGACGGCGGCGGCACGGCCGACAACGGCAGCCAGGTCCTGCTGGAGATCTGCGACGGCTCCGCGGCCCAGCGGTGGCACGCGGGCGCCGACGGCGGACTCGTCAACGACCTGACCGGCAAATGCCTCGACGTCAAGGACACCTCCTCCGCGGTCGGGGCGATCCTGTGGCTGTGGAACTGCGGTCCGGTGACCGACGCGAAGGTGTGGCACCTGCCCGTGGCCCAGGATCCGACCGGCCGGATCTCCGGCTACGGCGGCAAGTGCGCCGACCTCGCCGGGTCGGGCTCGACCAGCGCCGTGGGCACCCAGGTGCAGCTCAACACCTGCGGCACCGGCACGTCCCAGCGGTTCACGGTCCACACCGACGGCACGGTCAGCGTGCTGGGCAAGTGCATCGCCCTAAAGGGCGGCGCGATCGCCGACGGCACCCAGGTCGTGCTGGCCGACTGCAACGCCTCCGCCACCGACCAGCAGTGGACCTGGGCGGCCAACCGGAGCCTGGTCGCCAAGAAGTCGGGCACCTGCCTCGACGCCACCGGCCCCAGCTCCGTCAACGGCACCCCGTTGCAGATCTGGGCCTGCGCGGTCTCCGACAACCAGCGCTGGCAGATGCCCGCCGGTGTGCCGACCGGTCACGTCACGGGCATCGGCGGCAAGTGCGTCGACCTGAACGGGTCGGGCTCCACCAACGCCGCCGCCACCGCGGTCCAGTTGAACACGTGCGGCACGGGCATCTCCCAGGACTGGTCCGTCGCGGCCGACGGCAGCCTGCAGATCCTCGGCAGTTGTGCCGGGGTCGCGAACAACGGCACCGCCAGCGGTACCGCGGTGACACTCCAGGTGTGCAACGGAAGCAACGGCCAGAAGTGGACGGCGGGCGCCAACAACAGCGTCGTCAACACCCTGTCCGGCCGCTGTCTGGACGCCACCGGCGCCAGTTCCGCCAACGGGACCAAGCTGCAGATCTGGACCTGCGGCGGCTCCGAACAGCAGAAGTGGAGTCTGCCCGCCACGGTTTCAGCCGCCGGCGCGAAGCACTCCTGACCGACGGGAGCATGGGCCAGCAGGACTCCAGGTCCTGCCGGCCCATCAGCGCGCGGCCGATGTCTCGTGCGGGGCTTCGGCATGGAGTGGACAGCGCGGGACGCAAGCGGAGCGCGTGCCGCGCAGGTGGTAGGCCTGACGCTTATGTCGCCTCGGGTGGACGGCGCCGCCTCGGCGGACCTGCGACGACCCCCTGGCAACTTTCCTCCAGGACAGACGGCCGCCCACCATGTCCCCGGCCGGACGGCGGCACGCCCGCCCAGGGAGCGCGTCCCCACGAGCAGCGCGCTGGACACAGCGCTACCCGCCCGTGGAAACACGTGCGGCCCCGGCCGGGCCCTCTGCGGGGGTGATGCCGCGCCACGGTCACCCGTGCAGGCGCGAGCGAGCCGGTGGTGCTGTGTGGGTCAGATGAGGATCGCGGCGAGCTGGTCGGCGACCTCGCGGGGAGAAGGCATCGCGGAGATCTGCTCGGCGACGCCCTGCGCATGGGTGCGGTACGCGGCGTTGTCGAGTACCTCGGTGACGGCTTCCGCGACCGCGTCCGCGCTGGCGGGCGGCATGACGGCGACACCAGTGCGGGAGTCTGCCACGGCGCCGGCCTGGATGAACTGGTCGGCGCCCTGGGGAACCACCACCAGGGGCAGGCCCCGTGACAGGGTGCCCAGGGTCGTGCCCGCACCGCCGTGGGTGACGACCAGGTCGATGCCGTCGAGGAGTTCGGTGAGGGGGGTGAAGCCGACCAACTCCACGTGGTCGAGTTCGTCGCCGTAGTCGGCTGCTGTGGCGGTCAGGCCCAGGGTGACGACGAGGTCGGCCTTCGGAGCGAGGGCATCGATGATCGGGCGCAGCACCTGGGGTGCGGCGAAATGGGTGCCAAAGGAGAGAAGGACCTTGGGCCGAGGGCCGCCAGTGGCGCGTGTGGTGGCACTGTTGTCCGAGGTTTCGGCGCCGCGGTGAGCCTCCGGTCGCAGGGGCAGACGGCCCTCGGGTGCCTGCCAGTCGGGGCTCTGGAGGGCCTCGGGGCAAGGGTCCAGGTACCAGGTGGGGGCGGTCATGGTCAGGTCACGAGCCTTGTAGCGGCGCTCGGCCACCGCGTCGAAGGCGTTGGTGAACTGGGCGGGGATGAGTGGGCCGAACGCGAGCTTGGCGTACGGCACGTTCAAGGTGGCGGCGACGAGCGGGCCCACGTAGTCAGTGGCCTCGGCGACGATCAGGTCCGGGCCGAACTCTCGCGCCGCGGCGACTGCCTCGTCCGCGGTCAGGTCGATCCGGGCACCGGCGAACAACTCGGCCGCGACCGCGGGATCGGGCACGGTCGGGTCGTCCACGCCCGCGAGTCGGGCCGCCTCCGCCAGGAGTACGGGGATCTCAGGGCCGACGGGCAGCAGGGTGATGCCCTCGGCGGCGAACAGCGGCCCGAAGGACGCCGAGGTGATCACGGCAACCTCGTCGCCACGGTCACGGAAGGCACGGGCAAGGGGAAACACCGGCAGCAGGTGACCGTGCTGCGGAGTGCTGGAGAAGAGGATACGCATGTGTGCAGCCTAGAGTATTGAATAGAGTATTTCTCTATTCAATTTTCATGAGAGATACATGTCGATACCTGTGCCTGTGCCTGTGCACCGACTCCCCGAAGCCGGTGCACACGGCCCACCCCCAGGGCGTCATCCAACAGCGGTCCGGACGCTCCGTGTTGCCGTTCAGTCCTGTCCTGCTTCGTCGGCATGCACCAGGACACCAGCAAGACCATTGCCCGAGAGAATGTTGCCCTCAACGGTGTTGTCGAAGACGCCACCGTCGGTGGGCGCAGGTGTGCCGCCGGGTGCCGCCGCGCCGTTTCGTCCTGCCAGGGTAATGCCATGGGAAACCGCGTCCGCAGTCGCCGGGTTCGTCCCCGATGCTGATGCACTGGCCGTAGAAGTGGGAGGAGCCGGAGCCGGCGTTGTTGCCTGAGACGATGTTCCCGGAGAGCGCGACGCCGTCGACAAGTACACCATCACCGGTCGCACCACGCACGGTCAGTCCGCTGACCGTGACGTCGGAGGCGGCGACGGTGAGGCCGTGAGCGAGGCCGATGGCGTCGATGGTGGAGGACTTGGAAGACGCGAGGCCTGTCGGCGGCGGGACTCCGGCCGACCTGCCGAAAGCCGGCGAACACTACGTGCCCCTCACCCCGTCTCACCGGCGACCGCCTGCGATACCGGTACCGCCGCCGCCCGCACGCCCGGGCCGAGCGCGGCGAGCACCCCCACGACGACCGCGCCGGCGAGCAGCGTCAGCAGGGCCCTCCAGGGCACCGAGAGCTCTGCCCCGTGCTGGCCGACCACCGCAGCCGCCCCCGCCGCACCACCCGCGAGGATGCCGAGGCCGGCTCCCAGCGCCGACACCACGACGGACTCCACACGCAGCATGGAACGCACGCCCGACCGATCGAGGCCGACCGCGCGCAGCAGACCGATCTCCCGTCGCCGCTCGAATACCGCCATGCCCATGGTGTTGGCCACGCCCAACGCCGCGACCGTGACCGTCATGCTCAGCATCGCGTACAGGACCGACCGTAGCTGGCCGAAGCCCTGCTCGGCGTCCCTGCCCGCGTCGGCCCGGTCCTCGACGACCAACAGCGGATTGTGCAGGGTCCGGCGGATCTCCTCCTTCACGGCTGCCGTCCGGCCCGGCTCGGCCCTGACCAGCACCGAGGTGACGTCGTCTTTCCCCGCCACCGCGCTCTCGGGCAGCAGCGCCGGGCCCAGGGCGTCGGGGCCGTCGTACACCGCGACGATCTTCAACCCCAGGCCCTTGCCGACCGGGTTCCCCGCGTCCGACAAACGTCTGCCGGTGATCCGGTCGCCCAGCCGCCAGCCGTGCTCCGCGGCGAGGGCCCGGGTGACCGCGATGCCGTGGGACAGGTCGTCGAGGTCGCCGGCATGGACCGTGAGGTGGGCGAGGCGCCCGCGGCCCACGGCGTCCGGGTCGACGACGCCGGTCCACAGCACGGACCCGTCGCCCAGCCGGATTCCGGCCTCGCGTACCGAGCTGACCGCCGCCACCTGCGGCAGTCGCGCCACCTGTGCCGCGACGTGCGGGCTGATCTCCGCGAAGTCGACCGCGGTGATCCGCAGATCCGTCGGCATGGCGGCCGCCGCCTCCCGCCCGGCGGTGGCGCTGAGCGAGGCCAGCGCCACGGCGACCGCGCTCACGAGCGTCAGACACACCGTGAGCGCCCCGGCCGTCGCGGCGGTACGCCGCGGATTGCGGCGGGTGTTGGCCAGGGCGAGTGTTCCCCGCACACCGGGGAGACACCGGGCCGGTCTGCGCAGCACATGGGTCGCCCCGTGTGCCAACTGCGGGGTGAGCAGGATCAGTCCGGCCAGCAGTACCGGTGTGGCGAGACACAGAACGCCGAGGTCTCCGCGTGCGGCGGCCAGGAGCACCGCGCCGCCCACGGTCAGGGCGGCCCCGTACCGGTTGCGGCGGCGCAGGGAGAGCACCGGGGCCGGGAGGTCGGTGCGCAGCGCCGCAACGGGTGCGACGGCGGAGGCCCGCAGCGCTGGTACGAACGCTGCGGCGGCTGTGAACCCCACGCCCACGCACAGGGCAGTCAGCAGCACGGGCGGGGACAGGACGTCCGGCCCAGTCGTGCTCACGGGGCCGCCGACGACGCCGAACAGGCGAGTGAGCAGCGCGGCCACACCGATGCCGAGCCCGTATCCGGCGACGGCTGCCGCGGCGCCGACGACGCCCGCCTCGGCCAGCACCATGGCCAGCACCCGGCGGCGGCTCGCCCCCACCGCGCGCAGCAGAGCGTGCTCACGGGCTCGTACGGCGCTGAGCATCGTGAAGGTGTTGCTGACCAGGAAGGCGGAGACGAACAGCGCGATTCCGGCGAACAGCAGCAGCAGCGTGCCGAGTTTCACCCGGTCGGGCGCGGCGGCGGCCTCCGCGTCCAACTGCGCGCGGGTGACGGCCTGCAGGCCGTGCGGCAGCTCTCGGGTCACCCGCTCGGCGAGGGCGGGGGCAGCGGTGCCAGGGGCGGCGGTGAGGGTCAGCGACGCGTACCGGCCGGGTGCCGAAGCGAACAGGGACCGCGCGGCGGACTCGTCGAACGCGATGAGCGTGCCGCCGGCGGTGATGGCGGGGTCGTACACGGTGAACACCCCGCTCAGCCGCACCTGGCGGACCTCGCCGGCGGCGACGATCCGCACCCGGTCGCCGACCCGGTACCCGGCCCGCCGGGCCGACCACTGGTCCACGGCAGCCTCCCCGGGCCCCACGGGAGGGTGCCCTTCGGCCATCGGGTAGCGCGGGTCGACACCGTGGCCGTCGGGTACGAAGTTGACGCCGAAGTCGGCCGACGGCGAGCCCACCAGCGTGTCGTCGCGCCCCACCAAGAAGGCACGCCCGCGCAGGGTGCCCCGCGCCGCCGCCACGCCAGGCAGCGCGGCGAGCCGTCGCAGCAGCGCCTCACCGGGAGGCGCACCACCGGCGGTCGGGCGTACCTCCACCGACACGTCGGGGCGCGAGGCCCGCTGCACCTGTGCGGCGCCCCGGGCCAGCGACTGGGTGTACAGCAGTGAGCCGCTGACGCAGGCCACGCCGATCAGCACGGCCAGGGCGGGCAGGACGAACCTGTGCCGGTCGCGGAGCACGGAACGCAAAACGGAACGGAACATGAGACCTTCAGACTTTCCAGCACGACGGAGCAAGCCGGGCAGGGACACTCCCGATCCTGGTCCGGGCACCGGCCCGGGCGGATCAACCAGATGACCGACCGGCCGGAATGGCACCAGGTCTCCTCGGTCGAACGGTTGAGGCGCGG
>NZ_JBEXEA010000080.1:0-14224 GCF_040606035.1 Streptomyces sp. NPDC005483
CACGTCACCCTCTCCACCGTCAAGACCCACCTCGGCAACGTCCAACGCAAACTCGCCGCCCGCAACCGAGTCGAGATCGCCGCCTGGGCCTGGGAGAACGGTATCTGCGCCACTGGGGACACCCACGGCGGCGGGATGCCGGGCTGACCACACACCGAGGTCTGACAGACAGCCACAACGGCCCCGGCGCGCGTGCCTCGCATGCTCCAAGGCCCACCTTGGTGACCGCGGGCCTGCTCGACAAGTGCCCCCCACCTCAACAGGCCGTCGAAGCACACCAGGCACTGCTGCACGCCGGTGTCGAGACCGAACTGGTCCTCTATCCCGCCCAGGGCCACGGAGTGCGCGACTTCCCGGAAACCACCGACTACCTCTGCCGAACTCTCCTCTGGCTACACCGCCACCTGGCGCCGCAACAGGCATGAGTGTCCCAATGAGCTGAGGCGGGCCACGGCGATGTCGGGGGCGATCTGGTCGAAGCCGTGGAACCCGCCCGACCAGATTCGACCGCCGCCGGGTTCGTCACCGCGCATCCTCACTCCGTCGCGTACGCGTTCGTCTCTCACCGCGTCCGGTACAACGAGCGTCTCCGGTACGGGGGTTCAGGCTCCCGGGGCCCGTGGTGGGCGGTCCGCCGAACGGCCGCCCACCACCCGCGCGTCATGCGTCGGCGAACAACCGCGTTCAGACGACGGCCGCCGCCAACTGGTCGGCGACCTCGCTCGGCGAGGGCATGGCCCCGATCTGCTGGGCGGCGCGGCGGGCGTTGTCCCGGTACTCCGCGTTCCCGAGCACCTCGGACTGCACGACCACCCGTCGGCGCACTGCCGTCCTGATCTCCGACGAACAACCCGTCGACGGCTCGCGCGCCGAAGCGGGGCAGCGGCTCACCGCTGTTCTCACGTCCGACGACGGCCGGCAACTGGTGCTCTCCGAATCCCCGATGCCGGACCGGGCAGGGGCCGTGCCCGGTCGCACGGCCGCACCCCTGAGCCTGGGCAACTCGCGGGCAGCGCGAACTGCTTCAGGTCGGTCACCGCCGTGGAGTCCCCGTACTGCTTGTAGACGGTGCGGGTGACGGAGTCCGGGACCAGCCGGTCCTCCTGCCCCGACATCAGCAGCAGCGGCCCGCGGGTCTCGTTGCCGGTGTCCACCCCGGATGGGGGGCAACCGGACAACGTGTGAACCAGGGTGGTTGGGTCCGCGTCGGGGATCGGATGTCTGCGGAGGGGTGTTCGGTTCCGGCGCGTCTGAGCCTCGTACGTCCGTGAAACGGGATGCCCGCAGGACGAGTTACTGCCCGGAACACAACAGCATGGTCCGACCGGCAAAAACGCAGGTGCACACACATCGTTCGACCGCCCGTGCTTGCAGCGGTGAACCCGGTGCCCGGCACACCTCGTTCTAGGGAGAGATCACGGGCGTGATATCAGGCGAACTTCTCCTCCTCTCGCCGAGCAGCGGGGAGCGGGACGGCCGGTACGACCAGAGAGAGTCGCATGCCGGACAACACCGGTACGGTCAACGAGCAGCACAGGTCGGTGGCCCCACAGGCGGACGGCACACGCGAGGACATCGCAATCATCGGTATGGGTTGCCGACTGCCAGGCGGCGTCTTCGGTCCGACGATCTGTGGCGTCTGCTGATGGAGGAACGTGACGCGGTCGGCCCCTTCCCCGACGACCGTGGCTGGGACGTTGCGCGCTCCTACGCCGCGCAGTCGGACGAGCCCGGACACCATGTGCAGGGTGAGGGCGGCTTCGTCGAGGCGACCCGGTTCGATGCCCGGTTCTTCGGCATCTCGGCGCGCGAGGCGCTGGCCATGGACCCACAGCAGCGGCTATTGCTGGAGACCGCGTGGGAGACGCTGGAACGTTCCGGTATCGACCCGAGCGGTCTGAAGGGCAGCGCCACGGGTGTGTACATCGGCGTGATGGAGTCCGAGTACGGGCCCGGCCTGGCAGAGGGTTCCGCCGTCGAGGGCCACGTGATGACGGGCCGTACCGCGAGTGTGCACTCGGGCCGTATCTCCTATGCGCTGGGGCTGGAGGGCCCTGCCGTCTCGGTGGACACGGCGTGCTCCTCCTCGCTCGTGGCGCTGCACCTGGCGGTGCGTGCCCTGCACAACCGGGAGTGCGACCTCGCTCTGGCCGGCGGTGCGACCATGGCGCCCGACCTCGGCATGTACGTGGAGTACAGCCGGCTCGGCGCCCTTTCCGGGGACGGGCGTTGTAAGGCGTTCTCCGCGGATGCGGACGGTTTCGGCATGTCGGAGGGGGTGTCCATGCTGGCCGTGGAGCGGCTGTCGGATGCCCGACGGGCGGGGCACCGGGTGCTTGCGGTCCTGCGCGGCACTGCGATCAATCAGGACGGGGCGTCGGACAGCCTGTCCGCGCCCAACAGCCGGGCGCAGGAGAAGGTCATCCGGCTGGCCCTCGCGGACGCCGGTCTGACCGGCGATGACGTCGACGCGGTGGAGGCGCATGGCACCGGCACCCGGCTGGGGGACCCCACCGAGGTGAGGGCGCTCTCGGCTGTCTACGGCCGCGCGGGACGGCCGTTGCCGCTGGGTTCCCTGAAGTCGAACATCGGTCACACTCAGGCCGCGGCGGGTGTCGCAGGTGTGATCAAGATGGTGCTGGCACTCCGTCACGGTGTCCTGCCACGGACGTTGCACGTGCGTGCCGCCGCGCCGTACGTGCACTGGGAGTCCGCCGGTTTGCAGGTGCTGACCCGGCGGCGGAGCTGGCCCGAGCCGCCGGTGGACCGGCCGCTGCGGGCCTGTGTGTCGGCCTTCGGTATCTCCGGCACGAACGCACACGTCATCATCGAACAGGCCCCACCGTCACCGCACGAGGAAGGCGGATGGTCCGGGGCGGACGGGCCGGGGCGGCCGGGGACGGCTCTCGTGGTGTGTGCGCGGTCCGGGCCCGCTCTGGCCGAGCAGGCGTCACGGCTCGCCTGCCACCTGGAGACCGCGCCCACGGCGGACATCGCCGCCGTGGCCGGCGCGCTGGTGCGCACCCGGGCCCTGTGGGAGCACCGGGCCGTGGTGGTCGGGGGCGATCGCGATGAACTGCTGCGGGGCCTGCGTGAGGTGGCTGGACGCCAGCAGGCGCCCACGGTGCATGTCGGTGTGGCGCCGGCCGGTGACACGGCCGGGTCCGTGTGGGTTTTTCCCGGCCAGGGCGCGCAGTGGGCCGGCATGGGTGCCCAACTGTGGGACACCGAGCCGGTGTTCGCGGCCCGGATGGCGCAGTGCGCGCAGGCGATGGAGCCCTGGGTCGACTGGTCACTGGCCGAGATGGTGCGAGAGCGGAATCCGGAGGCGCCGGCACGAGTCGACGTGGTCCAGCCGTTGTCGTTCGCGGTGATGGTGTCGCTCGCCGCGCTGTGGCGGGCGTGGGGGCTGCGGCCGGACGCCGTGGTCGGTCATTCCCAGGGGGAGATCGCGGCTGCCTGTGTAGCGGGGGCACTGTCTCTGGAGGACGCGGCCCGGGTCGTCGCTGTGCGCAGCCGGCTCATCGCGCGGACCCTGGCCGGCCGTGGCGGCATGCTCGCGGTCGCGGTCAGTGAGGAGCAGGCTGCCCGCGACCTGCGGGAGCGGGGCGACAGCATCGTCGAGATCGCCACGGTGAACGGTCCCCACTCGGTCACGCTGGCCGGACCGCCCGCGGCACTGCGTGAAGCAGCGGCCTTCTACGACCGTCTGGACGTGCGCAACCGGATGCTCCCGGTCGACTACGCCTCTCACACCCGGCAAGTGGAAGAACTGCGCGAGGAGTTGAACCACGCGCTGCGGGCAGTGACTCCCACCGTCGCTCAGGTCGCGTTCCACTCCACCGCCGAAGGGCGCCTACTGACCGGCTGGTGAGGCCCCGTTCGTGGAACTGCCCACGACGGCCGTCCAGCGCGAGCGGTTCTGGCTCGCACCAGGAACGGGTGGATCCGGGGCCGTGACTGGGGTGGGGCTGGAGCCTTCGGCGCACCCCTTGCTGGGTGCGGAGGTCGAGGACCCGGACACCGGAGGGCTGGTGCTGACCGGCCGGGTCTCCAGGTCGACCCACCCCTGGACGGGGGACCACACGGTGCACGGCCGCGTCCTGCTTCCCGGCACCGCCCTCCTCGAACTCGCCCTCCAGGCCAGTGATCGGACGGGGTGCCAGTCGATCGAGGAACTGGTGCTGGAGACGCCCCTGCGGATACCGCAGAGCACGGGGGTACGGCTGCGGGTCGGGGTGAGCGCCGCGGACGGGACGGACCGGCGGACCGTGACCATCTGGTCCCGCCCCGAGGACGAGGACCCCTCCTGGACGCGGCACGCGAGCGGCAGGTTGGCTCCGGGTGTCGGGGCAGGCCACCACACCCCAGAGCTCCCATGGCCGCCCGGCGACGCGGCCCGGATGCCGGGGGACCCCTACCGGGAGCTGGCCGCCCGCGGTTACGAGTACGGGCCCGTCTTCCAGGGCGTCCGGGCAGTGTGGACGCACGGCGAGGCAGGTCGTGCGCGTGATCAAGGAAGCCGCGGACCTGGACGGCGCCACCACACCGAACGGCACAGACCGCTGCGACTGGCTGGTCTGGCATGCCCGCCCAGGTGAGGACGCGGCCGTGGATGCTCCGGCGGAGGCCGTCAGGGCGGTCACCGGCGCCGCCCTGCGCCTGGTGCAGGAGTTCCTCGCCGATCCGAGGTGGACCACAACCCGGCTGCTGTTAGTCACCCACCGGGCCGTGACGGTGGACGAGGAGGAGTCCGGCGCCCTGAATACCGTGGCCGCCGCCGTGTGGGGACTCATCCGCAGCGTGCAGAACGAACACCCCGGCCGTGTGGCGATCACGGACCTGGACGACATTCCGGAGAGTGCCGCCGACAGTACGGTGCTCCACACGGTCATGGCCGCGGCGACAGGCGCGGACGAATGGCAGACCGCGGTCCGCGGACCGGCCGTGTCCGTGCCGCGCGTGGTGCCGGCCCCGGCCGGTGTACCGCTCCCTGTCGGCCACCTGCCGTGGGTGCTCGAGGTGGCAGGCCCCGGCCGTGACGTGGTCGCGCGGCAGGCACCAGAGCTGCTGGCCCCACTGAGGCCCGGGGACCTCCGTGTCGAGGTGCGCGCCGCGGGGGTCAACTTCCGCGACGTACTGGTGACCCGCGGCATGCTGGCCGACGCCTCGGACCTCGGACACGAGGCGGCGGGCGTGGTCCTGGCCGTCGGCCGCGAGGTGCGGGGCATCGACGTCGGCGACCGGGTGTGGGGCGTGTTTCCGAACGCGATCGGTTCCGTGGCGGTCACGGACGCGCGCAACACGGCACGCCTGCCGCAGAACTGGACGTTCGAGGAGGCGGCGGCAGCCCCGGTGGTCTTTCTGACGGCCCTGTACGGCCTGCGGGACCTGGGCCGTCTGACTCCCGGCCAGCGCGTGCTCGTGCACACCGCTGCCGGAGGCGTGGGCATGGCCGCCGTCGCCCTGTGCCGCCACCTGGGGGCCGAGGTCTTCGCGACGGCGAGTCCGGCCAAGCACACGCTCCTGCGGACGATGGGCCTGGACGACGCGCACATCGCCAGCTCCCGCGCCCGCGACTTCGAGGAGTAGTTTCGAAAGGTCACCGGCGGCCACGGCATGGACGTGGTCCTGAACTCCCTGACCGGCGAGTTCATCGACGCCTCCCTGCGACTGCTGCGCCCCGGCGGCTACTTCCTGGAGATGGGCCAGCGCGACATCCGCGACCCGGCCTCGGTGACGCGCACCCATCCCGGTGTCACCTACCTGCCCTTCCACTACTACGACGCCGGCCCCGACCGGATCTCAGCGCTGCTGGAGGAGCTGACCGGCCTGTTCGACCGGGGTGAACTCGCCCTGCCCCCGGTGCGGGTGTGGAACGTTCAGCGGCTGCCGGAGGCGCTGCAGACCATGGCCCAGGGGTTGCACGTAGGCAAGAACGTGCTGCGGATGCCGCGTGCGCTGGCCCCGGCCGGAACCGTCCTGATCACGGGCGGAACAGGGCAGTTGGGCGGACTGACCGCGCGGCATCTGGTCGCGCACCACGGGATACGCAGCGTGCTGCTCGCCTCGCGGCGCGGCGAGGCTGCCGAATCCACCGCCGAACTGCGTGCGCAACTGGAGGCAGAGGGCGCGCGGGTGCGGGTGGTGGCCTGTGACGTCGCCGAGCGCGAGCAGGTCGTGAAGCTGCTCGACCAGGTTCCCGCGGACGCTCCGCTGACCGGCGTGTTCCATGCCGCCGGTCTGCTGGACGACGGTGTGGTGGCCGCGCTGGACGAACAACGGCTGGAGCGGACCCTGCGGCCCAAGGTCGACGCGGTGCTGCACCTCGACGAGCTGACCAGGGAGATGGACCTCGCCGCCTTCGTGTCGTTCTCCTCCGTAGCCGGGGTCTTGGGCACCACCGGGCAGGCCAACTACGCGGCCGCCAACGCCTTCCTGGACGCCCTGGCCACGGCCCGGCGGGCCGGCGGCCTGGCCGCACATTCGCTGGCCTGGGGCCTGTGGGCACAGGCCAGCGAGATGACCGGCCACCTGGGCGACGCGGACACCTCGCGTCTGGCGCGCTGGGGAGTGAGGGCGATGGACTCACGAACCGGTCTCCGACTCCTGGACGAGGCCCTGCTGCGGGACGACACCGTTCTGATCCCCGCCGCCTTGAAGACCACGGGCCGACACGGGTCCCCGCGGCCCGGCGACCCCATGCCCCCGATCCTGCGAGGGTTGACCGGGGCAGGCCGGCGTACGGTCCGGCAGACACCACAGGCGGACGGCGTCCGGGCACGCCTGGCCGCGGTGGACCCCGAGACTCGGGCGGCCGAGGTGCGGGACCTGGTGCTGCGGCAGGCCGCCGCGGTGCTTGGCCGGTCCGGGCCCGGAGAGGTCGATGCGCAATGGCCGTTCAAGGAACTGGGGCTGGACTCGCTCATGGCCGTCGAACTGCGCAACGCGCTCGGTGCGGCGACCGGCCTCCTCCTGCCCTCCACGCTCGTATTCGACCATCCCAGTGCCGAACGCCTCACGGAGCACCTTCTGGAGCGGATGCAAGACGATGCGGACAGCGCCGCGCTGGAGGCGACTTCCGCAGCAGACAGCGGGCTCGGCGGCCTCCCTGCCGCCCCTCGGTCGCCGGCTCTCCCCGCACGGCACGGCCGACCGAGCATGGCAGAACCTTCGCACCCGGCAGGCGCCGATGCGCCGCGCAGCCCTGCGACCGCACCTGGCGAAACGGCCGTCCGCACCGGCCGCGAGCGCGGCCCCGACATGACGGGCACCCTGTTCTGGCGGGGCATCGACGCGGGCGACTTCGCGACGAGCCGTCAACTGGTGGAGAACATCGCCCTGCTGCGGGAGAAGTCAGACGATCTCGCAACGGACGCTCCCCGAGCCCAGGACGTCATCCCCCTGTCCGAGGGTTCCGGCCCGGTGACACTGGTGATGGTCCCGCCGTTCGTCGCGATGTCGGGGCCGCACGTGCATGTGCCGTTCGCCGCCGCCTTCGAAGGGCGGGGACCGTCCGTCTCCTCGCTGTCCCTCGCCGGTTTCACGGAAGGGGACGTCCTGCCGGCCACGGCCTCCGCAGTCACGCGCGCCCTGGCGCGGGCCCTTCTACGTCACGTCGACGGAGCGCCCTTCGTGCTCGGCGGATATTCCTCCGGAGGCGCCCTGGCACATGAACTGGCCACACACCTCATTGCCTGCGGCACGCGTCCGAAGGCGGTCGTCTTCCTCGACACCTACCCCGTGAACGACCCCTACCTCGCCCGCAATCAAGAGGGCTTCCACCGGCTGATGCGGCGTTACCAGACCCGGACCCTGCCGCTCGACGGCATCCGGCTGTCGGCCCAGACGTGGTACGCGGGTCTCTTCGCGGAGTGGGAACCGGCTCGCCTGGAGGTGCCCACGCTGCTCCTCCAAGCCTCCGAACCGATGATCACTGATGGTGGCCGGGACTGGCAGGTTCCCACGCATTGGGTGCGCGAGGCGCTGGCGGTCCCGGGGGACCATTTCTCCCTGATGGAGGAGGACCCCGCTGCCACCGCTTCTGCCGTCCGCCAGTGGCTGGAAAGGGTACTGCGGCGATGAATCGGGCCGGAGGCACGGGCGGGTCGTCGCGGCGGGCCCTGGCGTACCGGCAGCCGACGGCACACCCCACGATGCCCGCGGCCGGGCCGGCGGCAGAAATCTGCTGCGGCGCCGGTCCGGTCGGACGGGCTGAGGCGAGTGCCGCCCAGCGAACGAGGAGTCGGCTGGCGCGGTGCTGCGGAGAACCCACACGTGCGGGGGTTGTCCGCTCCGGGGACACGGCGGTGTCATCCCGCCCAGGTCGTCTCCGCCCGCAGGGGCCCACGGCTCCGGGACCTACATTTCACTCCGGAGAACCGGCCCGATCGTGCAAGAAAGTCGTCACCTTCAGGGTCTGCGGGCCGAACTACACCGGTGGCGACGCCTGTACACCCTGGAACATCCCCTCGACCTCCTGACCAACCGGGCGGGATTCCGCTGTGGACGATGTGCACTCGAACTCGGGACCCCGGACAAGTCCGGTACGCCCGTCCTGCCACCCCACCGTCGTGAACACCGCCCACTCCCTACCTCGTCCCCTCCTTGTAGCAATCAAGCCGACCTGTCCCCGGCGCCGCGACCAGCGGGGCAAGCGCGTAGGTCAGCCGGCCCAGCACCTCGGCTGGGAGTAATTCGCCGTGAACCCACCGGGGTCGTCGTTGCGTTGCCGTACGGGAGCCGATCGGTTCTCGATGACAGCAGCCAAAGAGAGGCAGCATAAGTTGAACAGCTGGAAGAAGCGTCTCGCAGCGTCGTCCATGGGTCTCGTGGCCGCAGCAGGACTGGCGTTGGTCGGCACGGCCGGCCCGGCGTCCGCCGCAACGGCGCAGGACCCCTGCCCCGCTGCCACATACGAGTTCTGCGTCTTCGCGGACCAGAACTACGGCGGGGACTTCTTCGGAGTGAAGTGGGGCTGGTCGGACTCCTGGGTCAACATCCCGGCCACGGGCCAGGGCCGCATCTCTTCGGTGATCAACAACACCAACTACCAGTGGAAGCTGCGCAACTCCAGCGGCAACACCATCCTCACCGTCGGCAAGTTCTACTGGCTGTCCAGCCTGGGAAGCGCCGACAACCAGACGGCGAGTGTCGGTATCGTCAAGTGACCGCAAGCATCTGAAGCTCGCTCTGCACCTGCCGCACCGTCCTGCGGGGGACAGCCGAGGAAAACCGCCCTCAGAAAGCCCCCTTCATGGCAGTGGGGCTGGCCACGCCGTGGTCATGGCCAGCCGAGTGATTTGGGCGTCACCACCTCGTGTGCGCCCGGAGCGATCGAAAACGCCGCCCACCGCAAGGTCCGAGCGCGAGTGGAGCATGTGATCGGCCGGATGGAGAAGTGTCAGGCTACGCAGCAAGGTCACCCACGGCGCCGACAGCCCGGCGGCTCCACCAGCGACGGTATTCATGCTGGCAGGGGGGCGTTCGATCCCCACCTGTTCCAGGTGGGGATCGAACGCCCCCCGGTGGCGGGTGTGCCGCAGCCGGCTACCACGGGACCGCGTGTCAGGCGGACGCTTTCCGTTCTCGGTGCCGGAGCCGCCGCGACCAGCCGTACACGAGGCCTGATATGGACGAAGGGGCAATCCTCAGCACAGCGCCTGATGATGGTCGCGCGCGCCACGCCCGATGGCGGCGAGGCCGCGCAGAACGCCTTCTACACCGAGACCGCTCGGGTGCTGGAACACTGCCCGGCTGGGCCGCCCGACCCGCGGGGGGATGCAGCGGGTGCTCAAGGAGCCGATGTTGGGCTCGGCCGCAGGCTAGGGCACGTGGGTGTGCTTGGCCACAGCCGCCGGCATGGGGCTGATGAGGTCGGCGGCGAGGCCCTCATCAATGCACTCGCCGACCTCACCCCCGGAATCGGGGCGTGACGGGTTCGCCGTCCTGGTCATGCACCACAGCGTCGAAGTTGTGGATCTCGCCCCGTCCGGTCCTCAGAGCGTCCTTGGGCTCGGCAGGAGCACGGCGGCCGGGACAGGTTCCCACCGGGTGCCGGTCAGTCGACCGAACGCCTGGTCACCGAAATGGAACGCAAAACCGAGGCTGCCCGGCCGGGCCAGCTCCGCGGTGATGCGCCTGCGGCCCGCCGTCACCCCCGCATGGTCCATGTCGGGCCGAGAAGGCCACTCTGGGTGTGCCATCTGTGCCGGGGTGTGGAACACGTCCCCGAGCACCACCACCCGCTCACTTCCGGCGGAGATCACATACGAGGTGTGCCCTGGTGAATGCCCGGGTGTGATAAGGGTCCGCACTCCAGGAAAGATCTCCTGGCCGTCATCGACCGGGGTGTAAACCTCGCCGATACGTGTGAGGATCTCCGCCGCCGGCGCGCCTGGCACCGCCGTGCCGCACTCATGCGGCGCCCACTCGGCAGCGGCGACGAGGTAACGCGCGCGCGGGAACGTCTTGTCCGGCGAGAAGGCCCAGCCGGTGTGGTCCACGTGCAGGTGGGTGAAGGCCACCGCCTCGATGTCCTCAGGCGTGCGCCCGAGCGCGGTGAGCACCTCCAGCAGTGCGCCGCTGTTGCTGTGGCCCACCACGTCGTCGAAGACGTGGACCGGTCCGCTGACCGGGCCCAGACCGGCGTCGATCAGCAGGCTGCGCCCGTCCCGCTCGACCAGCAGACCACCAGCCGACATAGCAACCCTGCCACTCGCGTCGAGAGCTTCCGCGCGGTCGGCCCAGTAGGTCGGGGCGAAATCGGGAAAGAAGGCGGAGGGCAGCATCGCCATGGCGCCGTCGACGACATACGTTAGCCGGACGTCGCCCAGTTCGAGCGAGCGCACAGCGGACTGCTCGTTCAGATTTCCGACCTGTCGCATGTCACGCCCTTCCTATCGCTGGTCCTGTGCGGCGAGTTGGCCAAGGGCGTCGAGCAGCGCGGACAGCAGTTGCTGAGGCGGGGTGCCGCTCGGGAGGCGGCCGTCGTCGTCGAACTGTTGGTGGGCCTGGAAGAGCAAGAACTCCGGCTGCTGCACGACACGGGCGTTCATCTTGTGCAGTACTTGACGCAGCGCCAACTGCGCCCGGACGGTGCCGAAAGGACCGGGTGAAGCTCCGATGACGCCGACCGGCTTCAGCAGCAGGGCGGGACCGCCGTCCTCGGCCGGGCGCGAGAGCCAGTCCAGGGCGTTCTTCAGCGCGCCCGGTATCAAGGCGTTGTACTCGGGTGTGGCGATCAGCACCGCATCTGCCTCCTGCACGCGGCGGCGCAGCTCGGCTACGGCAGGCGGGGCGGGGTGCTCCTCGTCCTCGTTGAAGTGCGGAAGACGGCCGAGTCCGTCGAAGTGGTCGAAGTGGTCGTGCACGCCCAGCCGTTCAGCCTCTCGCAGCAGAGCGGTGTTGAACGAGTCGCGGCGCAGACTCCCGGACAGGGTGAGGATACGGAGGCGGGTCACAGTCTTTTCCTTCGTCATTGGCACGAGCGGTTCCGCTGCAGCGATCGCCGCAGACCGGGTCGAACGGGCACCAACCCCCCGACCTCGACGTGAGTAAGCGTCGGCGTTTCGATGATGTAGCGCCATGATTAATGCTAAGAAGGCTGGTCATGCGCCATGTGATTTGGGTAGATCGCTGATTGTGCGCCAAACTCTGGATGAGACGGATCGACGGATCGCCGCCGCTCTGATTGCCGCGCCGCGTGCTTCTTGGCGTGCCGTCGCCACCTGCCTGGGACTGTCCGAGCGCACCGTGGTGCGGCGGGCTGGGCCGCTGTACGCCGACGGCACCCTGCGCGCCACCGCAGAGCGCAACCCGATCCGCTTTCCCCATCTGGTGCCCATGGCCCTGCGCATCCGCTGCCGTCCCGACCGCGTCAGAACGGTCGCCTCCACCTTGGCCCGCCGCGCTGACACCCTGTGGGTGGACGTCCTGGGCGGCGGGGACGAGATCAGCGCCATCTTCCATCTGGACGGAACGGAGCAGCGCAACCGTCTGCTGTTGCGCGACCTGCCGGCCACCGCCGCCGTCTACAGCTGGACCTCTCACACCCTGATGAGGATCTTCCCCGCCTCCCTCAACTGGGGTACTCGGCTGCTGAGCGACGAGGAGACGGCCTGCCTGGGGGTACGGCCGTTCCCGCTCAGCACACGGTCACCGGCCCCGCTGTCCGAGGCCGACCTGGCACTGATCCAGGCCCTGGCTGAAGACGGCCGCACCGACTACGCCACCCTCGCCGAGCGGGCCGGCACCACGCCCCGCACCGCCCGGCGCCACCTGGAGACCCTGCTCCACGACGGCACGATCCGTCTGGTCACCGAAACCGACCTGGCCCTGCTCGGGCTGGGAGTCAAGGCCCAGCTGTGGCTGTCCGTGAAACCGAACGCCCTCCAGGCGGCGGGCGAACACCTCAGCCGTGAACCCGCCGTCCGCTTCACCGCGGCAACCACCGGGCCCACCAATCTCCTGGTCATGGTCACCACCAAGGACCTCGACGCCCTCTACCGCTTCCTCACCGACACCATCGGCAAGATGGACCAGATCACCGCCATCGAGACCACACCGGTACTGGCCACAGCCAAACGGACCGGCCTGATCCGCCCGGGCTTCTGAACCCGGACCTGCGCAGCCCCCGCGCACCCTCAGCCCTCAGCCCTCAGCACGAGCGGGGCCCATGATCCACGCCCGGGCTGAGGAACCGGCAACACGGCCGCCCAGTCCCATCGTGGTCAGCACACAGTGAGCTATCGGTGTCGGGGCACTGTTCCCTGTTCATCAGTTCCGGGGGCGCCCTGGATCATCTCCGTCGACACTCGCCGCAGTCACTGCGGCGATCTCCGCAGCGTATTGGCTCTTCAGATTCCTCATCATTCCCGTGAGCACTGTCGCGCACCAATCTGCGGTGCGCGCCGTGGCCCCTCGCGGAGGAACGCGGAAACCCCTGCTCCGGAGAACCTTCATGTGATCGGCCTGGGTAAGTTCTCGCTGCTGCTCAATCACCTTGGCCCGGAGAAATCTCGTCCCGAGCGCCTCCTCGATCTCTTGAAGATACGTCTGCGCGATCCGGGTGCTTCCGTTCCTCACGTTTTGCAACCTCTTGTAGGTCTGCTGGGTGGTTCCACCGCGAGCGAGAACGTAATCATGGGCCCGAAGCACCTGCATGTGCTCCTCATGGGTGAGAGTCCGCTGCTCCTCCAACACCCGAACCGTATCCCCGAAACCAGGAATATGGTCCCTCAGCTCATCAGCGTAGATCCCTGCAACCGCTGTCTGTCCAGTCCCGACATGGTGAAGCCATATGTGGGTCTGTTGGGTGTCACCGTAGGGGAGAACGGAGTACTGGCGTTGCGAATGATCTCCATGTGGTCTTCTGCGGTTAGCACACCTGCGACGGGGCGAGAAGTTCCTGCTGCTTGCCGCTTTCATCGTGGGCGCTAGAGCTGGGCACTGTACGCTGGGAGCTGGTCTTGGGACTGGGCAGGTTTCTCCATGCGGGGGTTCTCATTCGCTAGGCTGGGCGCGGATTAGCCCAGGTGACGGAAGGGTATTTCAGGCGGAAATGTCGGGTCGTTGCGGTGATCCTCCGTGGCCCGCATGTCTTTCCCTTTCGCGTCATCCGCGCGCACCGCCGAAGAGGAATTGAGCGCGTAAGAGGTGCCGCGAAACATCCTCCTGGCTCTTGGTCAGGCTTGATTTTGCAGCCAACCGGTCAGTCTGACGGTGGGGTTCTGCTTGTCCAGGAAGGGCGCGAGGAAGTTGTCGGCATCAGGGAAGTCGGGGAACCAGCCCATGCCGTAGACGTCGTACTCGCCCTTCTGCTCGGCGGGACGGAAGGTCCACGAGAGATGCCCCTGGATGGAGACTTCGAACAAACCACTGTCGTTTAGCTATTTCGGGAGGACCTCGAACTCCTGCTCAGTGGCCGAGCCGTAGTGGTCCTTGGCGTAATGCACCATCATCTTTCTGCAGTGGCCGTTTGCATCCTGAACGTCTTTCATGTGTGCAGCATAACCAGAACAGTCGCAGACAAATCCTCCTGGTGGGACAGCCACTCCGTGACGCGAGAGGGCCCACAGGTACCGGTGGCATCCGTGTGGAGCGACGACATACGTATGCGCTTCGATGGGCGATCCTGGTCCGGGCACCGGCCCGGGCGGATCAACCAGATGACCGACCGGCCGGAATGGCACCAGGTCTCCTCGGTCGAACGGTTGAGGCGCGG
>NZ_JBEXEA010000081.1:0-12756 GCF_040606035.1 Streptomyces sp. NPDC005483
TTGCCGCACTGCTCTCCCACCAGCAGGCGGTCACCCTCGCGACCGATGAACGAGTGTGAATACCGGCAAGTTCGCACCCCTCGACGTGCCACCGCCAACCATGCACGAGCTCGTTAGGCGACAGCAACATCGTCGCCCCGAGGCCGCGCGATGCGCCGTTACTCAGCGACTGGACCCACCCGCATGCGGCGCACCAGGGTCGAACACGTCCAAGGGTGAGGCAAACGTGTTTTGCTCGACATGTATGCTCATTTAGGTTGAGAGGGCAACATGTGAGTGAGGCGCATGTCTCCATGCGCGGGCAGGCGGAGGAGCTGACGATGACGAATCCGTTCGAGGACCAGGACGCCAGGTTCGTGGTGCTGGTGAACGCGGAACGGCAGCACTCTCTGTGGCCGGTCTTCGCCGATGTGCCAGCCGGCTGGGACGTCGTCTTCGGCGAGGCTGCGCGTCAGGAGTGTCTGGACTACGTCGAGCGCACGTGGACCGATCTGCGGCCCAAGAGCCTGGCCGACGCCATGGACGGCGACCGAGGCGACTGAGCCGGCGTCCGGACCCTCTGCCACCGGAAGACGGTCCGGCGTGATCGCCGGTCGGTCACCGCTCACGGCCGCCGCGTGCGGGTGGCGCCGGCCTTCGACAGGAACATCACAGGGGGAGAGAATGGTCGACTTCGCGGGCGACAGGGGGCCGCTGACCGCCGGACAGCTCGGGGTGTGGACCGCCCAGCAGCTCGAACCCGACAGCGCCGCCTACAACATCGCCGAATATGTTGAGTTGAGGGGGCCGCTGGACGTCGGCATGTTCTTGTCCGCGCTGTGCCGGCTGGTCGAGGAGGCCGACCTGGCGCAGGTGCGGTTCGAGGTCGCGGAGGACGGCTCGGTCGCTCAGCGGTTCGCCCGAGACCCGCAGTGGCGCCCCGTCGTCGTGGACCTGCGCGGGGAAGCGGAGCCGCAGGCGGCGGCGGAGGCGTGGATGCGGGACGACGTGAGCCGTCCCGTCGATCTGCTGAAGGGCCCCCTGTTCACTCAGGCGCTGCTGGCGGTGGGAGAGAGCCGCTACTTCTGGTACCAGCGGGTGCACCACATCATCGGTGACGGTTACAGCGGATCGCTGATGGTGGCGCGCTGCGCGGAAATCTACACAGCCCTGACCCGCGGGACCCCGGTCGAGAAAGGTGCATTCCCCTCGTCGGTTCTGCTGATCGAGGCAGATCGCGCATACCGGACGTCAGCGCGCTTCCAGGCCGATCGGGAGTTCTGGCGTGCGGTCTTCGCCGACCGCCCTGAGTCGCTGGTCGAGGCTGATCGTGGCGGGTCCACCCCGCTGGACGGCCCGGCCCGCTCGTCGGGCGAGATCGAGCCCAGGATCGCGGAGGGACTGAGGGCGCTGGCCCGAAAGCTGCGCACGAGTCTCTCCGCCGTGCTCATCGCGGCCGCGGCGGTGAGCACGGGCGCCCGGACCGGTACCGACGAGGTCGTCCTGGGTGTTCCGGTGCCCGGCCGCAAGGGGCGTCTTCAGCTCAGCACCCCGGGCATGATGTCGAACATCCTGCCGATCCGGTTTCACTTGCGGCCGGAGCAGACCGTGACGGAGTTCGTCCGTCATGTCTCGCACACGCTGCGAGAGGCCCTGAGGCACGACCGGTACCGCTACGAGGACATCCTCCGGGATCTCCATCTTGTGGGCCGGGGGCCGCTGTTCGCCGCCGTGGTCAACGTGATGCTGTTCGACTACGACGTCAGCTTCGGTGACATCCCGGTCCAGGTGCACGGTCTTTCGGGCGGGGAGTTCCACGACCTGTCGATCACGGTGCGGGAGCCTCGGCCGGGCGCCCCGGTGACCGTCACGGTCGACGCCCGTGCCGCCGCATCGGCGGGGGAGAAGAGCGAGCGCACCGCCGAGTACTTCCGCAACGCCCTGCACCAACTGGCGGAAGCGGCGCCCGATGACGTCATCGGCAGGTGGGAGCTCCTCAGCGAGGCTGAGCGTGAGCGGACGCTGGCCTGGGGGGCCGGTCCCTTGTGCGAGGTAGCGGCTCGGACGGTGCCGGAGTTGTTCGAGGTGCGGGTCGCTCGGACGCCGGCGGCCACGGCCGTGGTGTTCGGGGAAGTCTGTTTGACGTATGGGGAGTTGAACGCGCGGGCGAATCGTCTGGCGCGGCTGCTGGTGGGCAGGGGGGTCGCTGCCGGGGACCGGGTGGCCGTCGTGCTGGAGCGTTCGGCCGATCTGGTGGTCGCCCTGCTGGCCGTGGTCAAGACCGGCGCCGCGTACGTGCCCGTCGACCCGGCGTATCCGGCCGACCGGATCGGCTACCTCCTCGCCGACGCCGCCCCCTCTGCGGCCGTCGTCTCCACCGGCACGGTCTCCTCGGTCCCGGCCCATCTCACCCCCGTCGTCCTCGACCATGCGGCCACGCAGACTGCCCTGGGCTCGTACAGCGGTGACGACTTGACCGACGACGACCGGCACGGCCGCCTGCTGCCCGCGCAACCGGCCTACGTCATCCACACCTCCGGATCCACCGGACAACCCAAAGGTGTGATCGTCAGCCACCAGGCCGTGTGTCATTACCTGACGTGGGCCGCGCACACCTACCCCGGACTGTCGGGCACGACACTGCTGCACTCCTCGGTGGCGTTCGACCTGACCGTGACCGCCCTGTTCGGGACCCTGATGTGCGGTGGCACTCTGCTGGGCGGCGACGTCCAGGAGAGGCTCCCCGCGGGGCGGGCGCTGAGCTTCCTCAAGGCGACCCCGAGCCACCTGGCGCTGCTGTCCGACCGCAACGCGGGAGAACTGCTCGACGGTGAGGTGGTGCTCGGCGGCGAAGGGCTGCACGGTGAACAACTGGCCTGGCTGCGAGCGGCACATCCGCAGGTGACGGTCGTGAACGAATACGGCCCGACGGAGGCCGCTGTCGGGTGTGTGGCCTTCGGCGTCCGCGCGGCTGACGCACCCCCCGAGGGCGGGGTGCCGATCGGCCGACCGGTGTGGAATACGCGGGCGTACGTGCTGGACAGCGGGTTGTCCCCGGTGCCGGTGGGGGCGGCGGGTGAGTTGTATCTGGCCGGTGCGCAACTCGCGCGGGGATATCTGGGGAGGCCGGGGCTGACCGCGGAGCGCTTCGTGGCCTGCCCGTACGGGATGCCGGGCGAACGGATGTACCGCACCGGAGACCTCGTCCGATGGCGGGCGGACGGCCTGCTGGAGTACTTGGGCCGCACCGACGACCAGGTGAAGGTGCGTGGCTTCCGGATCGAACTCGGTGAGGTGCGGGCGGCGCTGCTGACGCACTCGGACGTGACCGGGGCGGCAGCGGTGGTGCGCGGGAACGGGCCCGACGGGCAGATCATCGGCTACGTGGTGCGGGCGGACGGCTCGAGCGCAGTGGAAGGCAGCGCCGTGCGGGCTCACGTCGCCCACAAGCTGCCCGCCCCCATGGTGCCGGCCGCCGTGGTGGTCCTGGACGCACTGCCCTTGACGGCGAACGGCAAGCTCGACCGGCGAGCTCTGCCCGAACCCGACTTCACGTCGCTGACCTCGCAGGACGGGCCCCGTACCGCGCTGGAGGAAATCCTGTGCGCGGCGTTTGCCGACCTGCTCGGTCTGGGCCGGGTAGGGATTCACGACTCGTTCTTCGACCTGGGCGGCCACTCCCTGCTGGCCACCCGCCTGGCCGGCCGCGTCCGGGCCGCCACGGGTGCCGAGTTGCCGCTGGCGGACGTCTTCACGCATCCCACCGTCGCCGGACTGGCCGCCCGCCTGGGCCGGCTCGACACACCGCAGCGCCCCCCGCTGGAACGACTGCCGCGCCCGGCGCACGCACCCTTGTCCCCGGCCCAGCGCAGGCTGTGGTTCCTCGGGCGGCTGGAGGGCCCCAACGCCACGTACAACGTCGCGGCGGCCATGCGGCTGGAGGGTTCGCTGGACGTCGGGGCGCTGGATGCCGCGCTGCGTGACGTGACAGCCCGGCACGACATCCTGCGCACGGTCATCGAGACCGTTGCGGGCGAGCCGCGGCAGCGTCTGCTTCCGGCGAGCGCCCGCACCGGGGTGCTGACGGTGGAGCCCGGTCCGTTCACCGACGAGGAACTCGCGCGGCGGATCGCGGAGATGGCGTCCTACCGGTTCGACCTCGCGAGGGAGGCCCCGCTGCGGGTCGGCCTCCTGGGCGTACGGGCCGACGGCTGGGTGCTGGTTCTGAACCTGCACCACGTCGCGAGCGACGGATGGTCCACGGCGGTCCTGGCACACGACGTCTCGACGGCCTACCGGGCCCGCGTCGAAGGCCGGGAACCGGACTGGCCCGAACTGCCGGTGCAGTACGCGGACTACGCCCGGTGGCAGTCCCGGCTCCTCGACGCGGGCGGCGCTCCTGGCAGTGAGCGCGACCGTCAACTGGCGTACTGGCGCACCGTTCTGGAGGCGAGCCCGCGGGAGACGCCGCTGCCGCTGGACCGTGCGCGCCGTGCCACGGCCGCCCACAAGGGCGCGAGCGTCGACCTGCGCGTGTCCGCGTCCTTGCACCAGCGCCTTGCCGCGCTCGCCCGCTCCCACGACGTCACGCCGTTCATGATCCTGCAGGCCGCCCTCGCCACCTTGCTGCTGCGGCTGGGCGGCGGTCACGATGTGCCCATCGGCACGGTGGTCGCCGGACGCACGGACGAGAAGCTCGACACGCTGGTCGGGCCGTTCATCAACACTCTGGTGCTGCGGCACGACCTGAGTGGCAACCCCTCGTTCGCACAGCTCCTGTCCCGGACCAGGGACGTGGTGCTGGGCGCCCTCGCCCACCAGGACCTGCCGTTCGAGGACCTGGTGGAGGACCTGTCCCCGGAACGCTCGACGGCTGTGCACCCCCTGTTCCAGGTGATGCTCCTGCTGCAGAACCACTCCGAGGCTGTCCTCGCTCTTCCCGGCGTCGTGGCGCGGGCCGTGCCGACCGGACACACCCCGGCCAAACTCGACCTGACGTTTGAGCTCAAGGAGGTGTCGGGCGGCGGTGAACCCGCGGGCCTTGTCGGTGCTCTCACGTACGCCACGGACCTCTTCACCGAGGCCTCCGCTCACTTGCTCGTGCAGCGCTTCGTGCGCGTCCTGGATCTGCTGACCGGTGATCCGGGGCTGCGGATCGACGACGTCGACATGCTGTCGGCGGGGGAACGGGCGCAGCTCCTGGGGGCGCCGCCCGTGCCGGACTCCGGGGCGCCACCGAGCACCCTGCACGCGATGGTCGAACAGCAGGCGGCCCGGATGCCCGACGCCGTGGCAGTGATCCGCGACGGAAACGCCCTGACCTACCGGCAATTGAACGAGCGTGCCAACCGCCTGGCACGGCTCGTGATCGACCGGGGCGCCGGTCCCGGCAACCTTGTGGGCATAGCCCTGGACCGCTCCGAAGAGCTGATCGTCGCCGCCTTGGCGGTCATGAAGGCCGGAGCCGCCTATCTGCCCATCGACCCCGGGTACCCCACCGAGCGCATTGCGTACACGCTGCACGACGCCCAAGCGACCGTCGTCCTCACCCACTCCGCCACGGCGGCCTGTCTCTCCGCGTGCGAGGGCGTGGAACGCGTCTGCCTGGACGACCTTGCGACCGTCCGTCTCTGCGCCGCGGCCGACGACAGTGACGTCACCGACAATGAGCGCACAGCCGTGCTCACCGCCGAACACCCCGCCTACGCGATCTACACCTCCGGCTCCACCGGCAGACCGAAGGGCGTTCTCGTCACCCACGCGAACGTGGCCGCTCTTCTGCGGTCCACGCGTGACACCTTCGGGTTCACCGGCGACGACGTGTGGGCCTGGTTCCACTCCTTCGCCTTCGACTTCTCGGTGTGGGAGATCTGGGGTGCACTGACCCACGGCAGCCGGCTCGTCGTCGTCCCCTTCGACACCTCCCGCTCCCCTCGCGACCTGTTGCGTCTCCTGGCCCGGGAGCGGGTTACCGTCCTCAACCAGACGCCCAGCGCCTTCTACCAGATGGATCTGGCGGACTCCGCGGATCCGCGGACCAGCGCCCAACTCTGCCTGCGCCTGGTGATCTTCGGCGGGGAGGCGCTGGACACCGCCCGGCTCGTGAGGTGGTACGACCGTCACCCCGAGGACACCCCGCGGCTGGTGAACATGTACGGAATCACCGAGACGACGGTGCACGTCACACACGTCCCCCTCACAGCCGGCACCGCCGGCCGGACCGAGCACGGCAGCCCGATCGGGCGTCCCGTCCCCGGTGTGCGGGCCTACGTTCTCGATGCCAGGATGCGTCCCGTGCCGCCCGGTGCCTCAGGTGAGCTGTACGTGGGCGGCAGCGGCGTGGGGCTCGGGTACCTGAGACGCCCCGCGCTGACGGCCGGACGCTTCCTCGCCGACCCCTTCGGCCGCCCCGGCGACCGGATGTACCGGACCGGGGACATCGCGCGTTGGAACACCGCGGGCGAACTGGAGTACCTGGGGCGCGGCGACGACCAGGTCAAGATCCGCGGCTTCCGGATCGAACTGGGCGAGGTCGAGACCGCGCTGATGGCGCACCCGGCGGTCACCCAGGCGGCAGCACTGGTGCGCCAGGAACAGGACGCGGACCAACGGCTCGTGGCCTACGCGGTGCTCGACCCTGCCGCCGCCGACGTGACCGGCCGGACACTGCGCGCCCATCTGGCACGCCTTCTGCCCTCGTACATGGTGCCGTTCGTCACGGTGGTCGAAGAGCTGCCCCTGACGGTCAACGGCAAGCTCGACCGCGGGGCCCTGCCCGCGCCGGAACTCGGCGGCCATAACACCGACGGTCCGCGCGACGCGAAGGAGAAACTGCTGTGCGCGGTCTTCGCCGACGTGCTCGGCGTGACACGTATCGGCATCCACGACTCCTTCTTCGAGCTGGGCGGGCACTCCCTGGCCGCTGTCACCCTGACCGAGCGGCTCAGGGAACAAGGCGTCGCCGTGGACATCCGCAGTCTGTTCGTCTCCCCGACCGTCGCGGGACTGGCCGCGGCGAGCACCCTGATGACCGACGCGCAGGAGCCGGAGGCACCGGAAGCAGCGGTCGCCCCATCCCCGTCGGCCGGCCTGCTGGCGGCCGTCGCGCGGCGCATACCCGGTGGCACGGCGAATGTGGCGGACGTCTATCCGCTGGCCCCGTTGCAGGAAGGCATCTTCTTCCACTCCCTGATGAGCGCCGACGGCAACAGCGACGTGTACGTGCTGCCGACCGTCCTCGCCTTCGATACCCGTCAACGGCGCTCGGCGTTTCTGGCCGCGTTGCAGCGGGTGGTGGACCGCCACGACGTACTGCGCACGGCCATGGTGTGGGACGGGCCGGCAGAGCCCGTGCAGGTGGTGTTGCGCCAGGCGGTGGTGCCGGTACGTGAAGTACCTCTGCCCGGAGGCTGCACGGACGTGACCGAGGAACTCCTGGCTGCCGCGGGCTCCGTTATGCCGCTCGGGCAGGCCCCGCTGCTGCGCGTGACCATGAGCCATGACCGGGTGGACGGCCATTGGCCGCTGCTGGTGCAAGTGCACCATCTCATTCAGGACCACACCGGTCTCGACGGGCTGATCGGCGAGATCGCGGCGGTCATGGACGGCCGGGAGGACCAGCTCGCGGCCCCGGTTCCGTTCCGTGAATTCGTCATGCGGGCGCGTCAGCAGACATCGCGGGAGGAACAGGAGGCGTTCTTCCGCCGTCTCCTGGCCGACGTCACCGAGCCGACGGCTCCCTTCGGCCTGGTCGACGTCCGCGGCGACGGGTCAACTGTCCGTGACGCCACACGGGCCGTGGGCCCGGTTCTGGCCGGACAGGTGCGGGAGACGGCGCGCGACCTGGGCGTGAGCGCGGCAGTCCTCTTCCACGTGGCCTGGGCGCGGGTGGTCGCGGCGACCTCGGCACGTGACGACGTCGTCTTCGGCACGCTGCTGTTCGGGCGCCTGCGGGGCGGTGCGGGAGCGGACCGGGTCCCCGGGCTGTTCATCAACACCCTCCCGGTCCGCATGGACACCGGCGCGCCCAGCGTGCACGAGGCCGTGGCAGGTATGCGGCACCGCCTGGCCGAGCTGCTCGCGCACGAACACGCGCCGCTGTCGGTGGCCCAGCAGGCCAGTGGACTACCGCCGCAGAGCCCGCTCTTCACCTCCCTGTTCAACTACCGCTACAGCAGCCCGCCCGGCACACGTGTGGGGCTGGACGGCGCGCGGGTGCTGTTCTCACAGGAGCGGAACAACTACCCGCTGACCGTTTCCGTCGACGACTTCACCACCGGTTTTCAGGTGACCGTCCAGGCTGTGGAGTCCATCGACGCCGACCTGGTCAGCGCCCTGCTGGAGAACACGGTCGGCCATCTCGTCACCGCGTTGAGGGACGATCCCGGCCTGCCGTTGCACGACGTGCCGGTGCTGGGGGACGCACAGCGCCGGCGCCTCCTCGCCGCGGTCCCGGACCCGCACGCGGACGCCGTCGGGCACGCTGCAGAGCCGGCGCTCACGGTCCCCGGCCTGTTCGAGCGGTACGCGGCAGCCACGCCAGACCGGCCGGCCCTGATCCACCAGGGCGTCCAGTGGACGTACCGGGACCTGAACACGCGTGCCAGCCAACTGGCCCGAGTGCTCATCCGGCACGGGGTGGGCCCAGAGAGCCTGGTCGCGGTCGCCCTGGACAGTTCTCCCCTGCTCGTCATGGCGCTGCTGGCCGTCCTGAAAGCGGGCGGAGCCTACCTCCCGCTCGACCCGGCCTATCCCGCGGACCGCATCGCCTACATGGCCGATGACGCACGGCCCCTCCTCGTGCTGACCACCTCCGCCGTCCGCGAGGGCCTGCCGGAGCTGAACATCCCCACGCTGGATCTCGACGAGTCCCGTCTGTCGGCGAGCATGCCCGACGACGACCTGACCGACGGCGACCGCACGTCCCCACTCCTTGCCGACCACCCCGCATACGTCATCTACACATCCGGGTCCACCGGCCGCCCCAAGGGCACCACCGTCACCCACGGCGCGGTGACCGACCTCGTGTCACCCGCCGCCTACGCCGATCTCGCACCGGATGACACGGTCGCCCAGCTCGCTGCGGTCTCCTTCGACGCCGCTACCTTCGAGATCTGGGGGGCGCTGCTCAACGGAGCCCGCCTGGCCCTGCCGGCCACGCGCCGTATGGGACCAATGGAACTGGGGGAGTTCCTCTCCGAACACCGCGTCACCGTCTGCTGGCTGACCGCGGGTCTCTTCCACGAGATGGTGGACGCCGACCCGGAGATGTTCCGTCCGGTACGCCACCTGCTGGCCGGTGGCGACGTCCTGTCGCCCGCCCACTGCCGGGCCCTTCTGGACCGCCTCCCCCACCTGCGTCTGACCAACGGCTACGGCCCCACGGAGAACACCACGTTCTCCACCACCCACACAGTGCGCGCCGACGACCTGGACGCAACTGCCGGCGTTCCCATCGGCCGCCCCCTGCCGCGGTCCCAGGCCTATGTGCTCGACGCCCGTCTGCGGCTCTGCCCGCCGGGCGTGCCGGGCGAGCTCTACGTGGCCGGGCCCGGACTGGCCCGCGGCTACCTGAACCGTCCCGGACTGACGGCACACAGGTTCGTCGCCGACCCCTACGGGCAGCCCGGCGAGCGGATGTATCGCACGGGCGACCTGGCGCGCCTGAGCCGCGACGGGCAGGTGGAGTTCCTGGGACGCGCGGACCGGCAGGTCAAGATCCGCGGCCACCGCGTCGAGCCTGGGGAGATCGAGAACGCTTTGCTCTCTCTCGCCGGCGTCCGACAGGCCGCGGTCACCGTGCGGGAGGACGGCGCCGCGGGACGTCTGCTCGCCGCCTGGGTGGTTCCCGCGCCGGGCCAGGACCTCCTGGAGGAACGCGTCCGTGAGGAACTGGTCGGCCTGCTGCCCGCCTACATGCTCCCCACGAGCCTCACCGTCCTGGACGCGCTGCCGCTGACCGCCAACGGCAAAGTGGACCGCGAGGCACTGCTGTCCGTCGGTCTCGCTGTCAGGACACCTTCGGGCGAGCCGCGAACCGCGCGGGAAGCAATCCTCTGCGAGGTGTTCGCCGAAGTCCTCGGTATCCCCCGGGTGGGCATCCACGACTCCTTCTTCGAACGGGGCGGACACTCGCTGCTCGTGGCCCGACTCCTCACGGTGATCCGCAAGAGGCTGCACGTCGACGTGCCCTTCCGTGCCCTGTTCGCAGCGCCGACCGTCGCGGAACTCGCCCCCCGGCTGGGACCGTCGACTCAGTGGGAGGCCTTCCGTACCGTCCTGCCCATTCGCGGCACGGGAACGGACAGCCCCCTGTTCTGCGTCCATCCGCTGGCCGGACTGAGCTGGGCCTACGCACCTCTCGCGCGGCACGTCTCCGCCTCGACACCTCTCTACGGACTACAGGCCCGCGGCTTCTACGACAACGACCCGCTGCCAGGTTCCCTGCGGGAGATGGCCGCCCAATACCTCGAGGAGATGCGAAGGATCCAACCGGCCGGCCCCTACCACCTCCTGGGCTGGTCCCTGGGCGGTGTCATCGCCCAGGAGATCGCGGTGCAGCTCCAGGAAGCCGGCGAACGCACCGCGTCCCTCGTCCTGCTCGACTCGTTCCCCTCCCTGGAGACCGAGCGGCAGAACCAAGGAGCCGCAGGGGACACGTCTGTGCGTCCCACCGACCCCGCGCTCGACGGGCCCTCGCGAAACCCCGCGGGAGACGGATTCCGGCTGGAGAACCTGGACGACTACATCCGGGCCAATCCGGTGCAACTGACCGACGAGGAGTTCGCCGTAGCACGACGCATCATCCTCAACAACGGCAGGCTGTACCTCACCCACACACCCCGGCCATTCGAGGGGGACGCGTTCCTGGTGGTGGCGACCGCCGACAAGCCCCCGCACACCGACCCGGTCAAGGACTGGGCGCCGGCCATCACCGGACACATCGAGGAACTCAGGCTGCCTTGCGGACACCACGACGTGGTCCTGCCGGAGCACCTGGAACGGATCTGGAGGACGTTCCGCGAGTACAGCCGCAACGATCTGGTGCGGTGAGCCGGACCACCCCCTCATCTCTATGACCACGACTGTCGGGCAGACGTCGCTCAACAGCGAGTTCCACGGTGGCTGCCTCCCCCACGGCGTCCAGGACCGCGTGCCAACAGGACTGGCTTGGCGTCGACGCTCGATGTGACACCGGCCGCGAGCACATCGATGTGAACTCGGAGGCGCTTCGGTTCCGTTCGTAACACTGGTCAGGTTTCCAGCGGCCCGACCGCTTCATGCAAGGAACCGAACGGCAGGAGTGCTGATGAAACACGATCTCACCATGCGGCGGGCCGGCGCGGGCATCGCAGCGTTACCGCTGCTCGCGGGCGCGCTGCTGCTCGGTACACCCCAGGCACACGCCGCTGACGCACCGGGCCGGCACGGACTGGCCGGCACCAAGCCGGTGTGGGCGACGGCCAAGGCGGACCGGGGTGCCACACCGAATCGCGCGGAGATCTCCGTACGGGTCTACCTCGCCGGCCGTGACGCGAAGGGTCTCGCCGACTACGCACGCGCGGTCGCCGACCCCGCTTCGCCGCTGTATGGGAAGTACCTGAGTGCCCAGCAGGCCCAGGCCCGTTTCGGCGCGAGCAGGGACCAGGTCGCCGCGGTCAGAACCTGGCTGAAGTCGGCCGGCCTGAAGGTCACGGACGTCACCCCGCACTACGTGTCCGTCACCGGTGAGGTGGCCGCCGTGGAGAAGGCGTTCGACACGCAGCTCCACGACTACGCGAAGGGCGCCCGCACTTACCACGCCCCGACCGCCACCGCCTCGGTGCCGTCCTCCGTGAGCGGTGCCGTCCTGGCGGTCACCGGACTGGACAACGCGCCGCGCCGACTCGGCCATGACGACCAACTGCCCCCGCCGGGGGACGTGTTCGTGAACTCGGGGCCGTTCTCCACGTACTACGGTTCCAAGATCGCGACCACCCTGCCCGACGCCTACGGCACGAAGATCCCGTACGCCGTCAAGGGCTACACCGGCCGACAACTGCGCGCCGCCTACGGCGCGGGGAAGTACACCGGCAAGGGGGTGCGCGTCGCCATCACCGACGCCTACGCCTCGCCGACCATCGCCAAGGACGCGGCCATCTACGCGAAGGCGCACGGCGACGCCGCCTGGAAACCCGGTCAGTTGACGCAGGTACTGCCGAACGACTGGACCGACACCGAGGAGTGCGGGGCGGCCGGCTGGTACGGCGAGGAAACCCTCGACGTCGAGGCCGTGCACGCAGTCGCGCCGGCCGCGGACGTGACCTACGTGGGCGCCTCCTCGTGCTCCACAGACGCCTTCTACGACACGCTGTCCACGGTGGTCGACCGCCACCTGGCCGACATCGTCTCCAACTCCTGGGGCGACCTGGAGGCCAACCAGACGCCGGAGATCCAGGCCGCCTACGACCGCGTCTTCCAACTCGGCGCCGTCGAGGGCATAGGTTTCTACTTCTCCTCCGGTGACTACGGCGACAACGCCGAGGCCACAGGATTGAAGCAGACCAACTTCCCGGCCCAGTCGGCCTGGGTGACGGCTGTCGGCGGCACCGCCCTGGCCGTCGGCAAGGGCGACAAGTACCTGTGGGAGACCGGCTGGGGCACCCAGAGGGCCGCTCTGTCCGCGGACGGCACGGCCTGGGAGGGCTTCCCCGGCACGTTCAACGGCGGCGCGGGAGGCGGCACCAGCACCACCGTGGCCGCGCCCTTCTACCAGCACGGGATCGTCCCGGACGCGCT
>NZ_JBEXEA010000082.1:0-10981 GCF_040606035.1 Streptomyces sp. NPDC005483
TCTTCGGCTACCTCACCCCAGCCGAGACCAGACAACGGCACCAACACGCCCTCACGGCATAACCATCGAGTGTCCAAGATCACGGGGAAACTTCAGACAGCGGTTCGGGGCGCATCCGACGCGGTGACCGGCTGGGGCGTGTTAGGGCTATCTGACGCTGTGCCATCTGAGGGCAGACATAAGGCCGCGGCGGTAGAAGCTAATGCGACGACGGCGACCGTGCCGGTCGTAGTAAGGGCGGGGCTTCGCTTCCATGAGGAGCGGAAACGTGCGCCGAGCGAGCTGATGACGGCGGCTACGCCGCCGCCCATGTATAGCGCGAGGTGGCGTTTCCGCCGGGTTGGTTCGGGTTCCTCTTTGAGCGGTGCAGGTATGGGTGTGCGCTGCTGTAACGCGGCGATCTTCTGGGCTGTGACCTCGGCGCGAAGCTGGTTGGTCTGTTCCGTGAGTTTCCGGACGGACCGGGCGAGGAGGACGATCGCGAGGACCGCCGCACCGAGGACACCGGCTAACAGGACGTCTATCACTTATGCCTCTCGTTGTAGTCGAATGGGCATCATGTGACAGCTTGTCAACTCTTGATTGCTTCCTGCTAGTTCGTTACGTTCATGTGATCATTTAGCCTGCTCGGCGGCCCCGGCGTGCGGGTGCCTCCTCTTCTTGGGCGGGTGGCGCGGCGGTGAGGCCGACGCGTCGCAGTACCTCGTCTTGTGCCTCGGGAGGGAGGGTTGCAAGGAGGGCGGCGATCGCGTCGACCTGGGCGCTGTCTGCGGTTCCCAGTGTGCTCGCGTGCGTCGGCGGTGCGGCGAGTTCATCGAGGAGGTCGGCGGCGTCGCTGCGGCCCGCCTCTCGGAGTTGGTCCGAGGTGAGGCTGACAACTTGCGCCATGCGGACGAGTGTCTCGTCGGGCGCGGTGACTGGGATCCGTACGCCTCCGACGTCCTGGTAGCCGTTGACGATCTGCCGCCATCTGGTCTCGCTTAGCGCGGCTCTACGTGCCGCTTCGCGCCCTGAGAGGCGGGCTCGGCCCAGAGCCTTCTTGATGAGTACAGCCTCCGCAGGGGGCTGTGGTGTCTGCGCATCCATACGGCAAAGGTTCGCATAACTACGCAGTAGTCCGCTACACGAACAGGCGGACTGCCGAGAAGTGTCGCGTAGTCGTGTGACTGACGTCACACATGTTGCAAACTGCGCGCGAATTGTTCGCACTACGCGCCACTACGCATAGACTGCGTACATGAACAACGCCCGCATGCGACGCCGCAAAGGCGCGCCCTTCCATCACCTTCCCGAGGCGGTGACACGCGCACGCGAGAACGCCGGACTGACACAGAAGTCCCTGGCGGAGCAGCTCGGGATCAGTTTCCAGCTGATGTGTGACATCGAGTCCGGCCGCCGCAACGCGAACCCGGACCGGCTGCGCGCGATGGCGCGCGTCATCGGCTGCTCGGTCTCGGACCTGCAACCGGCGAGCGGCGTGACCCCGATCGACGACTACCCGCCTGCGGCCACGGCCCGGCAGGCGTCGTGAGGGCCCCCGCATACGAGGAGGCCGTCGAGCCCTGCATGGCTCGACGGCCTCAATCTCCCGAACGATCCAACGAAGGAGAAGGAACGTTGCCTGAGCAGGCTACCCAACCGTGGACCCCGCAAGGGGCCACTTCGGATGACCTCGCGTACGGGGCGCCGACGGCGCGGCTGCTGCTGTCTGCTGGTGACCTGAACGACCCCGAGTACCGGGCCCAGTGGGAACACGTTCGCCGCAGCGGCATCGGCGGGTCCGAGGTCGCGAAGATCCTCGGCCTCAACAAGTACCAGGGTCCCCGCCACGTCTACGAGGAGAAGCACGGCCGGCCCGTCCCGATGGACGCCGAGCTGAGCGAGTACGCCGAAGTCGGCCTTGAGATCGAGGACTTCATTGCCCACCTGTTCACGAAGCGGACCGGTATACCGGCAGTGCCGACGCCGGGAATGCTCGCGAACATCGACCGGCCGTGGATGCGGTCCAACGTCGACAGGTACGCGCTCGACCCGGAGACCGGCGCTGTCCTCGCCCCGGTCGAGCTGAAGAACCGCAGCGCCTACCAGTTGGCCGACTGGGAAGACGGCGTGCCCGACGGGCCCGCGCTCCAGGTCCACTGGAACATGGCCGTCGGCGGCTGGTCTTACGGCTGGGCCGTCGCCCTCGTCGGCGGGAACACGCTCCGCTACCACCGTATCGAGCGGGACGAGGAGCTGATCGGAACCCTGATCGACGTCTGCGGGAAGTGGTTCCAGCGGCACGTGATCGAGGGCTACCCGCCACCGGCCGACGGGCTGGAGGCCACGAAGGAACTCCTCGGCCAGCTGTGGCGGGTCAAGCCGACCGACGTCGTCGAGGTGTCCCGCGTGAAGGCGGAGAAGCTCCGCAAGCGGCGCGCGTCGCTGATCGCCCAGATCAAGGAGCTGGACGAGCAGAAGACCACGGTCGAGAACGAGATGCGCCTGATCTGCGGCGACAAGGCCAGCGTCGCCGAGGTCGAAGGCAAGAAGGCCTGGTCGTACGTCGCCAACGGCACGTTCTCGCCGAAGCGGTTCGAGAAGCACTAGCAGTTCCGGGCCGACATCGAGGCCGCGTTGCCGAAGCACGTCAGCGTCGACCTGTTCCTCGCGGCGCTCCGGCCGGTCCTGCCCAGGCTGCGGAAGTGCACTCCGGCGAGCGTCCTCCAGGCGGTCATCACCTGCGCCCGGTTCGGGCTGGTCCCGGACGGCCAGCAGGCGGCCATCACCGCCGACGACCGGATCGCGACATTCATCGCCACCTACGAGGGCTACGTCGAGCTGATGTGGCGGTCGGGCCTGGTGAAGTCTGTGGTCGCACAGCTGGTGTACGAGGGCGACGAGTACGAGTTCGTGCCGACGGCCCGCGCCGGTGAGGAGTTCGTGCACCGGCCGAACATCCTGGCGTCGAAGAAGGACCAGAAGCCGCTGTTCGCGTACGCGTTCGCCTGGCTGGACGGCGGCGCCCGGTCGAACATCGCGATCGTCACGCTGGAGGAAGCGGAGGAGATCCGCGACGAGTTCTCCAAGGCGTATCAGCGGGCGGAGACGAACGGCGAGAAGAACTCGCTGTGGCACACCCGGTTCGACCGGATGCACCTGAAGGGGCTGGCGCTCGACACCCCGATGCCCACCCCAAGCGGCTGGTCGACCATGGGCGGCCTGCGGGTCGGCGACGAGGTGTTCGACATGCACGGCCAGCGGGTGCGCATCCTCGCCACCTCGGCCGTGAAGAACCTGGACTGCTATCGGGTGACCTTCGCCAACGGACAGTCCATCGTGTGCGATGCCGAGCACCTGTGGGTGGCCAAGGCCGCTCCGCAGGGGAACACCGCCCGGCAGGACTGGAAGGTCCACGAGATCGCCGACCTGTACGAGGTCCGTGCCGCCGGCGGCACGGTGGTCATGCCGGTGACCGAGCCGCTCGACATGCCCGATGCGGACCTTCCGATCGACCCTTGGACGCTCGGCTACTGGCTGGGAGACGGGAACAGGACTGCTCCTGTCGTCACCTGCAATGCCGACAACCAGCACGAGGTCATCGCGGCAATCACCTCCGCCGGGTACGAGATAGGCAACATCCGCAAGGACCCGCGCAGCAACGGGGTTGCCGTCTACGTGAAGTCTGGCCTAGGCAAGCAGCTCGCAGAGGCGGGACTGATCGGCCACAAGCACGTGCCAGCCGAGTACCTGCGGGCCTCGCGCCGTCAGCGCCTCGCGCTGCTCCGCGGCTTGATGGATAGCGACGGCACTGTCAACAAGCACCGCGGCGAGGCGTGCTTCTACAACACGGATGTCGGGCTGGCTGAGTCCGCTGCCGAACTGGCGCGCAGCCTTGGCGAGATGGTTCGCATCTACCCCACACGGCACACGGGTTACGGCAAGACGGTCACCGCGTACCACGTGCGGTGGAAGCCCACCGTCGCCCCGGTGACGCTGAGCGCCAAGCTGTCCAACTTCCGGCCGCGAAAGCTCGCCCCGTACCGAGGGGTGAAGTCCATCGATCGCATTCCTTCGGTGCCGACCCGGTGCATCAGCGTCGACTCTCCGACCCGGACGTTCCTTGCTGGTGAGGACATGACGCCGACGCACAACACGGCGATCCGGCGGCTGGCGAAGCTCGTGCCCAAGTCGGCTGAACTGCGGGCGCTGATCGCGGTCGAGGACGCCGCCGAGGACGGCAAGCCGCAGATCCTCGCGGCGATCGACCCGGAGACGGCCGCGCTGGAGACAGATGCCCGTCGGGCGCATCGGGCGGCGGAGGCCTCGCAGGACGTTCCCGCGGCCCGCCTGGCGGTCAAGCAGCGCGGCCGGGCGAAGCCCAGGCGCCGCCACCGCGACAGGAACAAGAGGCGGTAGGCGTGCTCGCCGCCTGCTGGAACCGGGCCCGCGCACTGTTCGCGGGCCCGGCCCCCGCCCCGGTCGCCTCGCCGGCCCCCTTCGCCTACGCGCTGCCCGCCCTGTTTGAAGGCCGCGCCGACATAGCCGACTTCGACGACTGCCCGCGCGAGAAGCGCCGGACCCCGCACGCGATGCGCGCGGACGGCTCCCGGAAGTGCTTCCGCTGCGGACACGAGACCCCAGGACAGGACTCATGACCCTCATCCACGACGAGCCGTTCGGGCCGTTGTACCTGCGTCCGGTTCAGGCTCCGTGCCCCAACTGCCCTTGCTGCTCGGAGCGTTTGTGCGAGAAGGGCGCGAACAGCGTCATGCAGTGCCACGGCCACGTCGCCGACTCGGCGACGGTCGCCCATGTCTCCGCGTGCCCGTGCTCGGCGGAGACCACGCGCGGCACGCACGCGTGGCGTGCTGCGCAGGTCCGCGTGGTGAAGCACGCGACCCAACAGCCGCTGCCGAAGCCGGCGGAGTACGTGCTGCGCGCCCTGGCGGGCGGTGACTCGTTCCAGGACCCCACCGGAGAGCTGGCCGGTCTGCGTGCCCGCCGGTACGCCCACGGCAGCGAAGGCGCGTGGCGGATCACGCAGTTGGGCCGCCGGTATCTGCTGGCCCTCGAAGAGCCCCGCTACACCAGCGCCGTCCATGTGAACTCCGTCGAGGTGAAGACGCGGACGGCGAAGGTCGTCGTCCTCGGATGGCACATGGAGCGGGAAGTCACCGTCCTCGCTGACTTCCTCGCCCAGGTGACCGGCGTCAAGTTGGCTGAGCTGCCCGGCCGTTACCTGGAGGCGAAGGTCAACCTCGGTGTGGCCGACCCGGACGACCTGGTCCTCACGCGGATCCAGGTGCCCGCGCCGATCACCGAGGACTACGTCGCGGTGCGCCCGCTGTGGCTGCGGGATGGCGGTGCCCGATGACCGCGATCGTCGAGGTCAGTGACGAGCAGATACTGCGTGCGCTGCTCGCCGGAGAAGACGTGTCGAACCGGGCTGTCTCCCGAAGGTTCGGTATCAGTGACCGGCGCGTCGACGAGGTCCGCAAGCGGGTCGGGCTGCCGCCCTACGTGCGCGGCCGACGCCCGATCTACAGCTCATGGAAGGACGCGTTCACCGCCCAGTCCGAGCCGGTTGAGGGCGGCCACCGCCGGTGGACCGGCACGCGGGAGCGGTGCGGGACGCCTGTGGTCCGCTACCGGGCGAACATCCAGACCGCGTACCGGGTGGCGTTCCGGCTGCACCACGGGCGTGAGCCCGAGGGCAAGGTGTCGCAGTCGTGCGAGATCCCAGGCTGCGTTGCTGGCGGGCACCAGCAGGACCGGGTCATGCGCGAGGCGGCGAAGGCCGGTGATGCGGCGTGAACAGCTTGACGGAGTTCGCGACCTGGCGGCGCGGCGTCGACGTAGTCGCCGTTGACCGGGTCCTCGACGGGTCGCTGCCCTACACGGAGCTGGAGCCCGAAGAGCTGCGGTACGCGGCGAAGCACTCGACGGACTCGGCACGCAGCGTCGCCAAGCTGCTCGGCGTCAACGAGAAGACCGTCACGAACTGGCGGGAGGCCGAGGAGTGAACAACGTCCTGGGCGTCCTGATCTGGATCGCCGAGAACCTCAGCTGGTGGTGGCTGCTCATCCTCGCCCCGGGGGTTGCCGCGTGGGCGTGGATAGAGCTGCGGCCGACGGGCAAGCACCGCCGGCCGCGCACCGCCCGGTCAGCTGACGCTGCGGCACCCGCCGACGACGAGGACACGATCGTCTTCCAGCGGGTGGTCTACCCGGGCGCGGAGGCAGGCGGCTGATGCCACGTCCAAGCCGCTACGCGCCCGACACCCTCTCGCGTGCCCCGCACTGGTCCGACCTGGCCCTCTGCCGCGAGTTGGAAGACCACTCGGTGTTCTTCCCCGAGGACTTCCCCAAGGGCCTCGTGCTGCTCGTCACCAGGGAAGCGAAATCGGTCTGCGCTCGGTGCCCAGTGATCGAGGCGTGCCGTCAGGCCGCTCTCGAGCGGCCGGAGCCGAACGGGGTGTGGGGCGGCTTGGACAAGGACGAGCGGAAGGCATTGCGGCGGCGGCAGCAGAGGCGGGCGCGCCGCGGCGCCCGCCGACGGAAGGGGGCCGGCGATGGCGCGGCCGAAGCGCCCACTGCTGCCTGACCTCCCTGCCAGCGGAGTCCTCGACTGGTCCGACGCGCAACGGCACTGGGCTGAGCGGCTTCGCCCGTGCCGGTACTGCAAAGGGCCGACCTGCCTCCGCGACGAGGAAGGACGCCCGTCCCACAAGACCTGTGCGGAGACGCACCGGGCCCGACATCAAGCGCACGCCATGCGGGCGTACGCGGAGCGGGACCAACTCGACTACCCGCGCGCACAAGGGCGCGGGAATGGAACTGGAGCGGATTGATGAAGAAGTTGACCGGAGCAGCGGCGGCCGTGGTGCTCGTCGGCTCCCTGATAGCGGCCGGATGCCAGCAGACCGACGACGACTGCGACGCCCGCAGCCCCGGCATCGAGCTGGCCGCCGCACACACCGGGAAGGGCGGTGGCTCCCGCGGCAGCGGCCGGTCCGGCGGCTCCCGCAGCACCGGGCGCGGCCCGAGCCTGACCAAACCGCGCGGCACTTCACCCAAGTCCCCCAAGTCCCACAAGTCGTCCGGTCGGCACGGCACCAGCAGCCACGGCAGCAGCCACGGCCACGGCCACCACGACGACGACTGGTTCGACTGCGACGACGACTGACCGGGCCCGCGCCGCCCCGTTCCACCCATCCGAAAGGCAGTGCCGTGCCAGCATTCCGCAAGTTCATGCTCGGCCTGACGGTCGGCCTCGTCGTCTGGGCCGCGACCGCACCCATTCCGATCATCGGCCCGTGGGCGCCCGTGCTCGGCCTCTTCGCCGCGATCTTCCTCTGGGTCTGACGCCCCTTCTGCCGGGGCCGTCTCCGTACGGCCCCGGCCCCAACACTCCAGTGCAGAAAGGTTCGTTCGTGTCCGACAGGCTTCCGGCGGTTGAAGCCCTCGCTGAGGACTGCGCCCAGCTCTACCAGGAGCGCCGCATGAGCATCCGGAAAGTGGCCGACGCGCTCGGCTACTCCCCGAGCTACGTCCGGGAACTCCTCGTCGATGTCGCAGGCATCCAACTCCGCGACCAGCAAGGGCGCCCGTCGAAGAAGAGCGTCGTCCGGCTCGTCGCCGCCCGCAAGAGGCGTCCGCAGACGAAGGCCCTCGCCTGGAAGTGCGCAGACCTTTACCAGCAGCGCCACCTGAGCATCCGCAGCGTGGCCGCCTGGGTCGGCTACTCCCCGAGCTACGTCCGCGAACTCCTCGTCGACGTCGCCGGCGTCGAACTCCGCGACCGCTACCGCCGTCCCCGGAAAGCGGTGGCCTGATGCCCAGCCCCTCCCGCTGCCACCTCTGCGGCGCCCCCATCAGGTGGACCATCACCGAGGGCCGCAAGCGGCTCGCCGTCGACGCCGAACCCCACCCCGACGGCAACACCGCTGTCTCCCGAGACGGCCGGGGCACCTGGCTCTCACGCCGCCCCACCGAGGAACTCCCCCTCGCCCCTTTCGAGAAGCTGCACAAGCCCCACGTCGCCACCTGCGAGGGGCGGCCAGACGACGAACCGATGACCCGCTGCCTCGGCCTCCTCCGCCCCGACGAGGTCCCCGCGCCCGCGCTGGAGGGTGGCCGGTGAACGAGGACGAGATCAGCGGCGTGGAGTACGCGAGCGTGACTGTCGTACGCGTCACCCCGCAAGGCGTGGACGGCAGCCCAGACCACTCGTGGGCCATGACCTACCACCTGGACGTGCCGATCCTGTTCGGCATCGGCGCGGTGGAGTGTCTGCCTTCGTTCACGCGGTCCCCGGCCGCCGGTGTCTGTCTGGACTTCTCCCGGCGCCGGACAGTCGGCGCCCTGGTCGCCGGATACGGGCACCCCCAGTACCGCACCATCCAGGCCATCGCACAGGGCATCTGGCAGCGGCGCCGCACCGGCAGCGCAGTTGAGACCTGGTGCGAGTCCGGGCCCGGCCGGTGGGGGTACCTCCTGATCCCCTGGTGGCGTCACCAGACCGACACCGACAGGTGGCCCGTCGATGGCCTGCCCGACCATCGTGCCTACGCGCTCGGCGACTGCCTGCCCGTCGACCACTACGGCTGGCCCAGCCCGCCCCCGGTACCGGCCCCGCACACCCTGCAACCCAGGACGCAACTCGTCCTCGCGGAGACGACCACCGCACCGCCCCCGCCCGGCCTCCCGCCATACCCGGGAGCCGCCGCGTGATGCTCCTCGGCCTCTACCTATTCACCGTCCTGACCGGCTCAGCGGGCCTCCTCGGGCATCCACCGGTCCTGGCCTCCATGACCCAACGGGCAGTCGTCTGGGCCGTCCAGCGGGCTGCCCGGGATCGGCCCCTGCCCCGGGCCCCTTCCCCGGTTGCCCACCTGTCCTGACCTTGCGTGAACCGAAAGCGAGCATCTGTTGAGCACCGAGCGTCCCCGCGTCATCCGTCGCGGCGCCGTCGTCGACTGGGTCAAGTTCGACGCCGAGCTTGCCCGCGACGGCAGCGTGGACCCGGTCGACAAGGCGCTCTACGCCGCTATCGCCTCGTTCGTGGACGCCGCTACGCGCGAGTCCGCTGAGTCCGCCGAGGTGGACCCGAACAACGTCCCGGACCGGGTGCCGACCCGTAAGCGGCTGGCCGAGTGCATAGGGCGGTCGGTCGACACCGTGGACCGCGCCACGAAGCGCCTGGAGGCATACGGCTTGCTCCGCGTGGAGCGCGTGGCAGACCCGAACCACCCGAAGCGCCACCTACCGAGCACCTACGAACTGCTCGACCATCACCGGTGGGATGAGCGTGCCGAGCAGCGTGCTGCGGCCCGCCGGGCGGCCCGGAATCCGTCGGGGGGTGGCCGCAGCGGTGCGGCTACCCCTGGCCGCACGGGTGCGGCGACCGGTGGCCGCACCGATGCGGCGACCCCTGGCCGCACGGATGCGGCGGTAAAAGATCTAGAAGAAGGTGTTGAAGAAGAGAGTGGAGAGATTGCGCCTTCGGCGCGTAGCGCCGCTGACGTCCGTAGGACTGGTGCAGGTAGTAGCGCGCGAGCGGACGGCGGCTCCGCCGCGACGGGCAAGAAACCCGGTCTGACCAGTGAGCAGAGGGCGGCTGTGCGCGCCGTGGAGGCCGCGCTGCCGCGTCCGCTGCTCGCCCAGCTGCCCGGTCAGCGCATCCCGGGCAACAACCATCGCGCCGTCCTTGCCGCCCTGGACGCCCGGACGCCCGAGCAGGTCGCCGGGCGGATCGGCCGCCGCTGGGTCGGCTGGGGCTTCGAGCCCGCGTTCTTCGAAGGACTGATCCGGAATCCGATCGGCGCGGCCATGGCGCTGATCGCCCCGACGCCGTATTGCCCGGATCCGTCGTGCGAGGACGGCGTCATGGTCGACACGGGCGCCGAGTGCCGGGCCTGTCTCGAGCGCCGTGCGAACCGGCGCGCGGCCTACAACCGCGGGGAGGACCCGCGCCGCCCCGTTGGCGCCGCCGACCCGCGTCCCGAGTGCGTCGACTGTGGCCGGCCCGTCCTCGGTGACATGCCCGACGACGGGATGTGCCGCAGGTGCCGCACCGCGCCCGCCGACGCCATCACCGCGCTCATGGCGCGCTGGGCCGCCGAGGACGCCGCCCGCGAGGAGGCGGAAGCCCTCCATGCCGAGGCCGCCCGCCGCCGAGCGCAGCGGGCCGCCCACCCCCAGCCCACCGACCAGCACGGCACGCCGTTCTGAACCGAAGGAGAACCCGCAGTGCACCAGCAGTACGACACCCCCGAGGAGCTTCGCGGCTTCCTGATGCTGTGCCTCGATGCCTATGCCGACGCCCTCGCCGCATGGATCCACGACGAGGGGCCGCAGCCTGCGCCCGTGACGCTCGGCGCACAGCCGGCCCCGGCCCCGGCCGCGCGCCGGTCCATGCCGCTCATGGAAGCCGTGTCGGTCGCGCTCGACGCCGTGACCGAGCATGCCGCCCAGTGCGGCGCCTGCTGGCCCGGCATGCGCCTGGCGGAGATGTGCGCTGAAGGGCAGCACGCCGCCATCGCCAGTCTCAACACGGTCACCGCGGCCGCCGACTGCGCGCACGACGAGGACGACCAGATCAGCACCGTGGGTGGACTGCGCCGCTGCCGACACTGCGGACAGCGCCTGGACGTAGTTGTCGAGCCCGAGTGTGCGCATCTCGCCTGGGAGGTCACCAGCGAGTACCGCAACGCCCGGCAGATGTGGGTGAAGTCCCGGAAGTGCGCCAACTGCGGCGACCGCTTGGCCGACCTGGTTGAGCCCGAGCCGCACTGGCCGGACAAAGCCGCCCAGCACGCGGCGAGGCACTGACGTGCACTTGGTTCTCCGCCGCCGCATCTGGTCCCGCCACCGCCCACCACACGGCGATGGCATGTGAGGGTTTCTTAGACGCCATCCGCTTTCCGAACGTGATCGTTTGGTTCGGGGTGGGTGGGCATGAACTCCGGCTGGCGGCGGGAGAGATGGGCGTGGTTCGT
>NZ_JBEXEA010000083.1:0-9943 GCF_040606035.1 Streptomyces sp. NPDC005483
ACTGCCCCGGCCCGCCAGCCCCGACGGACCAGCCTCACCGAACCCCGCCAGCACACCCGTCCCCGACATGTAACTACCGGACACAACCGGCCCCGGCACCACCGCCGCCGAACCCCCAGCCGCCACACCGCCCCCACCACCACGGACATACCGACTCCGCCCAGGCCACCACACCGGCGGATCATCCTTCACCTCCTTCGCAGCCGAAGCCGTAACCGTCTTCGGCAAACGCTTGATCCGCCACTTACCCGCATCGACGTCCTCCACCTCGACACCACGCGCCACCAGAAATTCACGAAAACCAGACTTGTTCTTCTTTCGGCCAGTTTGTCGCATCAGATGGTTCACAACTTCCCCGAGATTTTCCCCCCACACTTTCAGACTTCCTGCACTCGACCTGGAAGGGAACATTTCATCATGCGTCGAAAGAAAAGCACTAAAAGCCGCAATATATTTGCGGTCATTCAATTCTGCGGCGGCTTCAAGTCGCCAAATGCGGTCATGGCCGTCAGTGGATTCAGGTGCACTCAAACGCCAATAATGACTCTCCAAGAGAGACCGCAATGGGCTGCTCAGGAGACCTCCGCCACCCCTGAGACGTGATACAAATGCGCCGATCTCGACCTCTCTGGTTCTCCCGTCGCGCGGGTCGTACAGAGCAAAAGTATCTATCACTCTCGGTATGCTATTTTCGTTGCCGTGTCGCTGGAACCAGAGAGAGTAAGCGACGTACAGGTCAGCCTCGGCGCGAGCAAGTCCTTGCCCGGCGACGGCTTCGAAAGCCGCAGCAGTCGCTGGTATCTCATCCTGCGTTGACCTGTAGCGACCCGACAACTGGAAGGGTGCAGCCGCATCTGCTGTGAGGTACCGTGACCGACCCGGCCACCATTCCGGGGGAGGCAGTGTCACCGGATTGGCTACTTCCGAAGGGACAGTGACCGGCCAGCGACTGACTCTCCACTTGTCACCGGCGAGTTGCTGCACGACAGCGCCCCGGCTCACCAAGAACTCCTGAAGTTCGGGAGCCTGCCTCACCCGGCCAGCAGGTATCGAGAGGTTTCCGACCAGCGCATGGAGATCTTCTCCCCATACCAGGACACGCACACGCCTGCCTGTCGTAGGGAATTTACCCCCGTTGGCTTCGGTGAATGCCTGGAGAGCCGCCAGCTGTTTACGGTCATTCCACTCGGCGTCGCTCTCGAGAGTCCACCCCTGGCTGCCATCCTCCAGTTTTTTCTCGCTGAGCTGCCAGTGATTCGCGAGGAAGAGATCCTTCAGGCGAACACTCAGAGCCCGCCCGGGCTTGCGGAGCGCTTTAACGAAACCACCTATAGTTACGGATTCTCGCTTTCTGTCGTCCGCATCGTAGACCGGAAACTTCTCAATTACGCCCGGGATGTTGTTTTCGTTGCCGGGCTGTTGAAACCACCTGGTGAAAGCGTCGAAGAATTGCTCTTCTGTGAAACCGGTGTTGGCGACGCCGCCGGCCATGGCGAGGCTTGGGGGGTTGGTGGGGTTGAGGAAGTGGGGGGTGATGCGGAGTGCCTGTTGGTGCAGAGGGTCCTTGCGCCAGACAGTGGTGCGCAGCTGTTTCCAGTAGGTGGTAACGAGGACGGGGTCGGGGAGCTGGTCGGTGGGGGGCCGGGTGTCGGGGGTGCCGGCGGGGGTGGTGAGCTCGTGGATGTGGCGGCGGACGGAGGTGCGCAGTTCGTGAAGCAGGCCGGGTTCGAGGGCGGGGGCCGGTTCGTGCTGGGTGTCGGGCCGGGCTTCGTGGGCGGTGTGGGCGAGGAGGGTGGTGGTCTCCTCGTTCAGGAGGCGGATCTCCTCGTGGGTGGCCGGGGCGTCCAGGGGGCGTGCGCCGCCTCCGCCGGTGCTGTGGGACAGGGTCTTCTCGACGATGGTGCGAAGGTGTTCGGCGCGCCGGCTGCGGAGGGTGTCGAGGTCCTGGGGACCGAGGAGCGTGGGCATCGGCCGCCGGGCACGGTAGGTGCGGTAGGCGTGTGCGACGAGGGAGGGCGGCAGGTCGTGCAGCCCGTAGTCCTCGATCACCGCCCTGATCTCCCCGGCCGTCACCCCGGCGTACGCGCCGTCGGCTCCCGCCGGCACCGCCACCGCCGACGACGGGGACACCGGGGCCCGAGGAGCGTCCAGGAACGCCTGCATGCCCGCCCGTTCAGTCACCTCCCCGACCGCCTGCCCGGCGGTCCGCCCGGCGGTCTGCGCGGCGGTCTGCCCGGCGGTCTGCGCGGCGGTCTGCGCGGTGGTCTGTGCGGCCGCGGACAGACCCGCGGACTCACTGCGGCCGCCGGCTCCGCCCAGGGCATCCAGCTCCCGCCCGTAAGCAGTCCGCAGCGCCTCCCGAACCCGCTCGACGGCCGCCTCGACCTCACCCTCGGCCCACCCGGCAACCGCCCCGTGCTCCGTGAGATCCCCCTCAACCGGGAAACAGATCTCCCTCATACCGCGACCACCGACCACACCCACACCACTCCCCTACCTACTACCAGACTGAACAGACACGACTCCAAAACAGACAACGCAGCCGGCCCATCCCGAAGTTCACCCCCCCCATGACGCACACATGATGAACGTGCTCAGTTCGTGAAGTGCTGGGGATCGCCGCTGGATACTCCGCTGATTGATCGGGACCGGCTCACCAACCCGCCCCCACAGGTGGATTCAACCGGTCGTCGCAACACCTTGATCGTGGAGGTGTTGGATGGGACGACCGAGGAAGTCGATGCCGCAGGCTCCGACGGGGGCGCGACGGCAGTGGGCAGCGGACCGGGCGATGCGTGCGCCGATGCGCTCGCCCAGCCGTCCGGAGCCGTCGCGCGCTGTGCAGCGTGAGTTCTGGCGCCTGATCGCGTCCGGGGTCACCACTGTGCAGGCGGCCGAGGGGGTCGGCGTGTCGGCACCGGTCGGGATCCGGTGGTTCCGTCACGCTGGCGGAATGCCGCCGATCAGCCTGGACGAGCCCACCGGCCGCTACCCGTCGTTCACCGAGCGCGAGGAGATCGCGCTGCTGCGCGCCCAGGAACTCGGCGTGCGCAAGATCGCCCGCCGGACCGGCCGCGACGCGGGCACGATCTCACGCGAGCTGTGCCGCAACGCGGCGACCCGCGGCGGCAAACCGGTCTATCGGGCTCTGATCGCGCCGTGGAGAGCACAGCAGGCCGCGAAGCGCTCGAAGACTGCAGAACTCGCAGGCAACGACGAGTTGCGTGCATACGTGCAGGAACGGCTCGCCATGTCCGTCGTCCCGACGGCACGATCGTCGCCGGGCCCAGGACGCCCGCGTGGAAGGACCTGAACAAGCCGCACGGCAGGACAGAAGGCGGGCGACGGCATGGAGCCCGGAGCAGAACTCACACCGGCTGCGTGTCGACTTCCCCGATGATGAGTCCATGCGCATCAGTCACGAAGCGATTCCTTAGTAGGACTCCGTTAGGTCTTTCTGCCGGGCCTGTTCAGGAGCAGGGTGGGTGTGTGGACGCACATGAAGTGAACCGGGTCCGGGCGAAGTTGGCGTTATTCATGGCTGACGTGTTCGCCTCGGTGCCGCGGAAGGACCAGCGAGCCAAGGGTGACTGTTACCTGCGGGGACTGATGCTGGACGGTCGCCGCAAGTCGATCCAGGCGATGGCCTCGCGGCTGCCGGACGGCAATGAACAGAACCTGCAGCAGTTCGTGAACCAGTCCACCTGGGATCCGGTGCCGGTGCAGCGGCGGATCTGCGAGCGGATGCTGTCGCTCATCACCCCGACGGCCTGGGTGATCGACGACGTGTCCGTGCCCAAGGACGGCCGGATGTCGGCCGGGGTGGCCCCGCAGTACTGCGGGGCCTTGGGCAAGAGGGCAAACTGCCAGGTCGCGGTCAGCGTCCACGCCGCGACTGATACCGCGTCCTGCCCGCTGCAATGGCGGCTGTTCCTGCCCAGGGAGTGGGCGTCGGACACGGTTCGCCGGGGCCTCGCCCGCATCCCGGCGGACGTCACGCACCGCGAGAAGTGGCGCCTTGCCCTGGACATGCTCGACACGCTCGCAGGCTGGGGCATGAGGCCGCCGGTCGTGGTGGCCGACGCGGCCTACGGCACCAACGCTCACCTGCGGGCCGCACTGTCCGACCGTCAACTCGCCTACGTCTTGGCTGTCCGGGCGGATGTGACAGCCCACCCCTTCGACGTCCGGCCCGTGGCCCCGGACCGCAACCGGCCGATCGGCTGCTGGCCTCAGCCTCGCTACCGCCAAGCCGCACCCTCAGTGGCTGCCCTGGCCACCGGCCTCGGGCAAGAGGCATTCACGCCCCTGACCTGGCGAAATGGCTCGCGGGGGGAGTTACGCTCCCGCTTCGCCGCCATACGCGTCCGCCCCGCGGGCAAGGCCGTCGAACGGCCGATCCGGGCCGCCGCCTCAGCCGGGCAGGGCTGGTGGGACGGCATCCTGCCCGACTGCTGGCTGCTGGCCGAATGGCCCGCCGGCGCCGAGGCGCCGACCGACTACTGGCTGTCCAACCTGCCGGCCGACACCCCGATCGCCGACCTGGTCCGTCTGGCCAAGGTCCGCTGGCGCATCGAGCACGACTACCGCGAGCTCAAGCACGGCCTGGGCCTGGACCACTTCGAGGGGCGTTCCTGGCCGGGCTGGCACCACCACGTCACCCTCGTGACCGCCGCCCACGCCTTCCTCACCGAACAGCGCCTGGCCCCAAAAGTGCCCGGACCGGTCTCAGTCTCTACCAGGTCCTCGACACCCTCCAGAACGTCCTGAGGTGCTGGACCGGCGTCTGCGCAACCTGCCATCAACCCCTGCCCAGCGGGTCACGCTCAAGGCCAAGATCGGGACAGACCTAACGGAGTCCAATTAGGAGCTGTTCATCGAGGGCCCGTGGCGCGCTCAAGCGGGAGCTGGTCACGTGTCCGCGTACCGGCCGGGCGCTGCGGACTCCCCGTGCACGGTCACACGACAAGCCGCAGGGGTAAGTCACCGCGGACGTCGTTCTCAGTGAACGCCCCGCCGAAGCCGGGAACCGCGCGGTCCCCGGACGCTGGGAAGGCGATCTGATCATCGGGACGGGCCGATTCGCGATCGGCACGCTCGTCGAGCGCAGCAGCCGCCCCACGCTCCTGGTGCACCTGCCCCGGCTCGAGGGCTAGGGCGAGATCCCGCCGGTGAAGAACGGCACCTCGCTCGGTGGCTACGACGCGATCGCGATGAACGCGGCGCTCACGACGTCGATGACGAAGCTGCCCGAGCAGCTACGCAAGAGCCTCACCTGGGACCGAGGGAAGGAACTCTCCGGCCATGCCCAGTTCGCTCTCGGCACCGGGACGAAGGTGTTCTTCGCCGATCCGTGCTCACCCTGGCAACGACCGACGGACGAGAACACGAACGGACTGCTGCGTCAGTACTTCCCGAAAGGCACCGGTCTCTCCCGTTGGTCGTCCACGGACCTCGAAGCCGTCGCCATGGCGATCAACAACCGGCCCCGCACGATACTGGGCTGGCGGACACCGGCCGAAGTCTTCGAAGAAAAGCTACGCCCGCTGCGACAGTCCGGTGTTGCAACGACAGATTGAACTCGCCCAGTACACAAGCGGGGCCTTGGCCGCAGCCCGCAGGTCAGCAGGCAGAGCATCAGCGCGGTCGGGCCCAGCGCGGACAACGCACTCGCCGAATCCTTCAACGCGCCCTTGAAGCGCGAGACCCTGCAGGGACGAAAGAGCTGGCCAGGCGAGCGCGAGGCCCGACTCGACGCGTTCGGACAGCTCCACCCCACAACACCCGGCGCCGACACTGCCGCTTCGGACAACGATCGCCCATCGCCTTCGAGAACACCTTCCACCTCCCACCAACTACGCTCACACCAGCCGCATGACCCGTGTCCGGAATTCGGGGCCAAGGCCCGTCTCGTCCGGATCGGTTGGGGCTGGGCATTTTGGCCCGGTCGTGCCCGCCTGAGCTGGTGGACCGTGTGGTCAGTGGGGCTGGTCGCCTGGAGAAGCGTCAGCGTCTGCTGTCCGCCCGGTTCACCGTGTACTTCGTGTTGGCGACGTGCCTGTTCCCGCACTCTCCCTCAGGCCGACTACCTGGAGGTCCTGCGCTTGGTGAAAGCCGGCGATCGGGAACTGCGTCCCTGGACCGGGGTGAACAAGTCCTCACTGGCCAGGGTCCGGCAACACCTGGAAGCGTTCGGCGGCCCGGCGCAGGGGCCTGTCGTCCTCGACCACGCAGCGGGCCAGGCCGGGGGTCACACCTCGCTCGTTTCTGCCAGTTTCGCGCGGAGATAGGAAGAGTACGCCTTCGTCTTCGCCTCCGCGTACGCGCCGCTTCCGATGGCCGGACTGGAGCTGACTTCCAACAGATACCACTCGCGTGTCTGCCGATGCTGAACCAGATTGACACCTGCTACCTCGTAGCCCATGACCCTGGCCGCCTCTCTCACCACGCCGAGCACCTCGGCATCGAAGGTGTCCGCATCGAACAGGGTGGCGTGGCCACCCTGTTCCGTGTTGGTCAGGTGTGAACCGTTCGTGCTGCAACGGTGCATGACGATCGGAACTCCGTCACCCAGCACCAGGGCGCGGAACGTGCCATTGTTCGGTATGAACTCCTGAGCGAGGAAGGCTACTTTCGCGAAGGCCGGATCGTCGACGTACCGCATGAAGTCGATCTCGGTCTCGATCAGAAAGTTCAGCCGTCCGCCGCTGGCGTTGATCGCCTTGAGGACGAAGGGAAGCCCCAGTTGTCCGGCAAGTTCCCCGAACGACCTGTCCAGCAGTTTCCGAGACAGATAGACCGTTGCCGGTACCGGGAGTTCCTTAAGTGCCAGCAGCAGGAGCTGGTACAGCTTGGTCGGTGCGCTGATTCCCGCCGCGTTCACCGGCGGTCGCTTCCGATGCTCCAGGTAGGCGGATACGGCACTCAGCAGGGTGGCCGTGGGGCGGGGGTAGGCGGCGACCTGGAGCAGTCCGAAGTCCGCAAGGTCCCTGCCGCTGACAGCCTCACAGACCCGGACCTGTCCGGTGCGTACGGAGAACGTCAGGTCTTCCACGCCGCAGAAGTGCACCTTGTTCCCGCCCAGGCCGGCGTCGAGGGTGTGGCTTCGCTGGAACACCTCACCGTTGACGATGAGCAAGTCGCCCGCCGGGGAGCGGACTGTGGCGGCCGTGGACAGCCCTACTCACCGCCCTTCTGCACGAATTGCCTGACAAACTCCTCCGGCTGTTCGATCTCGTTGAGGAGATCGTCGATGTCGTCGAGGACCGCGTCGGCATCAGCTCCGACTTCCGAACCGGATCCGTCCGTCGCGGAGCCGGACTCCTCCTGTTCCTGTTCCGACTGGTCATGGCGGTGGGGTTGACGCTCGTCCTTGCGCTGCACGACTCATGCCTCCCAGTTCGAACGCGGAATCTTTCGTGGCGGTCGCCACGGGCTCCTCCCCTGTAACGGCTCGGCACACGTGCCGGGTTCACTTTCGTGGCGATGGGTTGGGCGGGCCAGCGGCTCCGGCCCGTCGAGGGTGCCGTGTCCGCGTCCACGAACCGACGACCCGGTGCATCGGCCGAGGGCGTCCGTGAGGCAACTGCTGCTCTGTTCCGACTCGGTGACCCGACGCTTGCGGCCCTGCCCGCCCGGGTCCGCCGGCCCATTCGGGCCCGAGCGGTTGAAGCGGTGCAGCCGGCGACGGACCGTCTTGGATCTGCACAGAAGCCCGTCCGCGATGCCGGCATTCGCCGACCGCGTTAGCTCGGCTCACCCGTGAGCGGATGGTCAGGCGGACCGTGTGGTGGTTGTTGGTGCGCCAGATCGCCGTGGTCGGGGCAAGGAGTCGTTGCGGGACGCGGACATGGGCGGTACGGACGACGGAGCCGACACCGCCGGACAGGTTTCCGAGGTCGAGGACCTCACTCGGCACCACGTCGACGCCATGGCGGTTTCCGCCCAGGCCCCCGACGCCCTGTGCACCGCGTTGAAGACGGCGCTCGGCCAAGATGTCAAGGTCGTCACCTTCGACTCCGACACCCGGCCCGAGTGCCGCGACGCCTTCGTCTCCCCGGCGAGCGCCGAGGACCTCGCCGTGAAGCAGCTCGAACTGCTCGGTGAACAGATCGGCTTCAAGGGGCAGATCGCCATCCTGTCCGCGGCGAAGACGGCGTCGAACCAGAACACCTGGATCGACTGCATGAAGGACGAGCTGGAGGACCCGCGGTACAACGACATGACGCTCGTCGAGATCGCCTACGGCGACGACGACGCGGACAAGTCCTACGACGAGACGCGCGGCCTGCTCGAAAGTCACCCCGAGCTGAAGGGCATCATCTCCCCCACCACCAACGGCATCAAGGCGGCGGCCGACTTCCTGTCCACCTCCTCGTACAAGGGCGCGGTGAAACTGACCGGCCTCGGCGCCCCCAACGACATGCGCCCGTACGTCAAGGACGGCACGGTCGACCCTTCGTGCTCTGGGACCCGGCCCAGCTGGGCGAACTGGCCGCCCGCGCGGCGGTCGCGCTCGCCTCGGGCCAGATCACCGGCCGGGAAGGACAGATATTCCTGGCCGGCGACATGGGCTGGTTCGCGCTGGGCAAGGACGGGGTCATCACCCTCGGTGACCCGACGGTGTTCGACGCGAAGAACATCGACGACTACGACTTCTGACTTCATCCGGGCGCTGGTGTGCACCGTCGCCGCCCGGCCCCGGCTCGGGCAGCGGGTGGCGGAGTACCTGTCCACCGCGCGGGCCGAGCTGGAGTTCGCCGGTTTCACGACGGAGGACGACTACCAGTCGTACGTGGACGCCTATTCCCTGCCGGCGTTCATGCTGGTCGCCGAGTTGCTGGGGCCGGACGGCGACGACGAGGGCCGCTACCTGGCGGCGTGCCGGACGTTCATCGACCGCAGCCAGCGGCTCGACTTCGTCAACGACCTCGCCGAGGACCTGCGGGAGGGACGCCTGGGCATCCCGGCGAGCACGCTGGAGAAGTTCTCGGTGACGACGGCCGACCTGGCGGCGGGGCGTTCTTCGGCCGGCCTGCGCGCGTTGCTGGACGATCAGCTCGGACTGGCCCGTGCCGCGCTCCTGGAAAGCCGGCGACTGACGGAGCTGGTCCCAGCCGGCGGCTGGTGCGCGCCCTGATCGGGATCGAGCTGCTCACGGCGGACGCGGCGCGCAACCGCGGGCCGGCGCTGCTGCGCGGGTCGGCCGGTCCGTCAAAGGCGGCGGCAGTACGTGTCCTGATGCGGGCGTCGCTGAGCGGCGGCGAGTGAGATGACCGCCGCCGGGTCGAGCGCCGGTGCGCGGTCGCCTTCTCGATCGCCCGGGAGGCGGCCCTGCCCTCGTTCACGAAGATCTCGGCAATGGTGGAGTCCTGTTCGGCGACGATGTCCTCGTCGGTGTCCGGTACCCGGCCCGAGCCGCTCGGCGAGCAGCACGCCGGCGGTCGACTTGCCGACCCTCATCAGGCCGACCAGGACGAGCAGCGGCCGGCTCGTCGGATGGCCGACGCGTCAAGGCAAGAGGTGACGTTGCGACGCGAGGGGACCAAGCACTGCCCCGATGAGTTCAAGGCGGACGCAGGCGCGTTGTACTCATTCGAGGCCGGGAGCGACGGTCAAGTCGGTCGCCGGTGATTCCGCAGTCCGAGCCGTCGACGGGCTCCCGGGGGACCTCATTCTCTTGGCCCCTCAAGATCCAAGTCTCTCCGATGTCCAGAATCTAGGGGCAAGGACCATAGGAGGGACACGGTGAACTCGTTGGTGTGCTGATCACGTTGCAAATAGAGGGTTCGTTTCTACTCGAGTCTCGTGGTCTTTGGAGTTGGTATGGGCGGGTATCGGGTCGGGGATTCTGGTATGAGGGAGTTCTGTTTTCCGGTCGAGGGTGACCTCACGGAGTACGGGATGGCCGCGGGGTGGTCCGAGGATGCTGTGCGGTCGGCTG
>NZ_JBEXEA010000084.1:0-9655 GCF_040606035.1 Streptomyces sp. NPDC005483
GCCGCGAGACCCTACCGCTGGACCTACGAAGGCACCCCACTGAAGACAACTTGATCAACACCCCTCCACGAACTTCTGCGGAGCGGCACTAGTGCGTCCCGGCACCCTTCTTCCCGGAAAGGCCTTCGGCGCGGTCGAGCGCGTCCGCCGGGCGGATCGGCGGCGCGTCGGTCGCGACGACTTCCCTCACCCGGCTGCTGACCGGGTGCGGCGTCTGCTCCACTCCTGACAGGCCGGCCGGCGGGACGCCCGCACTGCGCCGGAACATCCCGCCGGAGGATCGCGATGACCGGTGAACCTCAACTCGTCGTGCAGGCCTTGCCGTTGAGCATGAAGCCAGTCGGCGCCGCACTGTTCCCGCCGTGGGTCGCCTGATAGCCGATGCTGACACTCGCGTTCGGCGCGATCGTGCCGTTGTACGTCGCGTTCGCCGCCGTCACCGACCCGGAGGGCGGGCTGTACGTGGCGCCCCAGCCATTGGTGATGGTCTGGCCGGCGGGGAGGGTGAAGGCCAGTTGCCAGCTGTTGATCGTGGTCGTGCCGGTGTTGGTGATCGTCAAGGATGCCGTCAGGCCGGTGTTCCAGGCGTTCGTCGTGGCCGCCACCTTGCAGGCGCCCGGCTGGGGCTGGGGCGCCGGGCCCGTGCTGTCGAGGCCGAAGAAGGTGAGGGCGCGGGCGGCCATGCCGGTGGAGTAGAGGTTGTGACCGACGCCCTGGAGGCTGATCGCCTCGACGGGTGCACGGTCACCGGTGGCGCCGTAGCGGGTGCGGGTCCAGCCGGAGACGGGCGTGTCCGTGGCCGCGGGCGTCTGGCTGACGCCGAGGACGTTCGTCCACTGCTTGATCTCCTCGCCGAAGTTCGGGTAGCGCAGCACGTCGTCCTCGGTGCCGTGCCACACCTGCATGCGCGGCCGGGTGCCGCTGTAGCCGGGGTAGGCGGCGCGGACCAGGTCGCCCCACTGCTGCGGGGTGTGGGTGACGGTGCCGCCCGAGCAGGCGCTGTTCCACTCCGATCCGTCCGTCGTCGCGAAGCAGCCGAACGGGACTCCGGAGAAGGCCGCACCCGCCGCGAACACGTCCGGGTAGTCGCCGAGCAGGACGTTCGTCATCATCGCGCCGGAGGAGATGCCGGTCGCGTAGATCCTTCCTGTGTCGGCGGAGTAGGCATTCACCGTCCAGTCGATCATCGACTTGATGCCGACGGGATCGCTGCCGCCGCCCCGCTTCAGCGCCTGTGGCGAGGACACGTCGAAGCACTTGCTGGACCGCGTGACCGAAGGGTAGATCACCACGAAGCCGAAGGTGTCGGCCAGTCGGGCCCACTCGGTGCCGTTGTACATGGCCGGTCCCGAGCCGGTGCAGTAGTGCACGGCCACGACGACCGCCGGGTGTGCGGTGACGTTGTCCGGCACGTACAGGTACATCTGGAGGTTGCTGGGATTCGTGCCGAAGTCCGTCACTTCGGTGAGGGTCGCGGTCGGCACCGCCTCGGTGCGCGCCGAGGCGGTCGGTGCGGTGAGGAAGGCGGCCGCGAGTAACGACAGCACGGCCAGCAGCGCCGAACTCAGCCGTCTCCTCGGGGAGTTGTGGGGGGTGGTGGACACGTCGTTGCCCCTTTCCTGCAGCAGGAGGAGTTGGTGCCGCGTACTGGTTGCCGATGTCCCGTGCGGCGTCCAGGAAGGTCAGGGGCGGGCCGGCCGCCCGTGACCGGTCGGCGAAGTTCGTCGGCGACCGCCGCTCCGGAGCAAGCCGTTCTGGGGCGACGTGAGCACCGGCTCGCCGACGAACGTACGCATGGATGGAGTCGTCACCGACTCGCCCCTCTCGGGAAGTTCTCGGAAATCTCTCGGAAGGGAAGCGTCCGGCGAGCATGGTGACATGCGCATGGCCGTCATGGAAGCGCTCCCACGCGTCGAAAGAATTCGAACCGACCCCCACCCCTCCCCCGCATCGGTGACCGAATGTCTTCTGCGCAAAGCGTTGACTAGAAAGCGCTTGCCCCCTACGTTCCGTTCAGCAGTGTGAACCGCCCTGCGGCGGCGATTCGCATTGCCGCTCTGCACTGCGCACGTCGTTCAGCATGACGAACAGACTTCACGTACATGTCCGACCTGGCACCACGCAGGCCCCACGAAGGGACGCACCCGCATGCGTACTCGCCCCCCACGTACACACGCGCAAAGATCCGCTCTGGCCGCCGGTGCGGCCGCGCTCGCGACGGCGGCCGCCCTGGCCGTCCCGCAGCCGGCCGGGGCCGCCGAGACCTCCCCCATCGGTTTCGGCGCCGGAACGACCGGCGGAGGCAGCGCTTCCGCGGTCACCGTCTCCACACTGAGCGCCTTCAGGACGGCCGTCACCGGCAACACCGCGAAGGTCGTCAAGGTCAACGGCCTGATCTCGCTGAGCGGCACGGTCGACGTCGGCTCCAACACCACGGTGCTGGGCGTCGGTTCGTCGTCCGGGTTCACCGGCGGCGGGCTGCGGCTGAAGAAGGTCACCAACGTCGTGGTCCGCAACCTGAACATCAGCAAGCCCCTCGCGCCCGCCGACGGCATCGAGGTGCAGGCCTCGACGAAGGTGTGGATCGACCACAACTCCTTCTCGGCGGACCGCGATCACGACAAGGACTACTACGACGGGCTGCTGGACATCAACCACGGCTCGGACAACGTCACCGTGTCCTGGAACACCTTCAAGGACCACTTCAAGGGCTCGCTCGTCGGCCACAGCGACAACAACGCGAGCCAGGACACCGGCCATCTGAAGGTGACGTACCACCACAACTGGTTCAACAACGTCAACTCGCGCATCCCCAGTCTGCGCTTCGGTACCGGGCACTTCTACGACAACTACGTCGTCGGCGCCGAGACCGCGGTGCATTCGCGCATGGGCGCCCAGATGCTCGTGGAGAACAACGTCTTCCGCAGCACCGGAGTCGCTGTCACCACGAACCGGAACAGCGACGTGGACGGCTACGCCAACCTGCGCGGCAACGACCTCGGCGGAGCCGCCACCGAGGTCTCCCAGGTCGGCACCTTCACCACCGCTCCGTACAGCTACACCGCCGAGCCCGCCTCCTCCGTCGTCGCCTCGGTGACCGGCGGCGCGGGCGCCGGAAAGCTCTGACCACCCCCACCCCCACCCCCCGACAAGGAAGAAGGATTCGGGACATGACTTCTTCGGCACGTCCACGCGCGCGCAGGCGCGCGCTGACAGGCGCCATGGCCGCACTCGGCCTCTCGGTTGGCATGATCATGACATTCAACGCGCCGACGGCCAGCGCCGCCACCTGGCCCACCGCGAACGGCAGCCAGGCGGTCTCCTCGACCATCGAGCTGTCCGGCACCAAGGACTACGGGATGAAGCGCCTGTACGGCACGGGCGACCTGGGCAGCGACAGCCAGGACGAGGACCAGGGGCCCATCCTGAACCTGGCCGCCGGCACCGTCCTGAAGAACGTCATCATCGGCGCTCCCGCCGCCGACGGCATCCACTGCGCCGGCAGCTGCACGCTCCAGAACGTGTGGTGGGAGGACGTCGGCGAGGACGCGGCGACCTTCCGCGGCTCCTCGTCGTCGAACGTGTACACCGTCTCCGGCGGTGGCGCGAAGTCGGCCAGCGACAAGGTCTTCCAGTTCAACGGCGCCGGCACGCTCAACATCTCGAACTTCGCGGTGCAGAGCTTCGGCACCTTCGTCCGCTCCTGCGGCAACTGCTCCACGCAGTACAAGCGGACGATCAACCTCAACACCATCGAGGCGACCTACTCGGGCAACAAGCTCGTCGGCATCAACACCAACTACGGCGACAGCGCGACCCTGAAGAAGATCACGATCGTGGGCGACTCCGGCAAGAAGATCGTCCCGTGCCAGAAGTACATCGGGAACAACACGGGCAAGGAGCCGACCACGAACGGCTCCGGACCCGACAGTACCTACTGCAAGTACGCGACCTCGGACATCACCTACAAGTAGCCGCTCGGCAGGTGAAGGCGGCCGTACGAAGCGTCCCCGCACGGCGCTTCGCACGGCCGCCGTGTCATGTGCGGAGGTGGTCCTGCGGGACCGTGTCCGCCAGCTCGCCCCGATAGGCCGCGTACGCCGAGCGCAGTTCGGCACCCGGCCAGTCGGCCGGCAGGAGCTCGGGCGGCAGCACCGGATCGGTCAGCAGCTGGCGTACGACCGCCGCGAAGCCGGTGAGCCGGTCCGCGGGCCGGTCCGCGCGGGTGACCTGGGCGAGCAGCGCCCGGGAGTCGGCCGCCCAGCCGTCGAGAGGCCACAGTGCGGCGGCCAGCTCCGGCCCTGGGCGGCCGGGGCGGGCCGTGTAGCGCTGGGCGACCCCGTCCAGGCCGTCCGGGAGCGATCGGAGCAGGTTGGCGGGGCGCAGCCAGACGCCCTCGCGGAGTTCGGCGAGCCGGAGGGCGGTCAGCCGCGCGCGCAGTTCGGCACGTTCGGCCGGGTTGCGGCCCGTCGCCGTGATCACGACCATCTCCCAGTCGCCGCTCCACGCGCGCGTGCGCGGGTGGACGGAGTCGTCCTGGCGGCGCTGACGGGCCAGCAGCCGGTCGCTGAGGCCGTAGACGGTGTCGGCGCGCCGCAGGTCACCGGCGCTCACCATCCGGCTGAGCGCGGCACGCAGCGTGGAGCCGCCGACCCCGAACGGCTCCACCGCGCGGACCAGGTCCTTCACCGGCATCTCCGGCGGATGCGCGCCCAGCAACAGGCTCAGCACGACCGACCGCGCGGACAACGGCCGCAGGTCGACCTCCTTAGGCTGCTCCGACACGTTCCTCCGCATGGTCACGTACTGTACGACTCCCATCTTGTTGCACTATTGCTACGGCCGCAGTCAAAGCGCAACATGGACCTCATGGTCTCCCTCTCCGCGCCCGAACAGGCCGCCACCCACGCCGTCACCAACCAGCCCCCTCCCCTGGTCCCGTACGACGCCTCCGACGACCCCGTCCTCCTGGAGGGGCTGCGCCGCGAGGGCGCCGACTGGGCCGAGGAGGACATCCGGCACCTCGGACTGCGGGCCGGCAGTGCCGAGGCCCAGGAGTGGGCGGATCAGGCCAACCGGCACGAGCCGGTGCTGCGCACCCACGACCGGTACGGCAACCGGGTCGACGAGGTCGACTTCCATCCGAGCTGGCACCACCTGATGCGGACCGCCGTCGCCGAGGGCCTGGCCGGCACACCCTGGGCGGAGGAGCGTACCGGCGCCCATGTCGCCCGCACGGCGGGCGGCCTGGTGTGGGGACACACCGACGCGGGCCACGGCTGCCCCACGTCGATGACGTACGCGGCGATCCCGGCGCTGCGCAGGGAGCCGGAGCTGGCCAAGGTCTACGAACCCCTGCTGACCGGCCGGGAGTACGAGCCGGAGCTCAGGGTGCCCACCGAGAAGCGGGGCCTGCTCGCGGGCATGGGGATGACCGAGAAGCAGGGTGGCTCCGACGTCCGGACGAACACCACGACGGCCACGCCCACCGCGGAGGCCGGGGTGTACACGCTGCGCGGGCACAAGTGGTTCACGTCGGCGCCGATGTGCGATGTGTTCCTGGTGCTGGCGCAGGCTCCCGGCGGGCTGTCGTGCTTCCTCCTCCCGCGCGTCCTGCCGGACGGCAGCCGCAACACCTTCCGCATCCAGCGCCTCAAGGACAAGCTCGGCAACCGGTCGAACGCCTCCTCCGAGCCCGAGTTCGACGCGACCGTGGCCTGGTTGGTCGGCCACGAGGGCCAGGGCGTCAAGACGATCATCGAGATGGTCAACTGCACGAGGCTGGACTGCGTGATGATGTCGGCGACCCTGATGCGCAGAACGCTCGTCGAGGCGGGTCACCATGCCCGGCACCGCAGCGCGTTCGGCGCCCGGTTGATCGACCAGCCGCTGATGCGCAACGTCCTGGCCGATCTGGCGCTGGAGTCCGAGGCCGCGACCACCCTCACGCTACGGCTCGCGGGCGCCGCCGACCGGGCCGTGCGCGGGGACACCGGCGAGCAGGCGTTCCGCCGTATCGCCACCGCGGTCGGCAAGTACTGGGTCACCAAGCGGGGTCCGGCTTTCACCGCGGAGGCCCTGGAGTGCCTGGGCGGCAACGGCTACGTGGAGGACTCGGGCATGCCCCGGCACTACCGGGAGGCGCCCCTGCTGTCGATCTGGGAGGGCTCCGGGAACGTCAACGCCCTCGATGTCCTGCGGGCGTTGCGCCGTGAGCCGGACACCGCTCAGGCACTGTTCGGCGAACTCGCCCTGGCCCAGGGCGCGGACGCCCGCCTCGACACGGCCGTCGCCCGCCTCAAGAGCATGTTGGCCACGGCGTCCGAGACGAGTGCCCGCCGGCTGGTGGAGCACATGGCCCTGACACTGCAGGCGTCGCTCCTCGTCCGGCACGCCCCGCCCGCGGTCGCCGACGCCTTCTGCGCGACCCGGCTCGGCGGCGACTGGGGGCACTCCTTCGGCACGCTGCCGGACGCCGCGGACGTGGACGCGGTCCTCCGAAGGGCACTGCCCGGCGACAACTGAGGGCGTTCTGGAGCCACTTGGTGAAAACCGAACCACCCCCCTGTCCGAGTTGCTCACCGTCACGCGCTGATTACGCCTCGTTGTCACTGCTGTGGTGCAGGCGTGCTGGAGGACCTGTTCGGTCTGGCCGCGCCCGCCGCCGACGATCTGGCCGGGCGTGGGGCGCCGACACTGGGCGGTCCGCTCAAGGCCCTTGCCAGGAGCGGGGATTCCCGGGCGACACCGGCCCTGGCCGAGGTGCTGTCGGGTCCGGTCGTTCCCGACGACCTGGGCCATGCGATCGGCCATCTGGGCTCCGCGGCCTCCCCCGCTCGCGCCCGCACTGCGCCGACGGCTGGGCGAGGTCGTGCCGGACACCGCCGGGACCTTCGGGCAGGCCGTGCCGCTGTTGTCGGCACTCACCGCGCTGGGCGACTCGGAAGCCGCGGTCTCGGGACGCCGTGGTGGAGTCGGCGGTTCGCGCCCTGGAGGCGTTCGGGAGCGCGGCGCCCTCCCTGGTCGTGCCCGTGCTGCGCCAGCTGCTGGAGACGGAGTACACGGCGGTCACTGCGGGGGCGCTGTGGTCCGTGGAACGGGACGCGTTGCACGTCTCGGGCCGAAGGCCGGTGAGGCGCTTCCGGGGTTGCGCCGGATGGCTCTGGCGGAGGATCTGTGGGAGCGGGTGTCCGCCGCGTGTGCGGTGTGGCGGATCTCCGGTCACCGCGTGCCTCGCCGCCCTGGGCCCTGCCGGAGAGCCTCTGCACGATCTTCTTCGTGCGGAACTGACGTCTCGGCGACCGCATCTGGCGTCGACGTCCGACCGACACGGCCCCGGGTTGCGGTCCGCGAGGTGTCACACACGTCCCGCATCCCGGACAGCCTTGCCCGCACCGCAAGCCCCGCCGGTGCTACCTCCCGTCGGCCCGCCGCCCGCCCCACAACGGTCCGAAGTGCGCCCAGTCCGTGTCCCACTGGTCCAGGCGGCGCCGTTCCATGCGGCCGCGCAGGACCCGGCCCCCCACGAAGGGGACGGCCGCGGTGCTCACGCCGACCAGCGCGCCGATCATCGCAGCGCGGATCCGGGCCTGGCCCTCGGTGGCGGGCTGGGTCATGAGGCGGCCCTGGGCGTCGGTCCACACGGTGACCGGGGTGCCCTGGGTGCTGCCGGGGGCGACGCGCACCTGGCCCCTGTGGGCCGAGCCGTCCGCCCCGGTCCAGGCCACCTCGCCCCACACCCGTTCACCGCTCGACGTGCGCGGGTCGGCCGTGCCCGGCGCCCGGTCGGCGAGACGGGCCACGACGGGCCGCCACTCGACGCGCTCCAGCCCCAGCTGGTGCTCGACCGCCCGGCTCACCCCCAGACCGGCGAGCACCCCGGCCACCACGGTGAGCAGCCAGGCACCGAGCACGACCCACGCCTCGACGGCGTCGGCACGGCGTCTGAGGGGATTGCGCCGCCAGCGCCACAGCCAGACCTTGGGACCACGGAACGCCATCGAAGGCATCCTCCTCATGAGCGACGGGCGCACGAACATGCCGGACCGACCTCCCATACGGCGGAACCCGCCTCGATACTCACGGCTCACGGCGAGTTCTCCGTCACGACGGTCGCAACGGCCGCGTGCGGTCGCGGGCTTCTTGCCGAAAGCCGCCCGTCAATCGCCGCAGCCCGTTACCATCCCCGCTTTGACCTGCGGTGAAGCCCTTTCCAGAGGTGACTGTCAGTGGTGGGGTGCAGACTGGCCGGTGTCTGGGACAAAGACGTCACGGAGGTGATCGGTATGGCTGAGAAGCTGCTTGCCGTGGGGACGCGCAAGGGCTTGTTCATCGGGCGCGAGCGAGGCGGCACCTGGGAGTTCGACGAGAGCCCGTACTTCAATGCGCAGGCCGTGTACTCGGTCGCGATCGACACCCGGGGCGCGCGCCCACGACTGCTGGCCGGGGGTGACAGCGCGCACTGGGGTCCTTCGGTGTTCCACTCCGACGACCTGGGCCGCACCTGGACGGAGCCGGGCCGGCCCGCCGTGAAATTCCCGAAGGACACCGGGGCCTCCCTGGAGCGGGTCTGGCAGCTGCACCCGGCGGCGGCCGAGCCGGACGTGGTGTACGCGGGCACGGAACCGGCCGCGTTGTACCGCTCCGAGGACCGCGGGGAGAGTTTCGAGCTGGTCAGGCCCCTGTGGGAGCATCCGACCCGCTCGAAATGGGTGCCGGGAGGCGGCGGTGAGGGTCTGCACACCGTCCTGACCGACAGGCGGGACCCGCACGCGGTGACGGTGGCCGTCTCCACGGCGGGGGTCTTCCGCACCAAGGACGGCGGCGCGAGCTGGGAGCCGTCCAACTCCGGTGTCTCCGCGGTGTTCCTGCCCGACCCGAACCCGGAGTTCGGCCAGTGCGTGCACAAGGTCGCCCGGGACGCGGCCGATCCGGACCGGCTGTACCTCCAGAACCACTGGGGGGTGTACAGAAGCGACGACGCGGGGGCGCACTGGACGGACATCGGCGAGGGGCTGCCGTCCACCTTCGGCTTCGCGGCGGTCGCTCATCCCCACCGCGGCGAGACGGCTTACGTCTTCCCGATCAACGCCGACGCGGACCGCGTCCCGGCCGGTCGCCGATGCCGGGTCTTCCGCACAGCGGACGCAGGCAAGAGCTGGGAACCGCTCACAGCGGGCCTGCCGCAGGAGGACCACTACGGCACGGTGCTGCGGGACGCGATGTGCGCGGACGACGCGGAACCGGCCGGCGTCTACTTCGGCAACCGCAACGGCGAGGTGTACGCCTCGGCCGACGACGGCGACAGCTGGCGCCAGTTGGCCTCGCATCTGCCGGACGTGCTGTGCGTGCGGGCGGCGGTGATCGCCTGATCTGACCGGGCTGCCCTCGCGTCTTCGCCCCTGGTGAGGGGGCACGCCCGGTACAGCCCGATCGAGCTGACAGCGACGCGCGCCGATCATCCCGAGGTCGGCGTCGCCTCCGGGTTGCCGTAGTAGGCGTCGGGGCCGTGTTTGCGGGTGTAGTGGCGTTGCAGGAGGTGGGCGGGTGGGGGTGCGGTCGGGTTGAGGGACAGGGTGTGCAGGGCGATGTCGGCGACGGCCTCGCAGATGATCGCGTGTTCCAGGGACTTGCGGGCGGTGCTGCCCCAGGTGAA
>NZ_JBEXEA010000085.1:0-9625 GCF_040606035.1 Streptomyces sp. NPDC005483
CTGACCTGCGGCGGAGTAGTTGTCTAAGGTTGCCGCTCTCGGTCCGGGCGACTGGTCTGCGGGTCGTCCCCAAGACCCAGGGGCCGTACAGGGGCAGGGAGGGCGCGGCCGGGGTCAGGCCGAGAGTGCTTCCGGGCCGATTTCGTTGTTCCGTTTGCTGGTTCGGCGGCATGGGGCTGCCGTCCACCGCGCGGACTGTCGAGTGCCGCACCGGCACTGGAGGCGGCGCGGATGCCGGTGCGTCTGGCAGACAGGCGCGAGGCCAGGGGAACGGCCCGAAGAGGAAACGGCCCCATGGACGGCGCACCGCGTTCATCAGGGCTGAGCCATGTGCGGTCAGCGCACGAGCTGGATCGCATACAGCGTGCCGATGCCGGTGGCGCGGGTGCCGAGCAGGAGCCGGGGTGGGGTGTCGGGCAGGTGGGGTTGGAGGCGGGCGCCGAGGTAGCCGCCGACCGGGCCTCCGGCACCGCAGCAGAAGTCCAGGAGCCGGCCGGGGCGACCTCGCTGCGCCCAGGGAGAGCAGCGGCACCAAGCTGTGGAAAAGATCGAAGCCCGCTCAAGGCGCCGTAGCACATGGCGCAGGTCTCCAGGCGCAGGCGGGCCGGGGTCAGGTGCCCGGGCGGATGTTGGGTGCGAAGCGGGCCAGGGCGACGGTCTCGATGGCCGCGATGATGTTGTACGCCAGTGCGGACACCGCGGTGAGGACCGCGACCGAGGCCCAGAGGTGGTCGTAGTCGAAGGTGGAGGAGTCCTTGAGCATGGCGTAGCCGAGGCCTTGTCCGGTGGAGAGCCATTCGGCGAGCATCGCGCCGATCAGGGCTCCAGGGACGCCGATGCGGGCACTGGCGAAGAACGCGGGGACCGCGCTGGGCAGCATGACCTTGCGAGCGACGGTCCAGCCTCCGGCGCCGTATGCGCGGCACAGGTCGGCGGCCTGGCGGGAGGCGGAGCGCAGGCCGAAGGCCATGGTGACCAGGGCGGGGAAGAAGACGATCAGGCCGCTGATGACGGTGGTGGCCATCAGGCCGCGACCGAAGACGAGCGTGATGAGCGGGGTCATCGCCACCAAGGGCACGGAGCGTACGACGACCGCCATCGGAAGCAGGGCCTGCTCGACGCTGCGGAAGAGGACGAAGACGACCGCCACACCCACCGCCGCCGCCAGCCCGGCGACGAAGCCCAACCCGGCGTCCAGCAGCGTGCGGCCCAGACCGGAGGAGACCAGGGAGCGATGGGCGCCCGCGTCCGCGCCCGTGAACAGGTAGTGGAAGATGTCGACCGGTGACTTGGCCACCAGGGGGTCCAGGTCGTAGGCCTGCAGGAAGATGATCCACAGGACGACGACGGCCGCCATCGTCACGACCACGTTCAGCAGCGGGCGCAGCACGCCCGCCGCGAAGCGCAACGCGGGGGCCCTGTGCGTCTGTGTCGCGGTGCTCATGCGTGTCCGCCTTCCACTGTCGTCGTGCGCGACCACGGCAGGGCGTAGCGGGCGACGAGCCCGACCGCGCCGTACGCGAGGCCTGCCACCGCGCCCGAGACCAGGGCGATGCCCCAGGTGCGGGGCACGTCGAGCTGCTGCTGGGCGATGGTCATGGCGATGCCGAGGCCGCTGTCGACCCGGCCGAGATACTCGCCGATGATCGCGCCGAGCAGCGCCGCCGGACCGGCGATCTTGAGTGCGGCCAGCGTGCTGGGCAGCGCGGCGATCAGGCGGACCCGCAGCATCTGCTGCCAGCGGCCGCCGCCGTAGGCGCGTACCAGGTCGAGCGCAGCCGCGTCGGCCGAGCGCAGCCCGAGCAGTGCGCCGATCAGGGTGGTGAAGAAGACCGACAGCCCGGCCATCGCCGACATCGGCTTGTCCCCGTCGAGGACGAGGGACAGGATCGGGCCGATCGCCACGATGGGCAGGCAGTACGAGGCCACCGCGATCTGCGTGATCACCCGCTCCAGCACGGGCACCAGCAGCACCAGGATCGCCAGGCCCAGCGCCAGCCCGTTGCCGACCAGATAGCCGGTCAGGGCCTCGCCGACGGTCTGCTCGACATGCGGACTGTAGAAGGTCCAGCCGTCGTCGAACACGCTCGCCACGACCGCCCAGGGGGTGGGCACGCCGTCCCCGGTGCCGACGACCGTGGTGGACAGCAGCGACCACGCCCCGATCAGAGCCGCGATGCCGAGGGCCCCGCCGATCCAGGCGGAACGCCGCGCACTCATGACGCCTCCACTGCGGGACCGTGAGCGTCGGCGGCGCTGTTGGCAGGCGGGTCGGCGGGCGGGTCGACGCGGCCGAACAGGAGTTCCGACAACTGGTCGGCGTACGCGTGGAACTCGGGCGAGCGCATCATCTCCGGTGTGCGGGGACGCGGCAGGTCGATGGTGACCTTCTCCACGATCCGGCCCGGACGGGGCGACATGACCGCGACGGTGTCGCTCAGCAGCACGGCCTCGTTGATGGAATGCGTGACGAGCAGGGTGGTCACCGCGCGGGCCTGCCAGATGCGCTGGAGTTCGAGGTTGAGCCGCTGGCGGGTCATGTCGTCCAGCGCGCCGAACGGTTCGTCCAGCAGCAGCACCTTGGGGTCGACGACCAGCGAGCGGGCGATGGCGACGCGTTGCCGCATGCCACCGGAGAGCTGGGCGGGGCGTGCCTTCTCGAAGCCTTCGAGGCCGACCAGCTGGATGAGGTCGGAGATCGCCGCCGGGTCGGCCTTGATGCCGCTGATCTCCAGCGGGAGGCGGATGTTGGCGGCGACCGAGCGCCACGGCAGCAGCGCGGCGTCCTGGAAGGCTATGCCCAGGTGGTGCCGTTTGCGGGCCGCCTCCGGGTCCTCGCCGTGCACGAGGGCCGTACCGGAGGTCGGGCTGTCGAGCCCCGCGAGGATCCGCAGAACGGTCGACTTGCCGCAGCCCGACGGCCCCAGCAGCGCGAGGAACTGCCCCTCAGTCGTGTCCAGGTCGACGCCGGCCAGTGCGGGTACGCGCTGTCGGCCGAGCTTGAACTCCTTGCTCAGCCCGCGCAGGGACAGCCCGGTGCCGGTATCGGCCGACCCTCCGGAGTCATCGGATGCTTCGGGAACGGCTGCTGCGGTACTCATCAGTTGACCTCTGTGTGCGGTGCGGGTGGGGGAAGCCGGTACCGGCGGGCCGATAGGGCCGCACCGGTACCGCCGGCGCCTCAGATGAGGCTGGGGTCTTCCTTGTAGACCTCTTCGATGATCGAGAGGTCGAAGAGCTTGTCGGCGGTGATGTCGAGGCCGCCGTACTTCAGCGTCTTGATGTTCTCGTCGATCAGCGCCTGCGTGATCGTGAACAGGCCGTTCTTCTTGGTGTCGGCGCTCACCATCAGCTCGCTCTCGTCCTTGGACTCAAGGGTCTGCTCCTTGGTCGTCAGCCCGAGCCCCTTGCCGTACGTCTCGGCCGCGAGCTTCGCGCCGAGCGCCGGGTCGGCGATGTTCGCCTTCCAGCCCTTGATCTCCGCGCGCAGGAACGCCTTGAGCAGGTCACGCTGCTTGTCGATGGTGTCCTGGCGGACGATGTACGTCTCCGAGACCAGCGGATAGCCGGTGTCGGCGAGCAGCATCGTGGCGACCTTGAAGCCCTTCAGACGCAGCGAGTTCGGCTCGTTGGTCACGAAGGAGAACCAGCCGTCCACGGTGCCCTGGGTCAGGGGCAGCGGGTCGAACTGCACCGGTACCTTCGTGATCTTCGACTCGTCGAGCCCGGTCGCCTTGATGTACGCCGCCCACACGGACTCGTTGCCCGCCTGGACTCCGATCTTCTTGCCGTACATGTCCTCCGGCTTGGCTATCGGGGCCTTGGCCATCGACATGATGCAGAACGGGTTCTTCTGGTACTGCGCACCGATGATCTTCAGTGGAGCGCCCTTGGCGACGGCCGCGCCCGTGATGTCGGGGGCGCTGATCGCCACGAGCGCCTTCTTGGTGACGACGTCCGTCTCCATCGGCGTCGCGGACGGGCCGCCGCCTATCAGCGTGGCCTTCGAGAAGCCCTCGTCCGTGTAGTAGCCCTTGCTGTCCGCGATGTAGCTGCCCGCGAACTCGACGTTCTTGATCCACGACAGCCGGAGCGTCAGCTCACCGAAACTCTTGGAACCGGAGGAGGCGGGGGAGGAGGCCGAGGACGAGTCCGAATCGCCGCACGCGGCGAGCAGCGGACCGCCGAGCAGGACGGCACCGCCCAACTGCAGTCCCCGTCTGAGGAAGAGACGGCGGTCGGGGGCGGCGAACGCTCTGTCGTCACTGTTCGAACTTGTGGTCATGGCGCGCTTTCCTTTCACAGGCCGGGTCGGCACCGGCTCCTGGCTGACATGAGGAACATGGGTGGGGCGAGGCCCGGACAATGCCGGGCCGGTCTCCGGTCGAGCGGTCGCCCGGGATACGGGATCCCGGGTCAGAGGTCGAGGAGGAGTTCGGGGGTGCGGGCGCGGGAGCAGCAGGTGGTGATCCGGTCGCCCGCCGCGCGTTCGTCTGGGGACCGGACCTCGTCGCGGTGGTCGGGTTCGCCGGCCAGGACGGGGGTCGGGCAGGCGCTGCAGATGCCCTGCTCGCAGGAGAGGCCGACCTCGACGCCGTGGGCGGTGAGGACCTCGGCGATGGTGCGGTCTGCGGGGACGGGACAGCCGGTGCCGGTGCTCGCGATCCGTACGGTGAACGCGGTGGCGTCTCCGGCTTCGACTCCGGTTCCGGTTCCGGTTCCGGCTTCGGCTTCGACTCCGGTTCCGGTTTCGGCGGATGGCGGAGCCGCCGGGGCGAAGCGTTCGGTGTGAAGCTGCCCGGGGTGCCGGCCCGCGGCGGGCGCCTCGGCCACGACGTGGGTCATGAAGCCGTCGGGCCCGCAGACATGGACGGCCGTGTCCGCTTCCGGGACCTGTGGTTCGGCGGGCAGCCCCGCGCGGACGGTGTCCCCCTGCTCGCTGTGGTGGACCCCTGCCCGCTCGCCGGGAGCGGAGGTCTGGAGCCGCTCCGGCAGGGGGGCCTCCGCCGCGCCGGAGGTGTAGTGGTGCTGGACGAACGACGCTCCCCGCGCGGCCAGGTCTTCGGCCATCGACAGCAGGGGTGTGCTGCCGATACCGGCCGCGACGAGCACGTGATGCCCGGCCGTCACGAGCGGGAAGTGGTTGCGCGGGGGCGAGATCCGTAGCCGTCGGCCCACGGTGAGCTCACGGTGCAGGGTGCGGGAGCCGCCCCGGCCTGCATCGTCACGCCGTGCGCAGAACACGTAACGGCCTTTTTCGGCGCCCGCCTCGAAGGACGGCGGGGCCTCGCCGTCCGCCACCCGGAGTTCGTGACTGTGGCTGGTGCCGGAGGCGAGGTAGATCGTGTGGACGATGACGTCGAGTGGCTGCACGGTGGGCCCCTACGCGGTGAAGAAGTGGCTCAGGCCCAGGTCGCGCAGTCCGCGGCGGTAGGCGATGGAGCTGCGGTCGGCGGGGATGTTCACTTCCAGTCTCGGGTCGAGGGGGAGGTTCTCGGGTTTCTGGACCTCGACGACCGCACGGTCCTCCTCGAAGACCGTGCGGTTGAAGTCGTATACGGCCTGGACGGGCTGGTCGGTGTCGAAGTTGCGGGCGATGGGGGCGAACATGCGGGTCTGGCGAGCGGAGACGGGGGAGGCGGCGTTCATGATGTTGAGCAGCCCGCCGTCGGGGAAGTGCACGACGAGCGTGGCCGTGAACGGCAGGTGCACGTCGAAGTGGCGCAGCCACCGGAAGCCGGGCGGGGCCTCCTTGGTGCCGTGCGGGTAGTTGCTGACGGTGCTCCAGTAGTCGACGGAGTGGCCGTACTGGTGGCGTACCGGGGTGTATTCGGGGACCTCGGTGTTGTCGGGGTCGCCGAAGGAGTCGAGGTGGACGAAGCCGAAGTGTGCGACGTCGAGGAAGCCCTCGACCTGGCGGCCGGCGAATGCGGCGATGTCGATCCAGGGGCAGTTGATCTGCTGGAAGTCCGCCTCGTCCCAGTGGGCCATGGCCGGGATCACCGGGGCCGTGTCGGGCTCGGGGCGCAGGCAGGTCCACACCAGCCCGTACCGCTCGACGACGGGGTAGGTCCGCAGGTTCAGCCGGGACGGGATCTTCGACTCCGGATGGGCCGGCACCTGCACGCACCGCCCGACGTCACCGAAGCGCAGCCCGTGATACGCGCAGGTGATGCCGTTCCCGTCGCCGCGGCCGAGGCTCAGCGGCACCCCGCGGTGCGGGCAGATGTCGTGGGCCACGACCACATCGCCGCCCACCCGATAGGCCACCAGGGTCTCGTCGAGCAGGCGCACGGCGGTCGGCGCGTCGCCGATCTCGCTCGACAGGGCGACCGGGTACCAGTGCCGGGCGAGGATCGCCCAGTCGTCGGCATCGAACGTGCAGCCGCGGGGCAGGGCAGGCCGGGGTGGAGCAGTGGTCATGCGAAATCCTTCTGCGTGGCGCGGCTGGTAACGGCCGGACAGACACCTGTGAAGCGCGCACGCCGGTACGGCGGCGGGACACGTGCGAGGCGAAAGAGTGCGGTCCCGGGGTGGAGGCACCGTGGAACCGCAGACCGGGCAGGGCGCCGGGCGCGGTCATCGGTACGAGGTCAGGTGTGAGAGCCCTCGGACTCCGGATGTGAACCGTGCGCCACGCGTCCGCGCGTCCAGGCCGACTGGTGGGCACGGCACCGGAGGTCCGTGCTGCACGCGCTGACGAAGCTCATCGCGCATCCCTCCGTGCTCAGTGCCGACTGTCTGCCGCCGGACGACCAAGCCGAGACTGACGTACAGAGATTGCCCTGTCATTCCGTGTTTGTTACTTACGGGTTCCATGCCCGGTTTGGGTCAGGGCGCCGCAGCGAGCGCCCGCGGAAGGCCGCCGTGTCCGTGAGTGTCCCGTCGGCCCCTGGCCGCTCGGTTACGTCCATTGAGCTGCGGGTAATGTGCCGGCCATGCCCGATACCCCGGCCCTGTCCGAACGTGGTCGCCTGCTGAGGCTGACCGCGGACTACGTCCTGGAGCACGGCGTCGCGGACTTGACCCTGCGCAAGCTCGGCAGCGCGATCGGCACCAACAATCGCATGCTGCTGTACTACTTCGGCTCCAAGGAGGAGCTGATCACGGCCGCGCTGGCCGAGGCGAGCGGGCGCTTCCCGATTCTCAGCGAGGCGTTCGTCATCATGGACGACCAGCTGCGCCCGCTGCGCGAGCGGATCGCCGCGGCCTGGGACGCGGTGGCGGCAGCCGAGAACCTGCCGTTCCACCGGACCTTCTTCGAGGTACTGGGCCTGGCCGCGCATCAACGCGGCCGGTTCGACAGCTTCCTGGGGTCGGTGGGCAGCGAGTGGCGCGAACGAATCGCAGTCTCGCTGGGCGGCGACGTGCCGGAGGCCACTGCGGACGACCTGGCCCGGGAACTGGTCGCGTTGTGGCGCGGCCTGCAACTGGACCTGATCACCTCGGGCGACCGGGCCGGGACCGATCGGGTGATCGCGTCCGCCGCCGAGTCGATCGCCCGGCGGGCGGCGACGGCCGCCGCCGCTCCTGGACCCTGATTTCTACATATCCAGATCCTGATATCCCGTCACATCTCCCTGGAATGACGGAGTTTTCACGATGCCATCGGGATCCGTGGGACGACGATGTCCAGCGGACCGTCCGGAACCGCGACCGCGTCCTGGCTCCAGCCCCAGATCGAGCAGACCTTGCGCAGGGGGTCGCTGTACCCGTCCCTGCCGTGCAGCACCCGGTAGTTGTCGATGCAGATCATCTCACCCGGGCCCACCCGGAACATCGGCCCGCTGTCACGGGCCGCGACGACCGCGTCCTGCCAGGCGCGCACATACGTCCAGTGCTCCTGCTCCAACGGGCCCTCGACCGGCGCGAGATAGGGATGGTGACGGCCCTGGAAGCGGCCCGACGGGGTCCGCCGGACGATCGGCGAGAAGCCGTGCTGCGGGTAGTTGGGCTCGGAGTGGTCGATGTCGACAGTGCGGCAGAAGTCGGCGAGCGTGGCGGTGCCGGGATCGGCGGCCAGCAGGTCCAGCAGCCGGGTGGTGTCGATCAGGAAGGAGTCACCGCCGCCGGCCGCGGGCCGCTCGCACCACAGGAACAGATGGTCAGGGGCGTAGTCACCGAAAGCGAAGCCGTCGTTGTGGGCGACCATTCGCTCCTCGGCCGAGCCGCTGGCGTCGCGTTTGCGGCCGCGCCTGTCGGCGGGCTGCGCCTTCATCTGCATCCCCTCGACCCGGGCGCTCTCCTTCGTCGCCTCGAACTGGGTGCCGCAACGCACGGCCCGGTCCCCCATGATCGCGCGGCCCATCGCGACCGCCTTCTCCTCGTCCGCCAGCCCGGTCACAATGGCCGCGCCCTCGGTGGCGAGCACCTCCGCCGCCTCTTGTGGCCGGTGACTTTGCGGGGAATGAAACTTGCGGAGCTGACGTCCGGCACAGCGCCTCCTGAAGCCCGCGGAACCAAGCCTGACTGAACCAACCGGTTCAATCAGAGTAGAAGCCGCATGTTTCCCCAACGTGACGTGCTCGCGTGCTTTGGAGTTGCCCACGCGAACCGTGATCGCGGTGCGGTCCTCGACCGCGGTGGGCACGGCCTCGTCATCCCGCCCGCGGATACAACGGGGCAAGCTACCGGGCCAGCATCAAGCCGGCCCTGCGCTGCACGCCCGACGCCGCCGAGCAGCTGGCGGGCGCACTCGCCCGGCGCCCCGACACCGCCTACGTCAGCGTGATCTCAGGCGGCACCGAAGTGATGTGCGCGATGAAGCCGCACACCCGTCAGGCCAGGGACGAACTCCTCCTCGACCGCCTCCCACGCACCCCGCGCGTCACCTCGGTCAGCGCCCACTGCCTGCTCCACCACTTCTACGGCGGCCCGCTCGGCTGGCTCCGCAGGATCAACGCCCTCAGCCCCGACGAACAGGCCGCCCTCAGCCCGCCGCCAGTCGAACCGGCCACCACCCCCGCCGTCCTGGACGACGCCGACGAGGCCCTGCTCGCCGTACTCAGCCGCGACGGACGCGCCCCGCTCACCGAACTGCAGGCGCGCACCAACCTGCCGGAATCGGCAGTCAGACGACGTCAGGACCGCCTGCGCTCCACCGGAGTCCTCTACCTGGACGTGCAGTTCAACCACGAGTACCTCGGTCACGACGTCGTCGCCATGCTCTGGCTCACCGTCGCCCCAGCCTCCCTCGGCGACGTCGGCCGCACCCTCGCCTCCCATCCCGAGGTGCGCTTCGCCGCAGCCACCACCGGCCAGGCCAACATTCGCCGCCACCCTCCACCCCGGCACCGGCGACCTGTACACCTACCTCAGCGAGAAGATCGGAGCCCTGGACGGAGCCCACTCCATCGAAACCGCACTCACCCTGCGAGAGGTCAGGCAACTCACTTACGAGCCTGCCTCCTGACGTGGAACTGGGCGGACGCTCCTGCTGTGGTAGGCGTCCAACTCATCAGCCCTAAGGGGCCATTGAGGGGCCACAAGGACGGGAGCAGACCGACAAGCACTGCGCAGGGCTGACGCTAATCAGCACGTCTGACCTGCAAGAACGGCGTGAATCGGCAATGATCGGCAAGGGCCGTCAAGATCCCCAGTGGACTCATAATCCGTCGGCTGTGGG
>NZ_JBEXEA010000086.1:0-9485 GCF_040606035.1 Streptomyces sp. NPDC005483
ACGGCGAGCCCGATGTTCAACCCGGCGTATCGGCACCGTCGTACAAGCCATCCACACACTCTTGACCTGCGACTATTCAGGATGAAAGAGGTTCAGTGATTCCTAATGCGGTCTGTCAAGCCGTGAGGGCCTTGGGCGGAGCGAGTTCGTAGCACCGCCCGTCGCGGAGGAGCGCCCAGAGGACGTTGACGCGGCGGCGGGCAAGGGCGAGGACGGCCTGGGTGTGGCGCTTGCCCTCGGCGCGTTTGCGGTCGTAGAACCGGCGCGATTCCTCGCTGTGGCGGATGCTGAACAACGCCGAGATGTAGAAGACGCGTTGGAGGCGGCGGTTGTATCGCTGTGGGCGCCGCAGGTTGCCGCTGATCTTCCCGGAGTCGCGGGGCACGGGGGCGACGCCGCCGAATCCGGCGAGGCGGTCGGCGGTGCCGAAAGCGCTCATGTCGCCGCCGGTGGCGGCGAGGAACTCGGCGCCGAGGATGATGCCCAGGCCTGGCATGCTGGTGATCACGTCGAAGGCGTGGTGGTCGCGAAACCGGGCCTCGATGGCCTTGTCGAGTTCGGCGACCTGCTGGTTGAGGACCATCACCTCCCTCGCCAGCGTGTGTACCAGCTGGGCTGTCAGTTTCTCGCCGGGCAGGCTGGTGTGCTGCCGTTCGGCGGCCACGATGGCGATCTCGGCAAGGCGGTCGGGGCGCACGACGTGGCGGTTGCGCAGCCAGGTCTCCAGCCGCTTGGCGCCGATGCGGCGGATGGCCGCTGGGGTCTGGTAGCCGGTGAGCAAGGTGAGCGGGCCCGTGTTGGTGAGATCCAGGGCCCGTTCCAGGCCGGGGAAGACGCCGGTGAGCTGGGCTCGGAGGCGGTTGATGGTGCGGGTGCGGTCGGCGACCAGGTCCGTGCGCCGGCCTGTGAGGATTTTGAGGTCGGTGACGGTGTCGTCGGTGGCGTGTAAGGGGTGCAGATCCCGGCGGACGCGGACTTGGTCGGCGATGACGGCGGCGTCCTTGGCGTCAGTCTTGCCCTCGCCGCGGTAGCTCTCGGAGGCGCGGTGGATGGCTCGGCCGGAGATGTAGTGCACCGGCTGGCCGTGGTTGAGGAGGGTCGTGATGGCCAGGGCGGCTCCGCCGTCGGCCAAGTCGATGCCCCACGTCACCTCATCGCCCAACTCCAGTACATCGGCGAGGAGGTCGAGCAGTTCGGGTTCGTCGTTGGCGACGCGTCGTGACAGCAGCCGACGGCCGCTCTCGTCGATCGCGACGCAGTGGTGGTGGGTTTTTCCTGCGTCGATGCCAGCCCAGATCGCGGCCATGTGGTGCCTCCGTGCGGTGGTGTTGCCAGTGCCTCCCACGGACGACGTCGCTGTCGATTCCCTACGGAGCGATCATTCGCAATTCCTAATTGGCAGCCGAGTCGTCGTGGGGCACCGGGCGGCCAATCACTGAGAGCCACAACAGGCAGAGCCTTTTCAACCACACCCGGCACCCCTGGGTGGGTGAACCATACGAAGGGCTCACCACCTCCCGCACAACAACGTAGGGAGCCTTTTCAGCGTGGCCACCGTTCGAGTGACGGAGGCGACGCGAGGCCGGGGTCCACAACGGACAGGGCTCCCATGCCGTTGAGAGAGGTGGGCCTTGACCCCTGATGTTGAACACACGAGACACTGGATCCTGAGGATCTGAGGACGGACATCTCGTGGTGATGAAGAACTACCCGCCGGAGTTCAAGGCGGACGCGGTCGCGCTGTACGAGTCGCGGCCCGAGGCGACGATCAGGTCGGTCGCCGCCGATCTGGGGATCAACCCGGAGACCCTGCGGAACTGGGTGAGGGCAGCCGGAGCGAGCCGTCCTCGGGGACGGCGGACGCAGGAACCGGCCCAGCCGCCGGCCCCGCTGGAGGCTGAGAACGCGGCCCTGCGCAAGAAGGTCCGTGAGCTGGAGGAGGAACGCGAGATCCTGCGGAAGGCCGCCAAGTATTTCGCCTGGGAGACGCGCTGGTGAACCGCTTCCAGTGTGTGTCGCCGACCTCCAGCGCCGTTACGGCGTGAAGCGGCTCTGCAGCATCCTCGGCGTCAGCCGCTCAAGCTTCTACTACTGGCGCCGGACGGCCACGGACCGGGCCGCCAGACAGGTAGCCGACGCCCGCCTGGCCGCCCGGATACGGGCCGTGCACCAAGAATCGGACGGCACCTACGGAGCCCCGAGGATCACCGCCGAGCTCCGCGAGGAGAACGGTGAGGCGGTCAACCACAAACGAGTCGCCAGACTCATGCGGGCGTCGGGTATCGAAGGAGTCCGGTTGCGCCGCCGGCACCGCACCACCGTCCCCGACCCGGCCGCGGCCAAGGCGCCCGACCTGACCGGCCGCGACTTCACCGCGGACAAGCCGAACACGAAGTACGCCGGCGACATCACCTACCTGCCCGTCGAGGGCGGGAAGTTCTGCTACCTGGCGATCGCCGACCACATGCGCGCGGACCTGGTGACCGACGCCCTGGCGGCGGCGATCCGCACCCGCGGCAGCCTCGCGGGATCGATCATGCATACCGACCACGGAGCCCAAGGCGGATTCAACTGATCGTCGCAACACCTTCTGAACGCGGAGGTGTGCAGTGGGACGACCGAGGAAGCAGATGCCTCAGGCACCATCCGGTGCGCGGCGGCAGTGGGCCGCAGACAGGGCGATGCGGCCGCCGATGCGCTCGCCTGGCCGGCCTGAGCCATCGCGTGCTGTTCAGCGCGAGTTCTGGCGTCTGATCGCATCGGGGGTCACTTCTGTCCAGGCCGCCGAGGGGGTCGGCGTGTCGGCGCCGGTCGGGATTCGGTGGTTCCGACACGCTGGCGGGATGGCGCCGCTGAGTCTGGACGAGCCCTCGGGCCGCTACCTGTCGTTCGCGGAACGCGAGGAGATCGCCCTGCTCAAGGCCCAGGACAAGGGCGTGCGCGAGATCGCCCGCACGATCGGCCGCGACCCGGGAACGATCTCTCGCGAGCTGCGTCGCAACGCCGCGACCAGGAACGGTAAGCCGGTCTATCGCGCCGTGGTGGCCCAGTGGAAAGCGCAGCAGGCCGCGAAACGCCCGAAGACGGCCAAGCTCGTGGACAACGACCGTTTGCGTGAGTACGTGCAGGACCGGCTCGCCGGTGACGTGCGCCGACCCGACGGCACGATCGTTCCAGGTCCCGCGACGCCGCCGTGGAAGGGCCTGAACAAGCCCCATCGCCAGGACAGGCGGTGGTCAACGGCATGGAGCCCGGAGCAGATCGCCTGCCGACTGCGGGTCGACTTCCCTGATGATGAGTCCATGCGCATCAGCCATGAGGCGATCTACCAGTCGCTGTTCATCGAGGGCCGAGGCACACTCAAGCGCGAGCTGGTCACGTGCTTGCGCACGGGCCGTGCGTTGCGGGAGCCCAGGGCGCGGGCCAGGAACAAGCCGCAGGGCCACGTCACCGCTGACGTCGTTCTCAGCGAGCGCCCGGCCGAGGCCGACGACCGTGCTGTCCCGGGCCATTGGGAGGGCGACCTGATCATCGGGACGGGCAGGTCCGCGATTGGCACGCTCGTCGAGCGCAGCAGCCGGTCCACGCTCCTGGTCCATCTGCCACGACTGAACGGTTGGGGCGAGAAACCGTACGTCAAGAACGGGCCGTCGCTCGGCGGATACGGGGCCGTCGCGATGAACGCGGCTCTGACGGAAGCGATGACCAAGTTGCCCGAGCAACTACGCAAGACCCTCACCTGGGACCGCGGGAAGGAGCTCTCCGGCCACGCCCAGTTCGCCATGGAGAGCGGGACGCGGGTGTTCTTCGCCGATCCCCACTCGCCCTGGCAGCGACCGACGAACGAGAACACCAACGGGCTGCTGCGGCAGTACTTCCCGAAAGGCACAGACCTGTCCCGATGGTCCGCCGAAGACCTCGAAGCCGTCGCATACGCGCTCAACAATCGGCCCCGCAAGATCCTTGGTTGGAAGACGCCCGCCGAAGTCTTCGAAGAGCAACTACGCTCGCTACAACAACCCGGTGTTGCATCGACCGGTTGAACTCGCCCAATACACGAGCAGGTCCTTCGCCCAAACCTGCAGGTCAGCAGGGGACCGGCAAAGCATGAGCGCGGTCGGCTCCAGCGCGGACAACGCACTCGCCGAGTCCTTCAACGCGACGTTCAAACGCGAGACCCTGCAAGGACGAAAGAGCTGGAGCGACGAGCGCGAGGCCCAACTCGAGGCCTTCCGATGGCTCCACCGCTACAACACCCGACGCCGGCACTCCCGCCTCGGACAACGATCACCGATCGCCTTCGAGAACACCTTCCACCACACACCAACTACGCTGGCACAAGACACATAACCCGTGTTCAGGATTCGGGGTCAAGGCCCGCGGCCTGGCGGCGAGACGTTCCCCGCAGCCGAAGCCAACCGCTGCGGTGGACACTTCGCCGCCCCTGGCGGCCGCTGAACTACGACGGCGAGCAGATCGACAACCGCGCTGGTGCAGGCGTGGGCGATGGACTCGCTGATTCCGAACCCGGCGGCGATCTTCGCCAGAGTGATGTGTTCACGCTATTACACCAGTGCCACCATCGTGCGCCGGGACGGCCGGAGTTCTCAGCGCCGGTGGCCCTCACGGGTGACGATCAGCACGGTGGCCCACTCCACGAGTGCATGCGGCAGGTCGAGTGTGGCTGGGTGGATGACGGATGACCAACGAGGCCATCGACGCTTCCGCGGCGTTCGTGTCCCGGGACGAAACGGCAACGCTGGGCAAGTTTCGAGCGTGAACCTATGGATTCGCTCATACCGTTTATCGATTGGGGGACATCTCTGACGCACACATGAATGGCCGACGGCATGCCCGATTTTACTGAGTCCGCGCTTCTCTGGAACCCGTGCTTGGGTGAGCAGATCGACAGCCATCCGCGACTGTCCGAAGCGGTCAGCCGCATGCGGCCGGGCCCGCGCGTGGAGCTGATGCGGATCGTCAGCCAGGACCTGCAGCAGTGGTTCGAGGCCAAGGCCGGCGAGTACACCGCGCTTGTCGAGAAGCTGTCCAGGCCCCGGACGCCGGACTGGGCCGGGCGTGACGGTCTCCGCCCTGGCGTACCGGACCGGGTCGGGCTCGACTCAGTCCAGCCGCATTCCGCTACGACCGGCACAGGATGGGAAAGGAAGGGAAAAGCAAGAGAGCAAAGACGTATCGAGGGGGCGGAAGAGGAGTACACCGATCCACTCGCCGCGATACCCGGCCCACGCGCCTTCCTCGACCTGCCGCGCACCGCCGTCATGGCTGGAGATCTCACCACCGATGAGCGAGCGCTTGCACGGGACCTGAGTGACGATCAGCGTTTCGTCGTCCAAACCGGTCACGTGGGGCAGGGCATGGCGGGCGACTCGGCCGAAGGGCCTGTCACGCATTCCCTTGTGGGGCTACTGGGACGAGGACCCCCAGGTGCTCGCCGACCTCCGCCAGCGCGGAATCCCGGTGATCGTCGACGCGGCGCAAGCGCCGTTGCGGCTCGAGCCGCAGGCGCTCGCCGACGCAGCCGACGTGATCTGCCTGAGCCTGCACGGCCGCAAGCCGATCAAGGCCGGCGAGGGCGGCGCCAGCCTCACCCGCAGCACAGCACTCGCCGACAAGATCCTCGCGGTGCGCAACTTCTGCCAGCTGGCAGACTTCTCCGGCACACGGGTGGATCCCACGGGCCCCTTCGGCAGCCGGCTCGGCACCAACTTCAAGATCAACGGCGTCGGGGCGGCCTGGTGCCTGGGCCAGATGGAAGACCCCGGCGCACTGCGCGCCCGCCACGCACAGCTGAGGGAGTCCGCGCGCACCGTGTTCGACGGCACGGGCATCTCCTGGAACGCCAGCCCTTCCATGGGCCAGGATGCCAGCACTCCGGCGGCCCACCCACCACGGCCCATGGCGCGCTGCTGTTGCGTCGTGGCCACCAGGCCGGGAATCACCGGGTAGGCGGCCAATGCTGCCATCGCGGCAAGATCGGCCGCAGAGCTTCGCTTGTGAATCACCCGGTGCACTTCGGCCACAATCCCTGTGGCCACCGCCGCGGTACTCAGCCCCCACGCCACGGGAATGGCCAGGTGGCGGGCTTTGAGGAGGCGGACCTCGCTGGCCGGAAGTCGCAGCAGGTTCTGTTCACGGCACCACTCCACCGTGACGCCGAAGTTCAGAAGGCCCCGTAACCAGGCGGTCTGCTGCAGGACGAGGTCACGCCCCGTGCGGGGGACCTCGGCCACGTCGCGGTTGACCAGCAGACCGATCGGCTCCCGCGCCAGGCGGGCCACCCAGCCGAGCAGGAGCCCGTCGGCGTAGGCGTACCGCGGGAACCCGCCGATCATCTGGAGGAAGTCCGCGCGGATGAACTCTCCGTGTCCGAACGTCGAGAACGGTGAGGTCCGCGACCACAGTGAGTTGCCGCGGCGCCCGCGCTCGTTTCGGGCGACGTAGTGTGACAAAGTCCACCAGGTCTGGAGCACCGAATTACCCGCCGCCACTGCACCGGCGCCTTCGTGGTCCGGGACGACGTAGTCGACCAGCTGCTGGAAGACACGCACCCCGGGATCGGCGCCGATCGCAGAGCGCAGGTCACCGCCGTGGATCGTTTCGGATGAGCTGTGGGATCACCTTGAGCCGCTGCTGCCGCAGCACGAGCCCAGATTCCGGTATCCGGGGCCGCAAGCCGTTGCCGCATCAGGATGTGGCTGCGGGATCTTGTACATGTGTCGGTATCTTGCAGTAAACAACGGCTGACACAATGAGGTAGATCGCGCTTGGTCGCCTGAGCCACCTGTCCCAACGTCAGCCGCGGAACCGGATGCCCGAGATCGACTACCAGGCACGGCAGGAGAGATACGTGTTAGATATATACGTGTGCGCCCATCGCGTTGGTGTGAGGTGTCGGTAGTGTGTTTGAGGCACGAAGGAGCCCTCCGGTCGACCCGCTATGACGGCTGTGTCGAGCAAACGTCCATGGGAGCCCGCCTGTACGCGACCTCGTGAAAGTGGAACCAATGAACGTGTCGACCTGTGGCAAGCATCTGCGTAGTCAGGCCACCATCGCGACCCTCGTGTGCGCGATCTTTTCCCTCGCAAGCCCGAGCTATGCCGCCCCGATTGCACCCATCCCCGGGAGCACTACCTCGATCGGCCAGATCCGCACCGAACTCGACGCTCTCTACCACCAGGCGGAGGTGGCCACCGAAGCGTATGACGACGCCAACGAGAAGGCGACCAAGCAGGAAAGGCGCCTGGTATGGCTGCGCAAGGACCGAGACCGTGCCGAGGACCGCGTCGACGATCTACACGATCTCGTGGGTGCGGCCGCTAGAGCGCAGTACCGTGGGGGCGGAATCGCGGCCGCAGGCGTTCAGTTGCTCCTCGGCGACAACTCTGACCAGGCCCTACACGAAGCATCCCAGTCTCGGCAACTCATGAGGGACATGATGAATGCCTCCGATGCTCAGGCGAGTGCCCGTGCTGAGCTGGCGTACAAGAGCGACGCAGCCGCTGAAGAACTGTACAAACTGCTCGGCATCCGCTCGGATAAGATGAGAGCGAAGCGGAAGATCGAGGGGAAAATCGCTGCAGCGAAGCGCATCGAGGCAGGGCTCAAGATAGCGCAAAAGCGCAAACTGGCTCGAATGGAAAAGGCGGCGGCGCACAGCGCCGAAGCCCAGTGGGGCGCAGCGGGCTTCGACAGGAGCCGGGCGAGAGTCATCGGATCGGCCGCGAAAGCGGTTGACTTCGCCATGACTCAAATCGGCAAACCGTACGTGTGGGGTGCCGTGGGCCCTGCGTCGTACGACTGTTCAGGGCTCACCTCTAGGGCATGGGCGGTAGCCGGGAATCCGATACCCCGCACCTCGCAAAGTCAATGGCACGGACTGACCCGCGTAAGTCTGGCGCTCGCGCGGCCCGGCGACCTGATCATTTACTTCAGCGACGCCACGCACGTGGGTATCTACATCGGTCACGGGAAAATCGTCCACGCACCGCGGCCCGGACGTACCGTTACGATCGCTCCGGCTGCGTCCATGCCCATCCTCGGCGTCGTCCGCCCGGGAGTCTGAGCAAATGACCCGACCGCTTTCATCCCACAGCGACGGCGGCCTTCAGGCCGTCAGCACCCCGCCAGCGGCTCGCCTCGATGTCTACATGGCCGAGGACGGCTCGACAGTAGTCAACGGTTACCTGCTGGCGATGCCCAGCGACCGTACGTCCAGCGAGGCGATGCTGGACGCCCTCGTCATGTTCGCCCGCTCCCTGCAGGCCCCGGTCATAGCCACCGTCATTGACCGCGTGGTGCAGCAGGTCTCACGCCTGCGTGTGTATCCGGACGGTATGAGCCGGCCCCTCGCTGACGACGAAGACTTGCCGCCGGGGCCGGAGCGCACCGCTGCGGAGGAACATGTGTTTCCTCCACTCGCCCGTGCCGAGCGCATCGTCCAGCACGCACGGCGCAAGGAACTGCACACAGCCTTCGTGCTCTCCAGTGCCCTTCGGGAGCACCTCACGCTGCGCCGGGGAGTGGAGGACGAATTCTCTTTGGAAGCACACGCCCTCGAGGCGTATCTGGCCTATTTGCGGGGCGACTACGCGCTCTCCACCAGTCTTGCGCTGACCGTCGCGCGGGTACGTTGTAGCACCAGTCTGCATCGGGCGGCTCCCGAGGTGGCCCGTGCCACCGCGACATGGCAGCGGCTGACGGACGATGGCCAGGTGGCCGTTCGCGGAAAGGAGTTGCTGCACATGTGGGAGAGGCTGTCAGAGGAGGGTTTGCTGTCGGAGCCGTCCCACCAGGCGATGGCCCAAGTTGTCAGGCGGCGGCTCGGGACCAAAGTCCGACCCCAACCAGATCTATCCACGGATCCCGACTCTGCCGCAGGTCGCGAACCAGTCGCGGTTAGGGACGAGCCTCGCGCATCTACGCGAGGGGCACTGTGGCGTGTCACCCACCCGGGCCGGTCCGCTAGGTAATCACGATACGGGCGCGGATATGTGGCATCCCCGCTCCGACTGCCTGTGGCCGACAAGATGGCAACGCGGTGGCACCGCGCGATAAATCGATCAGGCCCCGGCAGTCCGGGACGTGAGGCACCTTCTAATGGGGTTGTCCCCACACGCCAGTCCGAGGCCAGATTGTGAACCGGCAATTCGTGACTCCTCCCCCGGCTGAAGCCGGGGGCTTCTCGTTACGCCGGGTTGGCGTTGCGACGGACCAGCCCGGCCCGTAGAACGTTGGTGGCTGCCACTGTGTCGGCGTGCGCGGTGTGGCTGCAGGCGACGCAGTGGAACTTTTCCTGTGTTGGCCGGTTGTCCTTCGCGGTGTGCCCGCATTCGGGGCAGGTGCGGGAGGTGTTGCGGGGGTCCACGGCGATCACTTCCCGTCCGGCGCTTTCAGCCTTGGCGTGCAGGATCGTCAGGAACACCCCCCATCCGGCATCGTTGATCGACTTGTTGAGGCCGGC
>NZ_JBEXEA010000087.1:0-9120 GCF_040606035.1 Streptomyces sp. NPDC005483
AGTCAGGCCCCCACCATCCGCGTACCGCATAACACCGGCATACCGCAGGAATCACCCAACGTCACCCCCCGAACGCAACCCGAAAAGGTCAGTAGCCGATCGTCTGTGAGGCGCGTTCCCTACCACACCGCCATGATCGACGATCAGGAGCTCGACGTCTCCCTGCCTGCCGTGCACGAGCCCGTTAGGGAGTATGTGCGTGCGGCATGCTCCCGATGCGTGCTACGAAGTGCCCTCCATCCGCACGACAATGCCACCAGGCCGATGACTCTGCTTTGACCGGATGAACCCCTAGCTTATGCATCGGACACTCCGGCCATACGAGCCAGAATCGGTCAGCAATCTCGTCCTGCACTTCTTCCGCGACAGCAAGCAGAGAGTCGGCTGGATCATCACCGGCTGCCGCAGGAACTCCATTTCCACTGCTGAGAAGTGACTGGCCAGGCAAAGCTACCCTTGCCCTGGCTCCGTATTCTTCTTCGTCGAACCTCAGGTGCAGTCCGTCAATGAACCGGACTCCGGATAGGTCTGCTTGGACCCCCTGAAGTGCCATCTTGAGGTTGTCGATCCGATGGGGCGCGAGTTTGAAGCCGGGATCGAAATTAATGTCTTGCAGAAGCTCTGCCGCCAATCCTGCCGACTGAGGTCCTGAAAGATCGGCGGGCCTCGTTTCGATCAGCTGACGGACCGCTGGAGTTCCGCGACCCCAGTCAAAGAGGAAGCATGCGAGTTCTAGAGCAAGACTTGCTACCGGGCGCCTCTCTTGAAGGGCAACATATATTTTGCCACCGAGGTCGTCCATCGTGCGCTGGAATTCCTCTGTATCCACGCTTGCTCCCTATCTGGACTTGAATTGACGTTAGAAATGCTCGAATGGTCGCCCATTCTTGGGAAAACCGCTGGGCCGCCAGGGATTTTGCACCCTGGCCAGCCCAGCCGTTCAGCCGATCAGTAGATCAGTAGATCAGTAGATCAGTGGTAGGTTCCTCCTCCGGAGAAGCTTTGGCCAATACTGAAAACGTACTCTCTACCGCCATACCAGGCGTCACCCTCTGCCATGAAGAATATCGAGTCGCTGGGGTCGGACCAGCATGTCATTCCGTAGCAACGGAAGTATCCGCGCTTGTCGGGGGCATAGCCGTCATTCCCGTACCAGTTGGAATGGAATCCGTAGTCGCCCCACTCTGAGTGAGTGTAGCTGCCTCCGCCGAGTTTGACTCCCCAGTCGTAGAGGTCCCATTTCCACCCCTTGGTGATTCGCGCGTTTCTCCACCAGCCCCGGAAGTCGAGGTTCCACTGGAGCGAGCACTTCATGTGCCGACTGGAGTCGCACATTCTCTTCAGCGTTACACAGTCGTATTTCGTGCATTGGCGAACTACGCGTTCCTTGATGCGCCGGCCGTCCAGATCCATGTTGTTCACGGGATCTTGGCCCGCGTATTCGTATGCGTTGGCGCTTCCGTCAGGGATCGGATCGGTCTGGAGGAATCGTCCGGTGGCGGCGTCAAAGAGTCGGACGCCCATGAGGACGACGCTGTCGGGTGTGTCGGATGCCCGCTGCATGCTGCCGAGCCAGCCGTAGCGTGGAGAGTTGGTGGCGTTGCCGAATTCGTCGTAGGTGTAGGCGGTGGCTGTTGTGGTGCTGATGACGAGTTCGGCGCCGATGTCTCCGTGGAGGTTGGCGAACTGCAGCGTCGTGCCACCGGTGGCCGTGGTGGTGGCCGCAAGACCCGTCGCGACGCCGGCAACGTTGCGTGTGATGGTCCCTGAGGTGTCCTCGGCAATCCAGGCGGGACTGTCACTGCCGTCGTCGTAGCGGCTGGCCCGGCTGGCGGTCTGAGTCCAGGTGCTTCCGCCGTCGGTGCTGCTCATAACGGTGGAGGCGGCGAGGCGGTGAGCGGCGTCGAGGGCCCAGGTCTGCTTGGTGGTGCTGGTGGTTTCCTGGCGGACGAGGTCGTTGGTGTAGTAGGAGATGGCGGTACCGTTCGGCAGCGCGGTGGTGCGGCCGAACGCGTCGTAGATGTACCCGGTGTCGGTGATGCGGTCGGCGCTGTCGTAGGTGTGGGCGGCCGTCGTGGTGGTGGTCGTGCCGCTGGTGGCGTCGGGGCAGTCCGTGGTGCTCGCGTCGGTGGTCAGCGCGGTCCGGTTGTAGCTTGCGTTGCTGGCAAAGCCGTAGCTGCGAGTGGTGCAGGCGTTGCCGGTGTCGTCGCTCGCCTTTGTGATGCGATCGGCGGCGTCGTAGCTGTAGGTGCTTACGGTTGCGGCGCCGTTGTTCTCGATATGGCCGGCTTGCCGGCCGCCTGCGGTGTAGTCGGCAGTGTCGGTCAGGACGGGCGTCTTGCTGGAGTCGGCGTATGCGAGGGCCGTCTTGTCGCCCGCGGTGTCGTAGGTCTGAGTGAGGGTGTAGCTGCCGGGGAGGGTTTCGCCGGTGAGGTTGCCGTCAGCGTCATAGTTGGTGGCGGTGAAGGTACCGGCGACCGAGTCGGTGAGTGTGGCGGGTAGGCCGGTGGTGGCGTCGTAGGTGTAGGTGGTGGTGGAGGGGGCCGAGTCGGTGCGGCTGACCGGGCGGTCTGAACTGTCGTAGGCCGTGGATGTGGTGTTGCCGGTGCCGTCGTTGTAGGTCACCTGGCGGCCGAGTTTGTCGTAATTCGCCGTGACGGTCTGGCTGTTGGAGGTTGTGGAGGAGACGGTGCCGGTGGCGGTGTCGTAGGTGTAGGTCGTGGAGGGCGTGGAGGTGCCCGCCCCACCGGTCGTCGTGATGGTCTGGGGCCTCTCGGCGCTGTCGTAGGCCGTGGTCGTGGTGCGCGTGACGCTGTTCGCGGTCTCGGTCAAGGTCTTGACCTGGCCGTAGCTGTCGTACGTGTAGGTCTGGGTGGGCAGTTGGTTCGGGTTGCTGCCGCCGCCCGTGATGGTGCTCGCGGGGGTTTTGGTACACACCAGGCCGGCCCACTCCCGGCGGCCGGCGCAGGTGCCGGTTCCGGTGCCGGTGTAGTAGCTGGTCAGTGCGGTCTTGGCGTCGGAGCCGGAGGACGTCGGCTGGACTTCTTTGGTCTGGTTGCCGTCGCTGTCGTAGCTGTAGGTGGTGGTGATGGCCAGGCCCGAGGGGTCGGTGACCGTGGTCAGCGGCAGGCCGGTGGTCCAGTCGTAGGTGGTGGCGGTGGTCTGCTTGTCGCCGTCGGACGGGTAGAAGGGGACGGCGGCGCTGGTGGTGGTGGAGGTGAGCAGGTCGGAGACGTTGGCGGTGTCTGGACGGTTCTCGTCGTAGGCGTAGGCGGTGTGGGCCCGTGCCAGGGTCTCGTCTCCGGCCGCGAGATCGGCGGCGCTGGCCCCACCTGCCAGAGCGTGCTGCAGGGTGATCGTGTGCAGCGGCCCGTATACGTCGGAGGTCAGTTCGAGCCCGTCGTCGACGGTTTCGTAGGTCGTGCTGGTCGACAGCAGGCCGGCGGCGTCTGCGGTGGTGCTGGCATTCGCGATCGCGCCGGCCACCAGGGGGTCGGAGCTGGTGGTGGTGCCGAGGGCCAGTTCGCGGTTGGCTGCGGTCAGTTCGCGTGTGGTGTTGCCCAAGTCGTCGTACTCGGTGGTGGTGATGTGGCCGCCCGGACTCGCGGTGTTTACGTCCATGCCGTTCTTGTCCAGGTAGGTGATGGTCGCCTTGGTGTAGGCGCCGGACCCGAGGGCGGTGCCGTCGTGGCTGGACGGAACGGAGGTGGGCGGGAAGATGGCGGTGCCTATGGTGGGGTTGTCGGTCTGTGCCCAGTTCGCGGTGGCCGTGGCGGACAGGTCGTATGGGGCTGCTGAGCCGGAGACCGGGACGTCGTAGACGACGCTGGTGGTGGCTGTACCGCCGTCGGTGGTGCCGGTGGTTCCGGTCTGCAGGGTCGGGCGCGATGCGGTCAGCAGCATGCCGTCGCCCGCGTGGCTGTTGCTGCCGACCTTGTCGTAGGTGAAGGTCCACGGCAGCTGACCGGGCGGGGTCAGAGTGGTGACCCGGCTGGCGCTGTCGTAGGTGTAGTCGGTCTTCAGCGGGGTGGACACTCGCGGGTCCCAGGCATCGGCGAGCTGACCGCTGCTGGTGTAGTCGTACGCGGCGATCGGGGTGGCGGTGGCGGTCGAGGCGCCCGGGGCCGTGGCCCACAGTTTGATCTGCTGTACCTGGCCCGCGTAATTGCCAGGGGTGGAGGCAGTCGCGGTGGTGGACGGTGCGTAGACGAACTCGAGGACTCGGCAGCCAGCCATGGACGGGTCGCCCGCGCAGGTGGCCGCGGACACGGCGCTGCTAGGGGCGATGACGTACTGCGGCTCGGCCAGATACCCGCCGCCAGCCACCGCGACCGCATGCGAGACCACCGTCGTGGTGGTCGCCGAGTCGCTGCTGACCGTGTAGGACGAGGCGAGCTGCCAGGTCGTCGAGGTGCTCTTGGGCTTGGTAAAGGTGGCCGTGGTGCCGTCGGTGTCCTTCAGCGTGAAGGAGGATCCGGACAACGTGCCGGTCAGGGTCAGACTCTCGGAGCCCGGCTCCGGGGTCCACGTACCGGCAGTGGCGTCCAGCAGAGTGAACCCGGTCGAGGCACCGGAGGAGTCCACCACGGCAACGGAGCTGGCCGAAGTCGGTTTGATGTATCCCCAGTCGGCTGTGGCGGCCTTGATGCCAGAGATCCAGTTGGGGCCGAAGATCGCAACCTGGCCGTCCTGCCCCGACGCGCCCTGCGGGTCCCGGGAGGAGAACGTACGGGTCACCGATGCCCCGAACGCGGAGGCATCCGTGGCGTCCAGGCTGTAGTCACCCGTAAGCAGGTTCACGGAACCTGGACCGACGTTCTCGGAAATTACGTTGTCGGCCTGGCGGTCGACGGTGACGGTGGCCGGGCTGGTGGCGTAGGTGTTCGTGCCGTCGGTGAACAGCGCCCGAACCTGTACCGGGCCGTCGTCGGCCAGCTGGCTGGTGGCGGCCCAGTCCAGGTCGACGGGCTGCGAGGAGGCGGAGAAGGCCAGCGGCCAGGAGGACACCGCCGCACCGTCGGACGCCTTGGTCACGTACGTCAGCGGGATCGACTGCCAGCCGTAGGGGTCGGCGGACCCTATCTCGTACTGGTAGGTCACCCCCGTGAACGCTCCCGACTGCGTCGCCGCCAGCGTCACGTCGTCATCGGTGGTGTCGCCGGTCGTCGGCGAGTTCAGGCTGGCCTTGCCGACGCCGAAGGAGTAGGAGGTGGTGGAGGTGGAGATGTTGCCGCCGGAGTCGATGGTCTTCGCAGAGAGGGTGTGCCAGCCGTTGGCCGGGGTGATGTGGACGGTCAGCGGGTCTCCGCCGTTGCCGTCAGCCGTGTCGACCACCTTGTTGGGGACGGCCGGGTTGTCCAGGCCCCACTCGTAGCCCTGCCCGTCGCTCGATGAGGTGTCGAGTGTGCAGGTCGCGCCGCTGCTGGAGTTGTCCGTCCAGGCACCGGAGGGGTACGTGTCGCAGGAGATGGTGGGTGCGGAGGGCTTGGCGACGTTCGGCACGAAGTAGAGGTAGGACGACCAGGCGCCGTAGTCGGTGCCGTCGTAGCCGCGCACCCGCATCCGCAGGTGCGCGGCGGCCAGCTGACTCGCGGACGGGATGGTCAGCGTCGCGGTGCTGCCGGAGGCCACCGAAGAGGACGTACCGGTGTAGGAGTAGGAGGTCTCACCGCTGTACGCCGGGTCGTTGGTGATCTCGAACTGCGCCTTGACCGTGGAGCCGTCTGCGTCCGTCACCTTCGCCGACAGCGTCGGCGTGTACGTCGTCACGTACCGCTTGCCGTTGTAGGCGTTCACCGAGCTCGGCGAGATCGCGAGCGAACTCGTCGTCGGGTACGAGTTGTAGGTCACGACCAGCTTCGGCGCATAGCCGGAGGTGGTGTAGTTCGCCGACCGGAAGCGCCTCCAGGTGGTGGAGTCGCTCTCGCTGTCGGCACGGACCTGGAGGCCGTAGTTCGTCGAACCGTCCGCCCATGCCTGCACGATTGACTGCAGGTTCCAGTTCGACCAGTTCGCCGCGCAGCCGGTGTAGCCCCAGTGACCGGTGTTGGAGGCCATGCCTGTGGTCGTGGTCGACGGCTGGACGCCCCAGGTGATCGACGACGAAGACCACGAGGAGGTGATCCGTTTTGCGTCGGTGGCTGCCCCAGAAGTGGAGCAGGTCGCCGAGTAGTAGTTGTACAGCGACATCGTCGCCGACGTGATGTGCTTGCCCGTGAACTTCGATACGTCGAATTTCAGATACGAGCGTGCGGTGTCCGTCCCGCCGTCGTACGTGCCCGACTTCAACTCCTGTGAGGACACCTGAGAGTCGGGGTAGTCCGGGTTTTGCACCCATGTGTCCGTGGTCACTGCAAGGGTGGAAGTCGGGTCGACCGTCACCGGGTAGGTCGCGGTGGCCAGGAAATCCGTGTCCGGCGTCAGAACCAGGGCCTGCGAGCCGTCGTCCGCGGTCTCGACCTTCGTGGCGACCTGCTCCTGGTGCGCGGACTCACCCGAGGCCGGGTCCTTGCTGGCGTCCCACATCATCGGAGCCGGGGCCTCGGCCACCAGGTCGCCGGCGTTGTTCTTCAGCAGCAAGTGCCCGGAGTCGGCCTGGGACAGCTTCAATCCGTCCAGATTCAGCGGAATCCGGTACGACACGGCGTCGCCGTCCGGCTGCTGGGTGAGCTGTATGTTCTCCGAAAACCCCTGCGCCAGCGCGGTGACGGACAGGGTCTGGCCACTGCCCAGGTCGTAGGAGGCGGTGCTGTCCTTCACCTCGGGGGTCGGCAGCTTGTCCTGCCAGCCCAGCCCGAAGGAATCCTTGCCCTTCGTCACTGATGCCAGATCCTTGTCGCCGCCGTCCGAGACCGCGATGTCTGCGGCTGCGGCTTCGGGCGTCAAGTCCGCACCGGTGTCGGACAGTGAGGTGTCGATGTTCTTCCAGGTTCCGTCCTGCTTCACCCGGACCGGACCTGCGTATGCCTGGGTCTCCAGCTCTCCACTGGGCAGGGCGTGCGTCGTCGAGTCCGTCGTCCGGGCCGACAGCACCTCGATCTTCCGGTCTTGCAGACGGGCCATCAGCACTGCCGAAGCCTCGTCCTGTGCCTCCGCAGGACCCGACACGTTACTCGTGTCAGATGATGCGGAAACAGGTGACGCACTCGTCGTGTTGTCGGCGAACGCGAGCCCGCCCCCCTCGGCTGCCAGGGCCGTCTCAGCTGCCATGAGCATCACGACGCCGATGGCTATCTGTCGCAGCCGACGCGCTTGGTGCACGCGGCCCCTTCTTGGTCTGTGACGGGTCACAGGTCTGCGCACGATCAGGTCCCTCCCCTGACGCTCCGCCTTGCGGAGCCAACAGAAACGAACTGATCTTCACGGAAGGTCCACGGCGCGCCCACGGAGTCACTGGGGATGCTCTACTTAAACCTGGGAATTGACCAGAAAATACTAAAAGTTGCACTCCGACATGACCGCCCCACCGGTAGCTAATTGGGTGTTTTGCACTTTTCATGCTGCGCATGATCAACGGACGGGACGGCGGGCAGGTTCACTGAACCTCCTTAAGGCTTTCCTAAAAAATGAAAGAATGAGCGAATGAATCATCATGAAAGTAGCAAAATCCTTGCAAGATGCACATGGCGCGCCCTGAGGGGCAAATCTCCAAAAGATACCCAGTGAGCCCATTCCAACTTCAGGCGACAGTCAATCGGCGCTGCGTCACGGGCGTCTGGTAGACCCTGGCTATGACGTACTTGGCGGTGGTCGAGGGTGATGCGGGCGGATGGCGCATCGATCGGGATGTGCTGACAGATGCGATCCGTGCCCGGTGGTCCGGGGTCGAGATCGACTCGACGCAACGCAGTGAGGTGCGCAGCCTCATATGGCAGTTCGAGACGGAGAACGGCCCCGGTGAGGCGTATCTGCACGAGGACGGTACCTGCCTGTACATGGACGTCTGGCATGAAGACGCCATCTGGTTGGCGATCGTCTTCCGCAGGCTGACACCCATGGACCTTGACCTGGTGTTCTGCGATGAGGGTTACAACTTCGACGTCCGTCTGCAGGCCGGGACGACTGAGGCCGAATTGACGGACTTGGTGAATGCTGCGGGCTGATATCAGCCCGTGGCAGCGAGTTGGAGGACCAGGACGGCTCGGACGAGCCTGGTGATCCGGGTCGTCGAGCAGCGGAGTTTACGGAGAAGGGCGCCAGGACTTGAGGGTGGCAATGGCCTGCTCTACCAGTGAGCCGTTTCCAACTTCACGTGTCAGCAGGTCAGTTGGGCTGACAGACAGATGAAGCCCCTGGTAGATGGGTTTTCGACCAAGAGAACCATCTCCACCAGAGGCTTCGCATGCTTGTCTACCCGTCCGGCGTCGACGTGTCCACCTCTGCCCTGCGCTTCCTCGCCGCCCGCCTGAGGGAACACCGCCGCGCTCTCGGAACCCGTTGGCGGCGCCTGAACGCAGGACGACAGGCCCTGCTCACTCTCGCCCACCTGCGCAACGGCCAGCCCTACGCCCAGCTCGCGGCCGGATTCGGGATCGGCACCACCACCGCCTACCGATACATCACCGAGACCGTCAACCTCTTGGCCGCCCTTGCCTCTACCCTCGCCGAAGCCATACGAGCGGCGTCGACGAAGGCGTACGTGATACTGGACGGGACGTTTCTGCCGATCGACCGAATCGCTGCCGATCGCCCGTTCTACTCAGGCAAACACAAGAAGCACGGCATGAATGTGCAGGTCATGGCCGATCTGAAGGGGCGCCTGATGTGGGCTTCACCGGCCTTGGCCGGTGAAGCCCACGACGTCCGGGCCGCGCGCGAGCACGGCATCATCGAGGCACCCACCGAGGCCGGCATCACGTGCTGGGCAGACAAGGGCTACCAGGGCGCAGGCGGCACAGTCCGTCTTCCTTACCGCGGCCGATGGGACAGCCTCTCCACCGGTCAGCAGGCCGTCAACCGGTCCCATGCGAAGATCCGTGCACTGAGCCTTTTCCAACCTCCTGTGCGGGCTGAGCAGTTGGCCTAACCTCGCGCTTTCATGAAGCGGGCTGTCCGGCAGGCGGTCAGGGAAGCAGAAAGTGCCTCTGACCAGCGAGAATGAGGATTGCTGAGGTCCTTGTT
>NZ_JBEXEA010000088.1:0-8312 GCF_040606035.1 Streptomyces sp. NPDC005483
TGTGTCGGAGTGCCGTGACCACCCCGAGGGGTGTGGCTGAGGCTTCGATGCCTCAGCCACACCCCTCGGGGCGCGCTCGGTGACGTGCCCCGCAATCAACGGTCGAGAATGCGGCGAAGCCAGTGGACACGGGCCGCACGGGCGTCACGGGCCACGGCCGTGCCGGGGGCGATCTGGTCGAAGCCGTGGAAACCACCCGCCCAGACATGCAGTTCGGCGTCACCGCCGGCCTGCCAGATGCGGGTCCCGTAGGCGACGCACTCATCGCGGTAGGTCTCGGCGGCACCCACATCGATGAAGGCCGGCGGGAGACCGGACAGGTCGGTGGCGCGGGCGGGAGCAGCGTACGGCGGGACTCGGTCGGTGCCGCGGGCCTCGCCGAGCAGCGAGGTCCAGCCGGCCTCGTTGGCACTCCGGTCCCACACGCCCCGGCCGGCCATCTGCCGCGCTGAGACGGTGTCGTTGCGGTCGTCGAGCATGGGGCACATGGCCAGTTGACCGGACAGATGGGGCCCGCGCCGGTCGCGCGCCATGAGCGCGACGGACGCGGCCAGTCCGCCCCCCGCACTGCCCCCCGCGACCACGATCCGCTCCGGGTCTCCACCGACCTCGGCAGCGTGCCGGGCCACCCACACCAGGCCCGCGTAGCAGTCCTCGACGCCCGCCGGGTACGGGTGCTCCGGAGCCAGCCGGTAATCGGCGGAGATCACGACCAGCCCGAGGGGCGCCGCCCACTCGCGCAGGATGCCGGGCACGCCGGTGCGACAGGTACCGCCGATCATGCCGCCGCCGTGCAGGTGGTAGACGACCGGGGCGCCATCCGGCAGACCCGGCGGGCGGGCGATCAGCAGGCGGACGTCCGCGGCGCCGACGGGTCCCGGTACTCCGCGTTCCATCACCTCGAAGCGGCCGCCGTCACGTACTTCCTCCAGTGTGGGATCGGGAGCGGTGGCCGCGAGCTGCGCGCGCCATCGCGGTACGTCCGCCGGCGAGGCCGGCTCGGCGCCGCGCAGGTCTCCCAGCCCGTCCAGGACGATCGCCGCTTGCGGGTCGAACGGCACGGGTGCGGGTCGGGCCTCTCGGTTCGCCCGCGGTGAGCGGACGTCAGGCAAGGGGTGGCTATTCACGGAACTTCTTTCCGGACGGGTGGACGGGCGTGGGGTCACCAGGTGAGGGGCAGTTCGTGCACGCCATAGGCGATCATGTCGTGCTTGAAGGGGATGCTCTCGTCCGGGACAGTGGTGCGCAGTCCGGGGAAGCGGCGCAGCAGGGCCGGGTGGGCGAGTTGCAGTTCCAGGCGGGCCAGGGCCTGCCCCAGACACTGGTGGGGACCGTGGCCGAACGCGAGGTGACCGCGCACGTCCGGCCTGTCGATGTCGAACCGGCCGGGGGTGCCGAAGACGGCCTCGTCGTGGTTGCCGGAGGCGTTCGCCACGATGACGCCGTCGCCCGCGCGGATGAGCCGGCCCCCGATCACGACGTCCTCCGTGGCGACCCGGGCGAGCCCGGTCTGTGTGATGGACAGGTAGCGCAGCAGTTCCTCCACGGCCGACGTCACCCGGGCGGGGTCGCCGCTGTCCCGGACGACGGCAAGCTGTTCAGGGTGGCGCAGCAGCACCAGCGTGCCGAGGGCGAGCTGGTTGGTGGTGGTCTCGTGCCCCGCGACCAGAAGGGTGATCGCGGTCTCGACGAGCAGCTCGGGTGACAGTTCACCGGTGCGCATACGTGTGACGACGAGCGAGCTGAGCAGGTCATCGCCCGGAGCGTCGTTCTTGCGCCGGATCAGCTCGCCGAGGTACTCGCCGAGCTCGGCACCGGCATCCGTGAAGTCCCGCGCGGTGCTCTCCCGGGAAATCATGGTGCGGGACACCCGTTGGAAAAGGGGCTGGTCCCGTTCCGGGACGCCCAGCAGTTCACCGATGACCATGGACGGCAGCGGCAGCGCGAACGCCTCGACCAGGTCGGCCGGCGGTCCGACGGCCTCCATCCGGTCCAGCAGGCCGTCGATGACACGCACCACCCGCGGAGTCATCGCGGCGATCTTCCTGACCGTGAAGTGGCCGATGAGCATGCGACGCTGCCGTGCGTGCTCGGGGCCGTCCTGCATGCTCAGGGCCCGCACTTCCTGGCGGCCCTGGGCCGCGAACCCCTCGGTCGGCGCGGGCAGACCGGACTCGCTCGAATCGGCGCTGAAACGCGGATCGGACAGTACGGCGCGCTGGTCCTCATGGCGGGTGACCAGCCAGGGCGTGGTTCCGTCCCAGATCCGTACCCGCGTCATCGGAGCCCCGGTCCGCAGCGAGGCGAGCAGCGGCGGTGGGTCGAGCGGGCAGCCGGGGGCGCGTTCGAAGGGGAAGTCGTCGAGCGGGGTCTGCGGCACCGGGGTCTCCTCATGGGGGGCGTTGTGAGAGGGATGGTTGTCCGAAGGCGGCTCACGGCACGACGGTCCGGCCCACTTCCGCTGAGCGGGTTCACCGTGCAGCGCGCGCGTCGTCACCCTCACGGACGGGGGCAAGGAGGCGCGCGAGCGAAGGGCAGAGACCTGGCGAGGGAGGAAGGTGACCATGCCGACGGTCCGGAAAGCGGTGACAGCGCACGGAGCCGGACCCGCGTCAGGGGTGCGGAGTGCTGGTGCGTGTGTGTCCGCTGGAACGCCGTCTTCGAGACGGCTACGGTCTGTCGACTTCGATGATCACCAGGGCACGGTAGCACTGCCTGGGCGGTGGCTGACGTGCCTCCGCGCAGCTGCCGGCGCCGTGCGGTCGGTTGCGGTGGTATGAAGAAACGCGGGACCGAACCCGTAGCTGACCGGAAGGCGCACGTTGGGTGCCCGGGTGCCCGGGTGTCCCCATATATCCGCCGTGTGCGGCGACCGGCGGCCGTTCCTGCTCGCAGGCGCCGAGCAAGAGGGCTCTTGGGGCGCCCCGCACAGACGGGTGCGAGCTTCCAGCCGAGGTGGCAGGTGTGCTGATGCCGACGCCCCCGGCGCGAGGACATCGAGGGCAGCAATCCCGGAGCCCTGTTCGGCCGGTGGTGACGCGGGGGCACTGGGGGCGTCCGCCCGGCATGCCGCAGGACAGCGCGGGGAGCCGTGGGCCTCGTCGGCGCGCACGGCCCTCCTCATCCGTTCTGCCTGGCTCCGGCCGCCGCGTCGAGGGCGTTCGAGGCACCCAGCGCCTCAAGGGCGTCGCGCAGCGCGGCCCGTGAGGAGATGCCCAGTTTGGGATAGATCTGGTAGAGGTGGGTGCCGATGGTGCGGTGGGACAGGGAGAGGCGTTCGGCGAACTGTTTGTTGGTCAGTCCGGAGGCGGCGAGTGAGGCGATCTGCCGTTCCTGTGCGGTGAGTACCGCGTCCTTGACCGCGGCGCGGGGCGCCGTACGGCCGGTGGCCCGCAGTTCCGCCTCGGCACGGTCGGCCCAGGGCACGGCACCGAGGCGCTGGAACGTCTCCAGCGCCCCGGTGAGGTCGTCCCGGGCCTCGCCTCCCGCTCGCAGCCGGCGCAGGCGTTCACCCCGGGCCAGACGGACGCGGGCGGTCTCGAAGGGCCAGCGGGCCGATCCGTCGACCAGTGCTGCCTCGAAGTGCGCCAGGCCCTCCTCACCGGGCGTGGTCATAGCCTGGCTCGCCCTGGTCAGCATGCGCAGCCGGGGCGAGAGCCGGGGCATCCCCGACTCCCGCATCGCGGTGGCGTGCGCGGCCGCCTCCTTGTCCCGTCCGGTCCGCAGGGCCGCCTCGACCAGGTCCATCGCCACCCACATGGCGTGCGGGACGTACGGGGCGAGGGTGCCCGGCGGGCTCAGCGCGCTGCCGTGCCGGTAGGCGGCCTCGCAGTCGCCGTCGGCGAGCGCGGCCAGCGCCAGCGCGTGGTGGGCGAAGTTCCCGGCGCCGTGCGCGCCGCGCGGTGCCGACCAGCGCACGATCCTCTCGGCGATCTCGACCGCGGACTCCAGCTCGCCCCGCACCGCCGCGAGGATCGCTTGCAGGTAGTCGAAGTACCAGGTGTAGAAGTGGTAGTCGTACTGCTCGCAGAGTTGGTGGCCCTCCGCCGCGCAGTGCCCGGCGTCGGCCCAGAGGCCCACGTGGTAGTAGTCCAGGCCCAGGTGCATCAGGGCGCCGAGGTGGAGGCGAGCGGGTGCGGCCCCGGCCCGGCCCTGCTCGATCAGGCGGAGGTTGGCCTGCCGCAGGTCACCGAGCCGGTCCGGGTAGGCGCCGGCCCGGACCAGCCGGGAGGGGTCGGTGTGCGGTCCGGACAGCAGCCGCTCCAGCCGGGGCAGGGCTGCGGGGCCGCTACGGGCCGGGTCGGCGAAGGTCAGCACACAGACGCGGAGCAGTTCCGGCGCGGCCGGCCGCAGCCGGTCGAGGAAGGCCAGCAGGGGCTGCCACAACCGGGGTTCGCCGCCGTACCAGCACAGCAGCACCAGGGTGTGCAGGGCTTCGTTCAGGGCTGGGTCGGCCGCGTCCCAGCCATGCCCCTGCTCGGCGCCGGCCTCGATGGCGCCGACCAGCAGCCGGTGTGCGGTGCCGACATCGCCGTCCCGGTTGATCAGCAGATACGCGGAGGCGGCCGCGGCGTGCAAGGACCGTGCGCTGCTCGGGTCGAGGGAGCGGGCGTCCTCCAGCAGCCGTGAGGCGTCTTCCAGTTCGCCCCCGGCGGCGGCCCCGATGTACGCCGCCTCCGCCAGCCGCCTGGCCTGGTCGGCGGGTGCCGGACTCAGCCCGGCCGCCCGGGTCAGCGCGGTGACGGCGCCGAGGGCATCGCCACGCTGAAGCCGCAGATGCGCGGCGTGCTCCAGCAGGCCGGCGACCGTCTCCTCGGGCACGGTGGCGGCCTCACCGAGGTGCCAGGCACGACGCTCCGGACGATCGCGCAGCGCGTCGGCCAGCTCCTGGTGCGCCCGACGGCGTTCGGCGGCGGTGGACCCCTCGACCACGGCCGAGGCGATCAGAGGATGCCGGAAGTCGAGCCGCCGCGCGTCGTGCGAGACGCGGACGAGGCGGTCCTTCTCGGCGCGGGCCAGGTCGTCCGCGGTGGCCCGGTTGGCGGTGGCCGCCTCCAGCACGGCGAGGTCACCGGTGCCGTCCAGCGCCGCGGTCAGCAGCAGGTCCCGCGCACTGTCCGTGAGGTGCGCGATGCGGGACGCGAACAGGGCCTGAAGGCGTTCGGTGAGCGGCAGCACCGACGGCACCGCCGACTGCGTCACCCGCTGCTCCGCCGTCAGCGCCGCAGGCAGTTCCACCAGGGCCAGCGGATTGCCGCGGGCCTCTCCGGTGACCCGGTGCCGCACGGCCGGTGAGAGAACGGGGTGGCACTGGACGGACAGAGCGATTGACGCCGCGTTATCGAGCGGTTGCAGCCGGTGCTCGGTGAGCCCGCTGGACTCGAAGAAGCTGTCGGCACCGGTGCGGCGAGCGCCGAGGAAACCGACGTTGCTGCCGACCAGCCGCCGGGCCACGAAGCCGAGGACGGCGGCGGTGGCCCGGTCCAGCCACGGCAGGTCGTCGACCACAAGCAGCAGCGGCCGCTCCCGCGAGATACGCCGCAGCAGGAACAGCGCCGCCGTCGACGTCAGCAGCCGGTCCGGCGCGGGGCCCGTGCCGATGCCCACAGTCACCCGCAGAGCGTCCTGATGCACCGGCTCCAGCAGGTGGAAGGAGTCGAACAACGGCAGCAGCAGCTGGTTCAGACCGGCGTAGGCGATGTCCGCTTCGAACTGCACGCCCTGGGCGCGCAGCACCAGTGCCCCGTCCTGCTCGGCCGCTGCCGCGACGGCGTCGAGCACCGCGGTCTTGCCCACGCCCGCGTCCCTGGTGAGCAGCAGCGCGGCGCCCTTCACCATGGAGTGACCGAGGAACGACTGGATGGACTCCAGGTCCGTCCGGCGTCCGATCAAGGGCGGCGAAGACGGACCGGACATGGCGCCCCCATCGATCATCCGAGTCTCTTTCCGTGCCCGGTCCCTGGGAGCTCGGGTCCGTGACAGTTTCGCACGGCGGTATCGGGGACCGGTCCGCAGGTCGGCGCGGTGCGCGGCACTTACCGGGGCCGACGACGAACGTGTCCGGTGGGCGACACTGGGTGCCATGCCTTCCTTGTCCCGGTTCGGTCCGGCGCTTTCGGTCACGCTCGCCGCGGCGGTGACGGCCGCCGGCCTCGTCTCCTGTTCGGCCGACGGCCATGTGTCCCTGAAGATACGTGTCGACCAAGCCGGATACGTGACTGACGGGAAGAAGTACGCCTACGTCATGGGGGACGGTGACGCCTTGGCGGACGCGCGTTTCGCGGTCGTCGACGAACGCGGCGACACCGTTCTGGACGGCGTGCCCGGCCCCTCGGCCGGTTCCTGGAACTCCGCCTACGACACCGTGCGCGTTGTCGATCTGTCGGCGCTGCGCACGGCCGGCGCCTACCGGCTACGGCTGACCGGCTCGGCGCCCGGCGCTCTCTCGCCGCGGTTCCGGGTGGCCTCGGCCCGGCGGGTGACGGACCCGTTGCGCGCGGACGGCGTGCGTTTCTTCCAGACGCAGCGCGACGGCGCGGACGTGCTTGCCGCGCAGACCGGCCGGGTGGCCTCTCACCTGGCCGATGAACGCGCCACGGTGTACGAGGTGCCGCCCCGTGGGAAGGACGGACAGGCGAAGGCCACGTCCCTGACCGAGGTGGCGGGCCCGGTCGACGTCTCCGGAGGGTGGTTCGACGCCGGGGACTACCTGAAGTTCACCCACACCGCGTCGTACGTCACCGGACTGCTGCTGACGGTCCAACGGGACACCCCGGCCGTACCCGGGCTGCCCGCCGAGGCCGACCACGGGCTTGCCTGGCTGGACCGGATGTGGGACGGCACGGACGGCGTCCTGTACGCGCAGGTGGGCCTCGGCGACGGCGGCGCACATCTGCGCGGCGATCACGACGTGTGGCGGCTGCCGGAGGAGGACGACGACCGTGCCGTGCGGGTGGGCGACCCCGACTACTTCGTGACCCACCGTCCGGTGTTCCGCGCCAACGCACCCGGGGACCCGGTCAGTCCCAATCTGGCGGGCCGCACGGCCGCGGCGTTCGCGCTCGCCGCGCAGCTGCACGCCGAGGACGATCCGCAGACGGCGCGCGGATGGCTCGACAAGGCGGCGGACGTGTACGCACACGCCGACACCGATCCGCACGGGCGCCTGTTCACCACCGTCCCGTCCGGCTACTACGGGGAGGAGTCCTGGCAGGACGACCTGGAGTGGGCGGCGGCGGAACTGGCCCGGGCCGCCCGCGACCTGGGCGACGGACGCGGTGCGCGCTGGCAGCGGGAGGCGGCCGGCTGGGCACGGGAGTACCTTGCCGCCGGCTCCTACGACACCCTGGGCGTCCCGGACGTCAGCGCCCTGGCCCACGCCGACCTGCTGGCCGTGTCCGGCTCAGGGCCGGTCAGGGCGGAACTGACCGCCGGCCTGAAACGACAGCTGGCACAAGGCACCCGGAGGGCCGGCCGCGACCCGTTCGGCGCCGGTGTCGACCTCACCGAGTTCGACGCCGTACCACGTGCTCTCGGGCTGGTGGCCACCGCCGGACTCTACGCCCGCGTCACCGGCGACCACCGTTACGAGGCGTTCGCCGCCCGGCAGCGCGGCTGGGTCTTCGGCGCCAACCCGTGGGGAACGAGCTTCGTGATCGGCGCCGGCCAGGTGTACCCGCACTGCCCACAGCACCAGGTGGCCAACCTCGCCATGAGCGGTACCGGACACGGGGACATCCTGCGGGGCGCGGTCGTCAACGGCCCCAACAGTGCTGAGCTGCTGCACGACCTGGACCGGTCCGCCGGCATGCGCGCCTGCGCCGCGGGGCCGCAGTCCGGGGGCCGGTGGTCGGACTTCGACGGGCAGGGAGCGGGTTACGTCGACGACGTCGCCGCCTGGCAGACGGTGGAACCCGCGGACGACTTCACCGCCACCGCCCTGCTCTCCCTGTCGCTCACGGGCGACGGTACGGACCGGTAGGGAGGCGGGTCGGCCGGCGGCGCGCGCTGCCGCGCCAGGTCACCTGTTCGCGGCCGTGCGGTGACCCGCTCCACCTCGGCCGAGGTCCCACGCGGTCCCAGGCACCGCCGACCACCGCCCCGACGGTACACCCGACGCTGTCATTTCCGCCTTGGACGACGCAGTCCCGTCGCTTACGAGGCAGCCTCGGTGCACGGCTCATTTCATACGCGTCGGCCGCCCCATCTCGTCCGGGGGCAGGCGGAATTCGGGAGTCCTAACGGAGTCCTGCTGGAAGCGCACTCTACTGCCCTGGTAGGGGACGGCCAGCGCCAACGGAACATCCGGTTCT
>NZ_JBEXEA010000089.1:0-7314 GCF_040606035.1 Streptomyces sp. NPDC005483
CATATCCAGCTCCGGCCCGACCTCATCGATGGCTGCCTGGCCGGCACCAGACTGACCCTGGCCCAGCAGCCGACAACAAGCCGAGGAAGTCAGTAGGTCCTACGTTGGCGGTGGATTGAACGGGCCGTCGTAAGGTCCAGAGGTCCAGAGACACCGGGTATGGCTCTCAGTAGGTTGCCTCGATGGTTCCCGTCACCAGGCCGCCCGATGTCTCACGACGACTCGGCCGCTAATTAGAAGCTGCGAGCCCCCGTGCATCGCTGAGTAGGACCACGCTGGCGAGGTCGTCCGGACGGACAGCGCACGTCGAACGACCGGAGGAACTGGTGGCCCGCATCTGGGCAGGTACGGACATCGGCAAGACCCACCACCACTGCGTGGCCCTGGACAGTGAGGGCAGGAGGTTGCTCTCGCGCCGGGTCCTGGACGACGAGCCGGAGCTGCTCACACTGCTCAGCGAGGTGCTGGCACTGGACGAGGACGTGGTGTGGGCAGTCGACGTTGCGGACGGTATGGCCGCCCTGTGGATCAACGTGCTCCTCAACCACGGCCAGCACCTGGTCTACATACCGGGCCTGGCAGTCAACCGGGCCTCGGCCGGCTATCGAGGCATGGGCAAGACCGACGCCAAGGACGCGACCGTCATCGCCGACCAAGCGCGCATGCGCCGGGACCTGGCCGTCATCCGTCCCGATGACGAGCAGGCGATCGAGCTGAGAATTCTCACCAGCCGCCGGGCTGACCTGACGGCCGACCGCACCCGCCGCACCAACCGGCTGCGTCACCAACTGGTGGGCATTTTCCCGGCGTTGGAACGCGTGCTGGACCTGGGAAATAGCGGTCCGCTGATCCTGCTGAGCGGTTACCAGACCCCGGCCGCTCTGCGCCGGACCGGCCGCAGGCGCCTGGAATCCTGGCTGCGCAACCGCAGTGTTCGCAGCGCCGACCTCCTGGCCCAGGCTGCTGTGGAAGCAGCCGAACGCCAGCACACCGCCGTTCCCGGGGAGAAGATCATCGCGCAGGTGATTCACACCCTGGCCAAGGAGGTGATGAGCCTCAACGAGCAGATCAGCGAGATCGACAAGCTCATTGCGGCCCGGTTTCGCGAGCACGACCTCGCCGAACTGATCACCAGCATGCCCGGCATCGGCCCGCTCCTGGGCGCCGAGTTCCTCGCCGCCACTGCCGGCGACATGAGCCGCTACGGCAGTGCCGACCGCCTGGCCAGCTTTGCCGGAGTCGCACCCGTGCCCCGCGACTCCGGCAACGTCAGCGGCAACCTGCACCGCCCCCGGCGCTACCACCGTGGCCTGCAACGCGTCTTCTACACCTCCGCGCTCATCAGCATCCGCAGCTGCGAGGAGTCCCGTCGGTTCTACGAACGCAAGCGTGCCGAGGGGAAGCGGCACATCCAGGCCGTCCTCGCTCTGGCCCGACGACGCGTCAACGTCCTGTGGGCCCTCATCCGTGACGGACGGTGCTACCAAGCCGAACTCCAAGTAGCCACCGCTGCTTGACAACAGCATTAGAAGGTGCGCTGTCTGGGGAGTTGATGAGGGTGTCCGGGGAGTCCTCTGTGAGGAAGTAGTCCTTGAGCGTTTTGTCCCTGGTTTTCGGAGAGTTCTAAGCGGTTTCCCAGGTCGCCCGGCGCATCCGGCGCTGGGCCTTGATCGGCCTGCGCATGCCGTGGGCGATGACGGTCTCACGGCCGTCGGGGTGCTTCCAGGTCAGCAGGCGCGCCTGGCGGCGACGACACCTAGGCGATCGTCATCGACGCCGCCCACAGTGCGTATGCGCGCGAAGAGGGCCACGACCGGGTGAGTCGTGGCCCTCTCGCGTCTTACGGGGAGCGGGGTCCGTTGCTGCCGGACCGGCCGGGACTGCGGCGGGGTCCGCTGCCGGTCAGTCCTTGCCGGTGAGCCGCCAGATCTGGTTCTTCTTGGTGGTCAGGGTGCTGCCGGTGTCGCAGGTCCATTGGTGGACGAGGGCGCCGGGTGCGGTGGAGATGGTGCTGACGTCGACGCACTTGCCGCTGTGGACGGCGACCAGTTGGTAGTCGTGGCTGTTGCCGAGCGCGGTCACCGCTCTCAGCGTGAACCGCTGGTTGGTGCCGTTGAGGCAGGTCCACTGCTGGACGGCGGCCCCGTCGGCCGTGGAGAAGGCGGAGACGTCCAGGCACTTGCCGCTGGAGTGGTTGACGATGGTGTACGTGTCGGTGGCGCCGCTGACGGGGTGGAAGTCGAAGCGCTGCTCCTGGCCGGTTCCGCAGGTGTTCTGCTGGTACTGGGTGCCGTTGGCGGTGGACTGGGCGGGGTCTTCGAGGCAGAGCCCGCTGTGCTGGGCGACCGCTGTGGACGAGAAGCCGGTCGAGGCCCCGATGTGCAGGCTCGCGGGGGCGAAGGAGACCTGGTCGAGGTGCGGGGCGGAGCTGGAGCGCATGGGCTGTCCGATGTCGTCGCCACCGCCGGAGTAGACCACGCCGATGGTGGTGCCGTCGTAGTTGTAGAGCTGCGAGGCGGTGAACTTCACCGTGTTCGCACCTGCCTTGAGGGTCACCGGAACGGTGTAGTTCTGGAACTGGTTCCAGTGCAGGGTGTTGGCGAAGTTGACGCGGGTGGCGTCGCCGCCGTTGACGCTGACGTCGGCGTGCTCGGCGTACAGGTCGGGGTTGTAGTGGTTGGAGGGCAGTTCCTCGGCGTTGGCGTAGCGCATGGTCATGGCGTAGGTGCCGGCCGTGGGCGCGTTGACGTTGAGGGTGAGGGAGTTGGCCGTTCCGTTGCCGATGCCGGTGACGACGCCGCCGTTGGCCTGGCTGTAGGTGGTGTCGGCGGTCGCGGTGCCGGTGAGGGTGCCGTTCTCGGCCTGGTAGGTGACGACGTTGCCGGTGGTGACCGGGTCAGTGGCACTGAACGGGGTGACGGCCAGGCGGTCCAGGGCGAGGGTGCCGGTGGCGCCGGTCACCTTGACCTTGTTGATGCCGGCGTTCAGGTAGATCCGGTTGGTGGAGGTGGACCAGGCGTCGGTGGTCGCTCCGGAGAGGGTCTGGTCGTCCGCAGTCTTGCCGTTGACGGTGAGGTCGGCCTGGCCGGTGTTGCGGTAGCGGGCCGTCAGGTCGGCGTATCCGTCCCGCGCGGAATAGACCCAGAACGTCGCGGACTTGCCGGAGGTGAGGTTGACCGCGCCGGCGCCGGACTGGCCCTGGGAGGTGTAGGTGGTCGTGCCGCTGTCGGAGAGGTTGGCCTGCTCGGCCTCGTAGAGCGTGGTGCCCTGGACGGAGGCGTCCTGGTACTGGAGGTCGATCTTGTCGACGAGAGCGTCGCCGACGGTCTTCGCGCCGTTGTCGCCGGTGGTGGCCAGGGTGAGGGTGTGGCTGCCCGCGGTGAGGTGCACGGTGGCGTCATCGTGTCCCCAGATCACCCACTGGAAGGCCACAGGGATGTCGATCCTCGTCGAGGCGCCGCCGTCGACCCGGGCGTACACGTTCGTCGGGCCCTTGACGTCGGCGTCCTTGGCGTAGCTGTTGCCGAACACCGACAGGTCGTAGTCGCCGGTGGTGGGGACGGTGACGGGGAAGGAGATCACCGTGGTCGAGTCGGTGCGCAGGCCTCCGACGTCCTTGTTGCCCGAGGTGGCGTGCTTGCCGACGTTGCCGGTCGTGCCTTCGGTGTTGATGTTGTAGCCGCTGCCGCTGAGCGTGGCGTTCTCCGCCTCGTACGTGGCCCGCCAGGTGCTGTCGGAGGCGGTGGTGCTGCCGGTGCCGCCCGGGGAGACGATCACCTCGTACGCGGACATCGCGTCGAGGGTGAGGGGCAGCGTGATCGAGCCGTCGGAGCCCACGGCCACGTCGGCGTCGGAGAGCCGTGTCGGGGTGGCCGCCGCGCCGATGTAGCCGCTCCAGCGGTCCTGGAACACGCTGACGTGCACGGTGCTGCCGAAGACCGCGGGGTCGATGTTCTTGATGACCGTGCTGGAGTCACCGCTCGTGCCGCCCCCGGCGAGGATGACACGCGCCTGCTTCTTGGCGGTGTCCAGGCTCGCCAGGCCCTGGAGGGTGTACGCGGCGTTGTTGGACGCGCCGGTCACCTTCACGGTGTTGCCGCTCATGGAGCTGTACCAGTTGTACAGCCACCACTGGGCGTTGGGCGTGTTCTGGGCCGCGGCGGAGTCGCCGAGGTTGCCGTTGATGTTCCAGTACGGCAGGTTGCCGTCGATCTTCTCGTCCTCCATGGCCGCGATCCACTGCACCATCTGGCCGGGGTCGGTCAGGTGGTAGTTGTGGGCGTACTCGTTGAGGTTGATCGGCAGGTGCGAGGTGAGCCCTACCGAGGTCTCCGCCGCACGGTAGTTGTCGACGGTGCTGCGGACGCTCGCCGGGCTGCCCAGGGTGTGCCAGGTCACGACGTCCGGGAGGCAGTTGTTGGTCTTGCAGTAGGCGAGGAAGCCCTTGTAGGCGAACTCGGTGTAACTGGAGAAGTTGGGGCCGGCGATCCGGGCCTGCGGCCAGAGGCCCTTGATGAAGTTGTACGTCTGGAGCCACTCGGACTCGAAGGCGGCCAGCGGCGACGACTGGGTACGTGCGCCTGGGAACCACATACCGTCGGGCTCGTTGTAGGGGACGAAGACGATGTGGTCCTTGTAGGGGCTGGCCATCGCCTGCTCGACCTGGGTCTTCATGGCCGCCTGGTAGGCGGCGTAGCTGGCCCGTTCGTAGCTGAACGTGCGGTACACGTCCGTCATGTAGATCATGACGTCCCCGCCGCCGCTGTCCACGAAGGGCTTGGCGACCTCCAGCGCGTCCGAGCCGGGGTGCTGCTGACCGTCCTGAGCCTTGGTGTTGGTGGTCTTCAGCCCCATCCCCTCGATGAGGTTGTTCGTCGGCACGTCCGGGCCGTACAGCCCGTACAGCGCGCCGTCGGCGCCGCCGTGGAAGGCCCCGGTGGTGGTGCCGAGATCGACGGTCAGGGTGGGGGTGGCGGCAGAGGCCGGCGTTGCCATCACGGTGGTGACGCCGACTATGACGGTCAGCGGGAGCAGCGTCCTGGTGATGCCGTGGAGAAGGCGTCTCGTGGTCGAGCGCCTTTGCCCGATTCTTGGCATGTCCTTACGTCCCTTCAGGGATGTGGCTGGTTGTTGCTGGGCCGGCCCCCGTGCCGGACGTGTGGGTGGGTGTCGCTCGCGGGTCAGGCGACGGCGGTGGCGGCCCCGGCACCCGCTTGGCGGTGCTGGTGGTCGCGGGCCAGCAGCAGGTAGCTGCTGGCGGTCCAGGTGTAGGCCCGGTCGCGGAGCCCCTGGCCGGTCAGGGCGTCGAAGTTCTCGGCGAAGCCGGAGGTTTCGCACAGGGCGCGGAAACGGGCGCTGATCTCGTTGGCGAGGTGTTCGTGCCCGGCGCGGCGCAGGCCGTCCTCGATGAGGACGGTGACGGGGGCCCAGATCGGGCCGCGCCAGTACCCGTCGGGTTCGTAGTGCGGGGAGGCGGGGTGCTCGGTCGCCAGGCCGAACGCGGTGAGGTGGGCTTCGATCTGTTCGGCCAGCCGGTCGCGGACCTCGAGGGGCAGGCGGTCGCCGAGCACGATCGGCATCAGGTCGAGCAGGCTGGAGCTTGGGGCGGGGGTGCCGTCGTGGGCCGGCCGGCTCAGGAACCGTTCGCCGTCCCATAGCTCCCCCAGCAAGGCGACCTGGAGGGTGTCGGCTGTCCGGGTGCGGTGCCGGGCGTCGTCCAGGAAGCCCAGTTCGGTGGCGAGGCGGGCCAGTTCGTCCAGCTGGAGTATCAGCATCGCGGTGAGGTCGGCGGTGACCATCACGCGTTCGGGGTCGAAGGCGGTGGCGTTGTCCCAACCGCTGTCGTTTCCGTGCTGGTAGTGGGGCAGGGTGGCTTCGGGTGCGCGTCGTGCGGTGAGCCAGAAGTCCGTCCAGCGCGCCAATCTCCTGTACGCCTCGGCGAGTTGGGCCGGATCGAGGGGTTCGGGGAGCCGGGTGCGCAGGTGACGTAGGGCCCAGCCGTGGATGGGCGGTTTGACGAAGTTGTAGAGGACCTCGGAGTGGGTGACGGAGTCGGGCAGCGCGCCGCTGTCGTCCTGGTGGTCGAAGGGCAGTGAGAACTGGTCCCAGGCGAGGCCCGGGGATCCGGGGGCCAGGGCGAGGGCGTTGAAGCAGTGGTCCCAGCTCCAGACCTTGTCCATCCAGTGCTTGGACATCAGTACGGCGGGCCGCGTGACCATGCCCGCCGGGCGCACGGTCGCCGACCACACCACATAGGCGGCGAGTGCGGCGGCCGGAGTGTCCTCCGAGCGCCAGGGGGCGATCGTGTCGGCGAACTCGGCGAACGATCGCCGCGCGGCCTGCGTGACCTCGCTGAACGCCGCCGAGGAGCGGTAGGGCTGTCGCGCACTGTCGAGTTCCTCGATAGCGACCTCCCACGATCCGTCGGCTTCGGCAGTGACCGTGAGGCCGCGCACGCCGGCACCCAGGGTCTGGGAACCGGAGACCTCCGCGACCGTGCCGGACAGCAGGGTGGTCCGGTAGCGGCGCCCGGTCTCGTAGGAGGTGAACGTGTGGGAACCGTCCACCGGGTCGCGGTAGAAGTAGGTGCCGCTGAAGGGGGTCAGGTCCTTCGCCGCCGCGGTGACCCGCAGGCCCAGCCCGTCGCCCCGAAGGCGGACGGTGTCCGGCGACTCGTAGGCGAGGTCGATGCGGCCGTCCTTACCGGTCCAGCTGAGCAGGCCGGGTGTCGCCTCCACGCGGGTCTCCGCCCGCTCGCCTGTCGCCGCGTCCAGAGGGACGAGGCGCAGGACGGCGTGCATGCCGTTCTGGTGCGAGACGAGGTGGAGGTCCTCGGCTCGGATCTTCTCCGCCAGGACGGGAGAGATGCCGAACCAGGATCCGTGCGTGCTGAACGGGATGTCGTGAACGGAGAAGGCTGGTCCGGGCAGGGCAGCGGTCATGAAGTCGGCACTCATTTCTTGAGCGGGTGGTCGGCGGTCTGCCGGTCGGGGCGCTGATGCTCGCGCGGTGACTCGTGGAGAGCGCCGCCTATGCGGGGGCCCGGTGTCAGTCCTTGACGGCGCCGGCGGTGACGCCGGCGGCGACGTAGCGCTGGGCGAGGACGAGGATGACCGTGGCGGGCAGGGAGGCCACGACGGCGGTGGCCATGATGGCGTTCCACTGCTGGTTGTTGTTGCCGATGTAGTGGTAGATGCCCAGAGTGATCGGCTCGTGCGCCCCGCCGCCCGCGAGGGTGCTGGCGAAGATGAAGTCGGACCAGGACCACAGGAACGCGAACAGCGACACGGTGACGATCGAGTTGCGGCTCATCGG
>NZ_JBEXEA010000090.1:0-7245 GCF_040606035.1 Streptomyces sp. NPDC005483
ATCCTGCTGCCCGAAATGGGCCCGCTCGCCGGCAAAGGCGTCGTCGAGCGGATGCACTCCATCGGCGTCCACATCGTCACCGCGCTCGAAGTCCCACGCCCCGGCCGGGCCACCCGAGAGCAGGCCAACCTGCTGGGGATCGGCCGCGGGGACCAGGTCCTCGTGATCGAGCGGACCTACTACGACTGCGACGGCCGCGCCGTGGAGACTGCCGACATCACCGTCCCGGACGCCCGCTGGGAAGTCGCCTATGAATTCGGGGTGGACGCCCGGTAGCACCGCAGGGGCCGCCCCCATCTCACCAGCCCCTGCCTCGAGGGGCCCGGCCTCGCCATGATGCTGCACTGCGCGCACGGCGCGGAACCCACAACTCGCGCATCGAATGGGCAGGTTGCGCCTGCCGGACAGGCCATCGCTGCGCCGCCACCTTGAGCGCCGTCCGCGGCACGGCAACGGACGTCAGACCCTGCGGTCGGTCAATCAGCCAGTACGGTCCCGGCGGCACCTCCTTGCCGTCCGGGGGCAACGCCAGCTGCGTGCAGGATCTGCGAGCGCGGAGGTCGGACGGCGGCCAGTGAGCGGCATTCGCCGGGACGAGAAACGTGGTGGGAGCAGCTGGCAACGGGTTCACGCTGACCGCGCCCGGTGCAGTCAGCCGCGCCAACACCTGCAGCGCAAGGAACCGGTCGACCGCGATGACTCCGACGCTGGTTTCGCTAGCCGCAGCCGACTCACATGCGCTCGCCCGAGCCGTCCCGTCGCAACCCATACGGTTGCCTCCTCCACCCGCGGTTCACGTGAAGGCAGAGCCGGGCGGGGAGCCACGGTTGAACTGACAGTTCGCAAATTCGCGGTCCCCCTCTCCCCCACTAAGGGCATCGGTGATGGTTGGTCGATTCCTTCTCGATTGCATGGCTGGGGCGCCCCCGCGCATGCGGCGTGGAGCCCCTGCCAAACTGTGTGGCTCACACGATTTGAGGTGTCCATCGTCGGGGTGCGTGAGCCGATTAGCAACGGCCCGCCTACTGGGCGCAGTGTCACTGCGAACGCGAGACCCGCATCGAGAGCCTGGAGGGCGCCGACGCCACATCCGGCACACCGGGGGCAAGGCTCCTGACCCGCCTAATCGACGGACTGCACGCCCGCATCGAGCCCTAGGCCCGGGCGCAAGGCGTACCGGAGCTGTTCCACCTCGCAGCCGCCTAGACCGAGATCCCACCCGGTTCGTACGGTCACAGGGTGTGGGAACCGAAGAGGATCCCGACGAAACCGCCGGCCAGGAGAGACGGGCCGAACGGGATCGCCGTCTTGCGTCCGGCCCGTCTCGCGAGGAGTAGACCGACGCCGTACAGCGCACCGAACAGGAACCCGGCGAACGTGCCCAGCAGCAGAACTCCCCAGCCATACCAGCCCAGAACGGCCCCGAGCGCTGGTGCGAGTTTCACATCGCCGAAGCCGAAGCCCTTGGGGTTGATCAGGAACAGCACGCCGTAGCAGACGCCGAGCGTGAGAGAGCCGAGCAGCGCGGTGCGCCAACTGCCGCCAGCACCGGGCACCAGAGCGGCTCCTCCCAGCCCGCCGATCGTGAGCGCCGTGAGGGGCAGGGTGACGACGTCGGGCAGCCTGTGCACCGCGAAGTCGATGGCGGCGAGCAACACGGCCACCGGGGCGAGCAGCAGCCACACCAGCAACTCGGGGCGGCCGCCGGTAGTTACCGCCAGTACGGCGCAGACTACGGTCATCACCAGGGCGATGACGGGTGTACTCGGCCCGAACGTATCCCCGTCGGTGCAGCGGGCTCGCCCCAGCCACTCGTTCCTGAGCCAGTCGAGAGGATGCCCTGCCGGGCAGGTTGTGCGCCAGGGTTCCTCCGGCCGTACGGAGAGCCGGTACGCGGGGCGCGGTATGAGCAGGCCGGTGCCGGCGCCCCACAGGGCCGCTGCCGTGGTGATCCAGAACGTCTCCACCAGAGGGAGCCTATGCTCCGTGCGCCTCAGCCCCAGGTCCTGAGCGCCTCGGCGACCTGCCGGACGTCGCGGCGCCCCTCAACGACTTCGGAGACCAGCGTGATCGCTTCCTGGCTGCCGACTTTGACCTGGATGCCGCTGGCGTGGAGATAGGCGTAGGCGACCTGAGCAGCGAACAGTTCGTTGGAGTGTTCAAGGGCCGGGATCCGTGCGAGAGCGTGGAGGAGCGCGGCGGCACGGTGGTGGACAGCCGGGTAAACCAGGGTTCCCATAACCTCGTGCCGGTGGCGTGCAACGGCGGCGGCCAGCGCACCGTAATCGGTGACGTCGGGGTCGCCGGGGACGAGGTTCTGCGCGATGTCCAGCAGCCAGCGCTCATCGATGAGCACGACCGGGGGCATCAGGCGGCGTGGCTGCTGGGGCCGGTCCCGAAGCGGTCGGCGAAGGCCTGTCCGTGCTCCTCGGCGAAGGCCTTCGCTCCCTCGAGGAACCGGGTCCGCGCGAGGTCGGCGGTCAGTCGCCGGCTCGCGTACTGATCTGTGTCTTCATGGTCGTCGGCGGCACGACGCTGCAGTTCTTCGAACGTCTCATCGTCGACCTTGATGCGGATCTCCTTCGGCATGCCCCCACGGTAGCCGGACCTGGTCTCTGCCGGGGAGGGATGAGCGCAGTAGCCGACACCATCCACGCCCTTCGATGCCGCTCGGAGCAGCCCTCTTCGGGTGAGTAGCCGCCGAACCGCAGAACGCGGTATCCGCGCGGTTCTACGATGACGCCGATGGCTTCCTATGCGAAGGACCCGCGCTGCATCGCCATGGCCGAGGCCCTGGTCCCGTTGCTGCGCCGTTCCTGTCCCGAGAACGCCGGCGGCTTCGCCGGCTCCTACCAGGTGAACCTGGACGACGAGGAAGCCGTCGGGCTCGGCGGAGTCGAACTGATCAGGGCTGCGATGCGCAAAGCCGCCCGGCAGCTGGACTGGAAGGTAGAAACCATCGGGTGGATCGGCACCCGCTTCGGCACGATGGTCGCCGTTCGGGACACCCGGGAGGTCCCCAGCGAGCACCGGACCGTCGTCGACGCCGCGATGTACGAGCGCATGAGTGCCGCGATGGCCAGGGTGTCGTCCGAGCCCCGCGAGGTTCCCGTTCAGCGCGGCTCTGTCGCCCTGATGACCCAAGAGTTCCGCGCGGCTGTCGCTGAAGCGAACGCGTGATCAGGCGGGCCCACAGCCCTGGTCTGACGAGTCTGTTCAGTACGGCTGCCGTAGCCTCTGATGTCGACTCCCCCGTTCGCGGCCGTGTACCGGCAGACGTTGTTCAGTAGGTTTTTTCCTCCTCAACGCGGCAGGTCGGAGCCGTCGTGGTGCTGCTGGGTCAGCGATGGGGCCGATCGGAAGAGCCGGGCAGCAGACAGGCAATTACAACGTTCAGCTGCCGCTCACACAGTGGCGCAATGCGGGCATTGGCGGGAAATGTACCCAGTTAACCGTCGTACCGGCGCTCATGCTTCTGCCGGCATGGCCGTGCTGGATGCGGAGGTGCCTTGCGGCGGATCACGTCACGCGGCCCTCATCCTGTTCGGATTCCTCCTCCTCGTCGGGCAGGCGGACGTCGTCGACGGCGATGTTCACCTCGACGACCTCCAGTCCCGTCATACGCTCCACGGCGCCGATGACGTTGGAGCGCACCTCGCCCGCCACGTCCACGATGGACACGCCGTACTCGACAACGACGTTGAGGTCGACGGCAGCCTGCCGCTCCCCCACCTCGACCTTGACCCCCCGCGTGACGCCGCCGCCTGCGCCGCCTCCACCGGGGACCCGTTCCCGCATGGCGCCGAAAGCGCGGGCCATCCCGCCCCCGAGGTTGTGGATGCCCGGCACCTCACGGGCGGCCATCCCCGCGATCTTGGCCACCACGCCGTCCGCGATGGTGGTCTTCCCCCGGGTCTCCGCCGGAGCCCCGGCCCCGGTACGACCCTTCAGCGTGCTCACTCCCGCGTCGGACCGGCTGCCCGAGCTGATGCTAGTGCTGTTGTCCGTCATGGCGGTTGCCTCCATTGGTCCTCACATACGCCAAAGCAGTGGTTGCCCTGCACACCGAGCGGCGCCGGGGAGATCGTCGGACATGCCAGAAATCAGCTACGCGACTTCGGGGGCCAGGCGTCCTGGGTGGAGCCGAGGACATGGTGTGCAGACCGCCTTCGAGCGCGTGGTGGCCCATCGTGGGCCGGCCGGGGAGCTGCCCCCGTACGTCTACGGCGTCATCAGGAACGAGTGCTGGCGCTCCAGGTCCAGGATCGTGTCAGGTGACCAGCAGGCGGTTGAAGAACGAACGGTAGTGGCGCAGCGCCAGACGCAGGTCCTCGGTGTTCGCCTGCTCTCCCCGGTTCCACTGTCCTTCCAGTTCCTGTTTGTGGTCGGCGAATGTGGCGGCCAGCTTCTGCATCACGTCGGCGACGAGGGCGTCGGCGGTGTGCACGGCATCGCGCGGGTCGTCCACGAACTCGTTCTGCACCTCCTGCCAGCGTGTGCGGAACGCTTCCTCGTCCTGCGGGGTGAGCAGCTGGGGGGCCTCGTCCTCGGAGCGGGCGCCAGAATCGGTGGCTTGGTGCTGACTGCCCGAGTCGGCTCCTGCGGCCTTGTCTTCGACGGGCTTGCTCGGCGTGTTCGTGCTCTCGCCGGGGAAGGTCGGCACTTCGGCTGGCGTGCTCGCCGCGCTCTCCCGCGTGGACGTATCTCGGGGTTGGGCGAGGTCGTCGGTGGACAGGCCGCTCGCGGCGGCGGTGTCCGGTGTGTCTTTGCGTTGCATGTCTTCTCCGTTCCCGGATGCCGGGGTTTCCCGGACCGGGGCGACGGGCTGTTCGCCGAGCCGTTCAGGCCGGGGCGTGGCGGGGTTCGCCACCGTCGGAGAGCAGCTCGTCGAACAGGGCCCGGTAGTGCACCATGGCACCCCGCAATTGTTCGGTGGTCGCCTCGTGCCGGGTGCTGAGCGCATCGACATCGTGGGCGGCCCGGTAGTGCTCGAGTGTGCGGCCGTGCTCGACCGACAGGTCCTTGAGCTGTTGCTGGAAGTCCTGGGTCGGGTAGCCGCGCTCGTGCATCAAGGAGGTCACCAGGCGGTCCGCGTCGTGAACGGCGTCCTCTGGACGGTCCACGAACTCCTCCTGGACATTGGTCCAGTCCCGGGTGTACCGATCCCGGACAGTGCCGTCCAGCGGCTTGATGTCCAGCGAGTCATGCCGCTTCTCGCGGGCCCTGAGCTCACGCTCGCCGGCCGCGCGGCTGTCGGCATCCTCCACCGTTCGTACGTACTCCGGACCGAAGCGTTCGCGCAGCTTCTTGCGGCGCACGACCAGCCAGGCCATCACGGCCACCACGGCGATCACCACCACGATGGGAATGATGATCGCTAGAATCGTCCCTGTCGACATCGGGCAGACCCCCTAACATGCGCCCTATATGCCCCCTTTGTGACAAGTTGCCGCTGCTTCCGCGTTGAAACGGAGATACGCAGGCGAATCGCCGCGAACAGGCATACCCGGCCGTACAGGCGGCTACGCCACGATGAGCCAGCTGCGCAACATACTGCGCGGCATCGGCTGCGACCGCCAGAAACCTCCCGGGACCATCCTGCGCCGCCGCCTGGACCTGACCCACCACAACCTTGTCTCCGCACACGACCGCCACCTGCCTGCACGGCCAGCGCGACGACGGTACGTAGATGCTGGCTTCTCCAGCGCCGGGCACCCGCCACCCCTGCTGATCACCCACGACGGCGACACCCGCTACCTCACCGGCGGACACGGCCTCCTCCACAGCGTCGACCCCGATCCCCCGTACCCGCACGCCAGCGAAATGTCTGCCCGCTCCACCGTGCTGCTCTACACCGACGGACTGATCGAACGCCGCGGCGAAGGTCTGGATACGGGCATGACCCAACTACGCCAGCACGGCCGCTCTCGCCCGCGAGCCACGGCAGACCTTCTGCGACGAACGCCTCACCTGCCTGGCAGCCGATCACGCCGAAAACGCCGCTGCCCTCGCCCCACACTTGCCCACTCCACCGCTCAGCGCCCCCTGAGATCCGTCTACCGTTCCGCCCCATGACCACTTTGATCATCGGTGGCAGCGGCTTCCTGGGCGCCGAGCTGATTCGGCAGGCGACCGCAGCCGAGCAGGCCACGGCAGCAACTATGCCACCAGGCCCGGCAACGCCGCCCAGGCCGTCTGGCACCCCCTCGATCTGCGGAACGCCAACCGCCTGAACGCCGTCATGAGCGAGGTGAACCCGCGTCTCGTCATCAACGCCTCGAGCGGCGGATCCGACTGGGCCGTGACAGCGCAGGCCCCCATCCGGCTCGCAATGACTGCGGCAAGACAAGGTGTCCGCCTCGTCCACGTTTCCAGTGACGCCGTGTTCTCCGGGGCACGGCTCCACTACGACGAGTCCAGCCTGCCTGACCCCATCAACCGGGTCTGTACGGAGCGGCGAGGGCGGCGGCGGAAAGGGGGTCCTCGCGGTGTACCCGGAAGCTGTCGTCGCCCGCACCTCGCTGATCATCGGCGACGGGGGATCAGTCCATGAGCGCCTCGTACACGAACTTGCCGCCGGCACCCGCGACGGCACCCTGTTCACCGACGACATCCGCTGCCCGGTGCACGTCGCCGACTTGGCCGCCGCCCTCCTGGAGCTGGCTTCGGGCAACAGCTCCGCCATCAACCACGTCGCCGGGCCCGACACGGTGAGCCGCCACGAACTCGGCATCCTCATCGCCAGGCGGGACGGCATCGACACCTCCAGCCTCCCAACGGGCCGGCGAATCGACAGCCCGCTGCCCGGCGCCCTGGACGTGCGCCTCGACAGCAGGGCGACCCAGCGCAAACTGAGCACGACGTTGCGCGGCGTTCGGGCGGTGCTGCGCTGCGCCGCTGAATCCGGAGAGGACGGCTCGGCTTGAGGTGCTCGACAGCGAGTGTCGGCCGCTATTGAGGAGTGACGGTGGGATAGCACGACGGGGCGGCCGTCGTGGTCGAGGACGATCAGCGGGCGGCGCTCGCTGGCGGCGTCGAATACGGCCTGCCCGATGTCGTTGCCGCCGACGACGGCGTCCGGGCTGTCGGTGACGTCCATGAAGTCGACCGGGCTCTCCAGGGCGTAGCGCACGGCCGCGCGCGATTCGGCGAGCGCCGGGGGCCGCAGGCCCGCCCCGGTGGCGGCCTGGTCGAGGTCGGCGTCGGATGCGTCGTGGCCGATGCCCGACCGGAGCGCCGCGCTCA
>NZ_JBEXEA010000091.1:0-6146 GCF_040606035.1 Streptomyces sp. NPDC005483
CCCACAGCCGACGGATTATGAGTCCACTGGGGATCTTGACGGCCCTTGCCGATCATTGCCGATTCACGCCGTTCTTGCAGGTCAGACGTGCTGATCCGTGTCAGCCCTTCGCAGTGCTTGTCGGTTTGTTCCTGCCCTTGTGGCCCCTCAATGGCCCCTGAGCGTCTTCGAGTTGGTCTTATAACACAGCAGCAGCCACGTCCGCCCAGTTCAGTCAAGGGGATGGAACCCTCGCACAGCGGATCCCCTTACCGACGAGATGATGCCCCCCCCTTGTCCCCCCGACGGTCGCGGCCGGCGACACGGTGGCCACCCGCCGTCCATGGACGGCGCGGGAGGAGCTCGCCGGGGGCGCGCTTCCCGCAGGAGATCCAGGCCCTGAGCCGAGAGTCCGCTTCCAGGTGACATCAGTGCAAGGCCGCTGAGCGTGGAGCTGCGGGCCGCTACCCCCGCCTACCTCCACAGCGAACTCGAAAACGGGATGCTCATCCCGTATGATTAATCGGGATAGCCATCCCGCTTATGGGTGGCCGTCCATCCCCACAGGAGGTTCACGTCATGAGCAAGGTCTGGTTCATCACCGGCTCGTCGCGCGGCTTCGGTCGCGAGTTCGCCGTCGCCGCCCTGGAGCGCGGCGACCAGGTCGCGGCCACCGCCCGCAACACCGAAACGCTGACCGACCTGGTCGAGCGGTTCGGCGAGGCGATCCTTCCGCTGACCCTGGACGTGACGGACAAAACTGCCGCCACCGAGGCCGTCCAGCGGGCACACGCACACTTCGGCCGCCTGGACGTCGTCGTCAACAACGCCGGCTACGGCCTGTTCGGCGCCGTCGAGGAACTGACCGAGCAGCAGGTCCGCGACCAGATGGAGACCAACTTCTTCGGCGCCCTGTGGGTGACCCAGGCCGCGCTGCCCCTGCTGCGCGAACAGGGCAGCGGCCACATCGTGCAGATCTCCACCATCGGCGGCGTGACCACCTACCCCAGCCTCGGTGGCTACCACGCCTCGAAGTGGGCCCTGGAAGGACTGACCGAGGCCCTCGCCAAGGAAGTCACCACCTTCGGGATCAAGGCCACCCTGGTCGAGCCCGGCGGCTTCGCCACCGACTGGTCCGGCACCTCCGCCAGCTTCGCCGAGCAACTGCCCGCCTACGACGGGTTGCGCGCGGCCCTGGCCGAGGGCTGGCGCGACGCGAAGCTCGGCGACCCCACCGCGGTCGGACCGGCACTTCTGAAGGTCGTCGACGCCGACACCCCGCCCCTGCGCGTCTTCTTCGGCACCGACGGACTGGACATGATCCCCCACGTCTACGCCGACCGCCTCAAGACCTGGCAGGACTGGGCCGACGTCTCCACCCTGGCCCAGGGCAACCCGGCCTGAACCGAGCGGCGGTACGTGCCTGGCCGTGGACCCTTAAACCGGTAGGGCACACCAGTCGCAGCAGGGTCACCGGTGTGCGTCGCCAGGCGCGAGCAGGCTGGTCAGCTCCGAGATCGCCTCGGGTGACGGCTTGAAGTAGCGGCGGACGTTCTCCGGCTTCTTGTGCAGTGACTTCACCATCACCATCAGCATCAGCATCAGCATCAGCAGCAAGGCTCCCTGCTTCCCGAGGTGGGTCAGGGGGAATGGCGGTACTCGTGCAGGCCCCAGCCGGTGCCCGGCCCGCGTACTGTGCTCGTCCAGCAGGGCGCGGGCCTGGCCGCAGGAGAGGCGGGCCAGGCCGGTGTCCGGGCACACGTCGCGCGGGCTGACCGCGGGCCAGGACGGCGGTGGGTGACGAACAGCGGGCCTTGGGTCCGGCCGCGCAGCAGCGGGGCAGGAGCCGGGCGGTGCCGGCGTCTCAGTAGACGGTCTCCAGCACAGAGTCCTCCCGCGCTTGGCCGCGGCGGCGGGCCTTGCTGCGGGCGCCTTTGGCCTTCACGGGACAGCGACGCCCTGCGAAGTCCAGGTTCGGTGCGCGAGTGGATCTTGATCATCCTCTGCACAAAGTCAAGTCACGCGAACCCTGCCGGCAGGGGCGGAGCAAACGAGGGCGCCCGCGCCATTGTGCCGATCACGAACAAGTTCCTCGCCCAGGACGGCAAGGACGGCGCACTGCCGACCCCGTGCGCGGCGACTCAGGACCTTCCGGACGCGAGCCACGTCGGCCCCGACGGCCACGGCGAGCCGAAGGGCGCCCCGACCCTAGCGGGCCGCACGGCCGCGGCCGGCGACACAGTGGCCGCCCGCCGCCTGTGGACGGCGCCGGCAATGCAAGGCCGCTGACCGTGGAGCTCCGGGCCGCTACCGCCGCCTGCCTCCACAGCGAACTCGAAACCGGGATGCTCATCCCGTACAGTTAATCGGGATAGCCATCCCGCTTACGGGTGGCCGTCCATCCCCACAGGAGGTTCACGTCATGAGCAAGGCCTGGTTCATCACCGGCTCGTCGCGCGGCTTCGGCCGCCAGTTCGCCGTCGCCGCCCTGGAGCGCGGCGACCAGGTCGCCGCCACCGCCCGCAACACCGAAACGCTGACCGACCTGGTCGAGCGGTTCGGCGACGCGATACTGCCGCTGACCCTGGACGTCACCGACCGTGCGCAGGTGTTCGAGGCGGTCGCGGCGGCCAAGGAGCGGTTCGGCCGGCTGGACGTGGTGGTCAACAACGCCGGTTACGCGCTGGTCGGCGCCGTGGAGGAACTCGCCGAGCAGGAACTGCGCGACGAGCTGGAGACCAACGTTTTCGGCGTCTTCCACGTCACCCAGGCGGTACTGCCCGTCCTGCGTGCGCGGGGCAGCGGCCACATCGTCCAGGTCTCCTCGGTCATGGGGCTGACCACCATGGGCGGCGCGGGCGGCTACAGCGCGTCCAAGTGGGCCCTGGAAGGCCTGAGCGAGGCACTCTCCCAGGAAGTCGCGCCCTTCGGTATCAAGGTCACGGTGATCGAACCCGGCGGCTTCGCCACCGACTTCAAGAACTCGTCGGTCTTCACCGCGCACCGCCAGGACGCCTACGACCCCCTGCACGCGTCGCTGACCGAGATGAGCGCCGCAGCCCAGATGCCCGGCCCCGAGGGTGTCGGCGGTGCGATCCTCCAGCTCGTCGACGCCGAGGAGCCGCCGCTGCGCGTGTTGTTCGGCGAGCAGCCCACGCAGTGGGTACCCGCGGTGTACCAGCAGCGCCTGGAGACCTGGGCCGAGTGGGCGCACGTGTCCAAGGCCGCGGAAGGCAAGTAGAGAACTTCCGGCCCTCGGGCCCTGGCACGCCCACTCCACGGCGTGCACCCGTACCACCGGCGCCTGAGAGAGCCCGGGCGGCACACCCGCCCGGGCGCCCTCACCGGGAGGCGGCAGGTCCCTCTCCAGCGAAGCACCTTCGGATGCCTCTCGTCCGGCGGCCCGGGCAACTCGTCCCGCACAACCAACAGCAGCGCAACCCAGGAGCGGGCCGACCGGGCCCACCCGTCCCACACCACCGAGGCCCACTGAAGGAGCCCCCGCCATGCCCACCACCAAGCGTCGCGCACTGATCATCATCTCCTCCGGCCGCCAGCTGCCGCTGATTGAGCCGGCCGAGGTCAAGTCGATCTCGACCGGGTTCTTCCTGGTCGAGATGGCTCAGGTGCTCAAGGAGTTCGAGAACGACTACGAGTTCACCTTCGCCACCCCCGACGGCAACGCCCCGCAACTCGACATCAACGGCATGGCCCTGTCCGTGCACTCCATCGAGAAGACCGGCGCCAAGACCCTCCCCCTGCGCATGCAGCAGCGCCGCCGCTCGTTCAACGTCAACAGCTTCCGGCAGCGCCACCCCGAGCTGGTCGCCCGCCGCGAGCAGGAAGTCCGGCTGCTGGAGCGGCACATCGGCCAGATCCCAGTCTCCGAACTACTGCCCAACAGTGAACCGGAGCTCACCGAGTACCGCCCCGAACTGATCCGCCGCCTCGACAAGCTGCCCGAGGGCGCCTTCCACTCGCTACAGGAACTCGTCCAGCGCCACCGCGACCCGGCCGATGCGTTCACCCTCGCCGACTTCGATTTCATCCACACCCCCGGCGGTCACGCCCCCATGGTCGACTTCCGCGACAACCCGTGGCTCGGCGAAACCCTCCACGTGGCCCGGGAGAACGACGTCACCATCTCGTTGATCTGCCACGCGCCCATCGCGGTGACCTCCACCCGCCAGCGCATCGACGCGCAGGGCGCTGCCTACTCCGTGAAGGACAACCCGTTCCTCGCCGCCACCATCTCGACCGTCCCCAAGATCGGCGAGCGGTTCGCGCTGCGGTTCCTCTACCCGCGCGTCCCGGGCAAGGCGACCCGACTGCCCTATTTCGTCGACGTGGCCATAAAGGAAGCCGGCTTCACCGTCGCCTCCTCCCCCAACATCTCCGCCCCGAAACTGGCCTACGAGCCGTCCGTGCGGCTGCTCACCGGCAACGGCCCACAGGCCATCGACCAGCAGACCGCCAAACTCCGCAGCATCCTCACCCACAGCCCCGCTGCCCGCCGGACCAGCGGCAAGCACGCGAGCGCGTAGCCACGACCACATGTGCCGACCAGGCAACCAACGACGCGGGCGAACAGACGGAACAGGTTCGGGGGCGGGCCGATACGGCCCGCCCCCGAACCTGTTCCGGTCGCGCCCTCAAGAGCCAGCGCGACACCATGCCGCTGAACCAGCGCCTCAAGGCACACTCGCCGGCTCTCGCGCAGTCGGCCCACGCCTTCGGCGACCACCTCCGCACCGACCTGTACACCCGGGTCCCGGGCCGCGTCCCGCGCGACGACACACTGATCGCGACCCTGCAACTGAACCTCGCGCTCACCACTTCCATGACCGCCTACCAGAGCTGGCAGGCCGACGAGTACTTCGACGTCCTCACCCGGCGCCGGGTTCGCCACCCCCGCTTGGTCGGCCTGTGGCGCAATAAGGCCGGTCCTGGCGCGACGTCCGGCATGCGCAGGGATCTCTCACGGCAAGAGAAGCCTCAGCCTCTCACCGACCGCCCGGCCCCAAAACCCACACGACCGACCGAGTGCGCGGACACGTCGTCAAACTTCGCCGCACCGGGTCCCCTCGGTCCGATCCTCGGCGCGGTCGGCAGACGCCGCTACCTTTGGGCGCGCAGGCCCGCGCACGCCAGGTCGATCATGCGCTTGCGCGCCTCCGGGTCGGGGCCCTGCTGCTCCCGGGCCAGACAGCCGACGATGAGCGCCTTGACGTCGGCACGCACGACGTCCGGCCGCACGGCGCCGGCTTTCTGCGCACCGACGAGCAGTTCCTCTTCCACGGCCAGCAGATTGTGCTCGGGGGCCAAGGCCACCGAGTGGACGTCGAAGCCTGTCCCGCTCATCGCCTGCGACAGACCGATATTGGCTGCGAAGTGCTCGACCATCAGGGCGAAGAACTCGAAGAACGCTGCGCCCGGATCACGGGTCGCGGCCAGTTGCCGGGCCCGGTCGACGATTTCAGCCACCAGACGCAGCACGATCGCCTCGTACAGCGAGTCCTTCGTCGGGAAATGCCGGCTGACCGTCCCTGTGCCCACACCAGCCCGCCGGGCGATCTCCGCCACCGGCACCGACAGCCCCTCGGCGGCGAACGTCTCCAACGCCACCTCCAGGACACGCTTGCGGTTGCGCTCGGCATCAGCACGCATCAAAGACCCTCAGACTTCCAACCAAGCGGGACAACTGTCCCGATTATAGTGGGCCAGCCTTCCGGGACCGCCACAGAAACGGGATCACAGTCCCACACGCCGAATCGGGACACGCATCCCAGCTCGGCCGCGATCTTCCTCACCGGCGCCAGATGGTGCGCTGACCGCACATGGCTCAGCCCTGATGAACGCGGTGCGCCGTCCATGGGGCCGTTTCCTCTTCGGGCCGTTTCCCTGGCCCCGGGCCTGTCTGCCAGACGCACCGGCATCCACGCCGCCTCCAGTGCCGGCCCGGCACTGGACAGTCCGCACGGTGGACGGCAGCCCCATGCCGCCGAACCAGCAAACGGAACAACGAAATCGGCCCGGAAGCACTCTCGGCCTGACCCCGGCCGCGCCCTCCCGGCCCCTGTACGGCCCCTGGGTCTTGGGGACGACCCGCAGACCAGTCGCCCGGACCGAGAGCGGCAACCTTAGACAACTACTCCGCCGCAGGTCAG
>NZ_JBEXEA010000092.1:0-6034 GCF_040606035.1 Streptomyces sp. NPDC005483
CCTGTAATGGTGCAAGTCGGGCGCGATTTCAAGATCTTCAGTGTGCTCCTAGGCCTCCAGTCCCCTCCACGAACTTGCGCGGGGCAGCACTAGGGAGCCATCCCATGTCCGAGGTCGAACACCTGGACGCCACCGTACTTTCCGATGACGAACTGCGCACCCTGGACGCCCACTGGCGGGCCGCCAACTACCTGGCCGCGGGCCAGATCTACCTGATGGCGAACCCGCTGCTGACCGAGCCCCTGCGGCCGGAGCACATCAAGCCGCGGCTGCTGGGCCACTGGGGTACCTCGCCGGGACTCAATCTCGTCCACACCCATCTCAACCGTGTGATCAAGGCGCGCGCTCTGGACGCGCTGTGCGTATGGGGCCCCGGTCACGGCGGGCCGTCCGTGCTCGCCAACTCCTGGCTGGAGGGCAGCTACAGCGAGACCTACCCGGACGTGCCGCGCGACGGGGCGGGGATGGAGCGGCTGTTCCGGCAGTTCTCCTTCCCGGGCGGGGTGCCCAGCCATGTCGCCCCGGAGACCCCCGGGTCGATCCATGAAGGCGGTGAGCTGGGATATTCGCTGTCGCACGCCTACGGTGCCGCCCTCGACAACCCGGACCTGCTCGTGGCCTGCGTGATCGGGGACGGCGAGGCGGAGACCGGGCCGCTGGCCGCCTCCTGGCACTCGAACAAGTTCCTCGACCCGGTCCACGACGGCGCCGTCCTGCCGATCCTGCACCTCAACGGCTACAAGATCGCCAACCCGACCGTGCTCTCCCGCCTGCCGGAGGCCGAACTCGACGCGCTGCTGCGCGGCTACGGCCACGACCCGATCCACGTCAGCGGCAACGACCCGCTCCAGGTGCACCGGGCCATGGCCCGGGCCTTCGACGACGCACTGGACCGGATCGCGGTCATGCAGCGGTCGGCCCGCGAGGACGGTCACGCCCAGCGCGTCCACTGGCCCGTGATCGTGCTGCGTACCCCCAAGGGCTGGACCGGCCCGGCGGAGGTCGACGGCGTGCCCGTCGAGGGCACGTGGCGTGCGCACCAGGTGCCGTTGGCGAACGTACGCGAAAACCCCGAGCGCCTGCGGCAGTTGGAGGACTGGCTGCGCTCGTACCGGCCCGAGGAACTGTTCGGCCCGGACGGCCGGCCCGCCCCCGACGTCCTCGCCTGCGTCCCGGAGGGCTCCCGCCGTCTGGGCTCCACCGCGAACGCCAACGGCGGTCTCCTGGTCCGGGACCTTCCCATCCGCTCCCTGGACGACTACGCCGTACCGGTCGAGAAGCCGGGCACGACCCTGCACGAGCCGACCCGGGTCCTCGGGGACCTCCTGGCGCAGGTCATGCACGACACCCGCCTGCGCCGCGACTTCCGGGTCGTCGGCCCGGACGAGACCGCCTCCAACCGGCTCCAGGCCGTGTTCGACGCCAGCGGCAAGGCCTGGCAGGCCGAGCACCTGCCGGTCGACGAGCACCTGGACCGGCACGGCCGGGTGATGGAGATCCTCTCCGAACACACCTGCCAGGGCTGGCTGGAGGGCTATCTCCTCACCGGCCGGCACGGGCTGTTCTCCTGCTACGAGGCGTTCGTGCACATCGTGGACTCGATGGTCAACCAGCACATCAAGTGGCTGAAGACGTCCCGCGCACTGCAGTGGCGGGCTCCCATCGCCTCCCTCAACTACCTGCTCACGTCCCACGTCTGGCGCCAGGACCACAACGGCTTCTCCCACCAGGACCCCGGCTTCGTCGACCACGTCCTCAACAAGAGCCCCGAGGTCGTCCGCGTCTACATGCCGCCGGACGCCAACACCCTCCTGTCGGTGGCGGACCACGCGCTGCGCAGCCGTGACTACGTCAACGTGATCGTGGCCGGCAAACAGCCCTGTTTCGACTGGCTGTCCATCGACCAGGCCCGCGCCCACTGCGCCCGCGGTGCCGGGATCTGGGAGTGGGCGGGCACCGAGGACGGCTCCCGCGAACCCGACGTGGTCCTCGGCTGCGCGGGCGACGTGCCCACCCAGGAGATCCTGGCCGCCGCCCAGTTGCTCCGCCGCCACCTGCCGGACCTCGCCGTGCGCGTGGTCAACGTCGTCGATCTCGCGCGGCTGCTGCCCCGTGAGGAACACCCGCACGGGATGAGCGACTTCGAGTACGACGGCCTGTTCACCGCCGACAAGCCGGTCGTCTTCGCCTACCACGGCTACCCGTGGCTCATCCACCGCCTCGCCTACCGCCGCACCGGCCACAAGAACCTGCACGTACGCGGCTACAAGGAGTCCGGCACCACGACCACGCCCTTCGACATGGTCGTGCGCAACGACCTCGACCGCTACCGCCTCGTCATGGACGTCATCGACCGCGTCCCCGGCCTCGCCGTGCGCGCCGCCGCCGTACGCCAGCAGATGGCCGACGTCCGCACCCGCCACCAGGCCTGGATCCGCGAGCACGGCACCGATCTGCCCGAGGTCGCCGACTGGACCTGGAACGCCTGAACACCCCTGCCCTCGTGAGGAGTTCACTGTCATGACCGTACGCGTCGGCATCAACGGCTTCGGCCGCATCGGCCGCACCTACCTGCGCGCGGCCCTCGACCGCGCCGAGGCGGGCACCCAGGACGTGCACGTGGTCGCCATCAACGACATCGCCCCGCCCGCCACCCTCGCCCATCTGCTGGAGTACGACTCCACGTTCGGCCGGATCGGACGCGAGGTGGTCCACGACGACAGCTCCATCACCGTCGACGGGCGACGCATCGCCGTCACCGCCGAGCGCGACCCCGCCGCCCTGCGCTGGTCGGACCACGGCGCCGACATCGTCGTGGAGTCCACCGGGCGCTTCCGCGACCGCGACTCCGCCGCCCTGCACCTCAAGGCCGGCGCCCACACCGTGCTGCTCTCGGCCCCCGGCAAGAACGCGGACGCCACCCTCGTGATGGGCGTCAACGACGACACCTACGACCGTGAGCGCGACCGGATCGTCTCGGCCGCCTCCTGCACCACCAACTGCGTCGCCCCCATGGTGAAGGTGCTGCACGAGGCCTTCGGCATCGACCGCGGCGTGATGACCACCATCCACGGCTACACCAACGACCAGGCCCTCCTCGACGGCCCGCACAAGGACCTGCGCCGCGCCCGTTCGGCGGCGCTGAGCATCATCCCGACCAGCACGGGCGCCGCCCGCGCCGTCGGACTGGTGGTGCCGGACCTCGCCGGGGCGCTGGACGGGATCGCGGTCCGCGTTCCCGTGGAGGACGGCTCGCTGACCGACCTCGCCGTGGTCCTGAACCGGGAGGCGAGCGTGGAGGAGATCAACTCCGTGTTCCGGACGGCCGCCGAGGGACCGCTGAGCGGCATCCTGCGGGTGTCGAACGCGCCCATCGTCTCCCGCGACGTCATCGGCGACCCTTCGTCCTGCGTCTTCGACCCGGCCCTCACCCAGGCCAACGGAACCCTGGCCAAGGTCTTCGGCTGGTACGACAACGAGTGGGGCTACACCAACCGGCTCCTGGACCTCACGGCGCTCGTCGCGGACGACTGAGCCGCACGTAGGGGGCCGATACCACCTGGCCGGGAGTGCCGGCCCGACCGGCCCCCGGTCCACCCCGGACAGCCCATGGGGCGTTTCGCCGATCCGCTGGATGCTGGGAGTGGACGGCGGCTGCGCCGACCGTGAGAGGAGGTGGCCCACCATGACAGGCAAGGTGCTGGTGGCCTACGGAACCACCAACGGCTCGACGGCACAGATCGCGGAGGCGATCACCGAGGTCCTGCGCAAGAACGGGCTGGCGGCGGACGCACAGCCCGCCCGGTCCGTGGCCGACGTGTCCTCGTACGACGCCTTCGTGGTCGGCGGCGGGCTGTACGCCGGACGGTGGCACAAGGACGCTCGCCGCTTCGTCCGGCGCCACCGCCGGACCCTCGCCGAGCACCCGCTCTGGCTCTTCAGCAGCGGCCCTCTGGATGCCTCGGCCGCCGAGCGCGACATCCCGCCCGTCCCAGGGCTGAAGCGGGCCATGGAGCGGCTGGACGCCAGGGGGCACACGACCTTCGGAGGCTGCCTGCAGGAAGGCGCCAAGGGGAGGATCGCCGGGATGATCCTGCGCTCCGGCAAGGGCGGCGACTACCGGGACTTCGAAGCGATCGAGGCGTGGGCGGGGCGTGTGGCCGACGATCTGCGGGGCCCGGGGTAGACCGCCGAGAAGGTACGGCCCCGGTGCCTGCCCGGCGCCGGGGCCCTTGTCGTGTCCCGTTCACAGGGGCACGACCGTGACAGGGCACCGGGCTGCGCGCAGGAGCGCCCGCGAGACCGTCCCCGGCTCGGCACCGGAGCTTCGGCCCACGACGACGAGCGCGGCGTTCGCGGACAGCTGGACCAGGGCCTGCGCCGGGGTGAACAGCCGTACATCCTCCACCACCCGCACCTCGGGATACTTCTCCCGCCACGGTCGCAGGACGTCCGTCAGCAGCTGCACCTCGTGGTCCTCCCAGGCGCCGCGGTCCTCCTCCGGTATGCCGAAGGGTAGTTCCGCGGCGCACGAAGGGAACCGCCAGGCATGGACGGCACGCAGCCGTACGCCCCGCAGCCGGGCGGTGTCGAAGGCGAAGCGGACGGCGCCCTCGGCGGGTGCGCGGGCGTCCACTCCTAGCACGATCTCGGTGACGGGCTTCTGGAACATCGTGGGCCTCCTGCTGGAAGGGACGGTCTGCTGGATGGGACGGTCTGCTGGACGGGACGGTCAACCGGTCCTGTGCCCCCACGTCGGCTCCACCAGATCCCACTCCCGGCCCCACCCCTCGATGCGCCGCCGCTCGAGCCGCCACCGCACGACAGCTCCGGCGGCGCAGACGGCACCGGCGAGAGCGAGCCCGGCGCCCGCGCCGAGGACGCCGGCCTCGACCTGGGCCTCGGTGGTGCTGGGAGGTGCGGTGGTCGGCGTGCCGTGGCCGTCCAGCCAGACCACGAGGCCGTCTCCGGCCCGCAGACCCGTGCCGACCAGGGTGCGCCCGGTGCGGGGCGCCCCGTCGGGAGCCGTCCAGCGGACCTTCGCCACGGCCTTGCCGTCCGACGACGCGACGGACGACGTGCGACGCGACAGGTCGGTCACGAGCACCGCGTGCACCGCATGGCGCTCGGCGCGCTGCCTGGCGAGCACCTCGTCGGCGGCGTGCGCTGTCACCAGGCCGGCGAAGGTGCCTCCGACCGCGACGACGGCCCCTACGGCCAGCACGATCCAGGACTCGACGACGTCGTCGTGCCGTCGCAGCGGATTGCTCCGCCAACGCCAGAACCGCTTCCTCGTCGGCATGCTGCGACGCATGGCCCGCACCTCCTCCTCCGGTCGTGACACCTCTGAAGGTGTCAGCCCCCGGCAGACCCTGGGACGGGCCGACCAGGGGACATCGCGGGGCCGCTCGGCACCGGTTTCCGGGCCGGAGACGGGCCGTTCAGCCCACAGCGGCGGTGGCGGACGTCCGGTCCGGGGCGTCGCCCAGGACGGAATGCACCTCGAAGACCCCGCCCAGTCCGGCGGCACGGAGCACCCGCAGGTGCACGCTGCTGTCGGTGAGGAGCCGGAGCCGGCCGTTCCGTGCCCGGACACGGTTCTGCGTCCGGCACAGGGTGGTGAGTCCCGCGCAGTCGACGAAGGACACGGAACGCAGGTCGAGCACCAGGTCGGGGTGCGGATCGTAGGTCAGGGCGTCGAGGAGCGCCGACAGCGGGACGGCCGTCGCGAGATCGATCTCGCCGCACAGCGTCACGACGGTCGTCCCGCCGACGCCCCGCACCGTGTGCGACAGCACGGACCTCGTGTGGTTCTCGGACATGGTGCGATCAAAGCCGCGCCGACGGACGGTGAGGAAGGGCCGAACGGTCCCCGCCGACCGGGAATGGGGCCCGACCGGCCCAAGCGGACCGGGCGCGCACGGTCCAGGCTGGTCTGCGCGGACGACCTCGCTGGGGTGCGGGTCGAAGGTGACGACGACCGAGGGAACACCCAGCTCACGTGCCCGGTCCACGGCATGCCGGATGATCAGCT
>NZ_JBEXEA010000093.1:0-5643 GCF_040606035.1 Streptomyces sp. NPDC005483
GCTTACAAGCTCCCCGCCGTGGAGAAGATCACCCGTCTGGTCGAGGTGGAGTGGAACGTGGACCCGCGGAGCGGGATATGCAGCGCTGGCGCGCTGCATAGGGAACGGCTCCGCTGACGCTCCGCCAGATTCCCCCGCAAGCGGGGGAATCGAATTCCGCAAGCGGAATTCTGAGTGCGTCAATTCGCGCAAGCGCGAATTGACAGAATCCCGCAAGCGGGATTCTCGGCGCTGGCAGTAAGGGGTGGGGTGCATCATGCCTCGGCCTGTGTAGGGCTTGGGATTCCCAGCCACCACTCCTGCAACGGATGTGACGGACCATCGGCCTGACGAGGTGCCGGCCTGGTTGTAGTGACGGGTTCCGCTGCGCTCCACCCTGAACCCCTCCCCCACCGTCTACCTGTCCCGGCATGTTCACCTATCGCCCTGTCAGCATAGAGGACAGTTGACTGTTCGTGGGTGCGATTGAGTCACTGTGCCACCCTCGGCTGTGAAGTAGTCTACAGGTGATGCATCACGAGCCTTGACTGTGTAGAGTCTGGGATCAGATGCTACACCCCTACCGCCGCGCACCTTGCGCCTGAATTCTATTTGCTATTACGCTCCGCATTCCGCGAAAAGGAGAACCCGGGGCATGGCCGTGAAGCTGCGTGATCACCAGGTCGAGGCCGTTGCCGCCATTGTGCGGGGTCTTGATGTTCCGCCGGGCGGTATTCCCTGGAATGGCCTTCGCGGGCAGGTGCACGCGGCGTGTGGCACGGGGAAGACCATCATGGCTGCCGCGTCGGCGAGGCGGCTTGTGCCCAGGGGGCGTGTGCTCGTGTTGGTGCCGACGCTGGATCTGCTGGCGCAGACGGTGAGAGCGTGGCACGAGGCCGGGCACAAGGGGCCGGCGGTGGCGGTGTGTTCGCTCCAGGACGATCCGGAGCTGTGGTCGTTGAAGGTGCGCTCCACGACGAATCCGATCCAGTTGGCGCTGTGGCACGGGCAGGGGCCGGTGACCATCTACGCGACGTACGCCAGCTTGGGTGTCCTGGCGGAGGCGTTCGAGGGCGTCTACGGGCAGAAGCTTGATCCAGTAGACCTCGCGGTGGTTGATGAGGCCCATAGGACAAGTGGCTCGATGGGTAAGGCGTGGGCGGGCATCCATGACCAGAGCGTCATCCCGGCGTTGCGGCGGTTGTATCTGACGGCGACACCGCGGATCTGGGAGGAGCGGCTGAACCGCGAGGTCGCGGAGGGGGTGCGGGATCCACTGCCGCGGGAGATGGCAGCCTCCATGGACGACGAGAAGGTCTTCGGGCCCGTCCTCTACAAGCTCTCGCTCGCCTCGGCCGTCTCCCGGGGCCTGCTGGCGCGGTACCAGATCATCGTCCTGGAACTGAAGGACCCCGTCGTCACTCCCGAGCGGCTGATGGGCGAGGAGCGGCACAGCGAGGAAGTGCGCGGGCAGCGCCTCGGAGCCCTGCAGGCCGCGTTGCTGCACACGATGGCGCAGCACGACCTGTCGACGTGCATCACCTTCCACCACCGCACCATCGAGGCACAGGCCTATGCGGAAGGTCTGGAGCGCGTCGCGGCGAAGCTGCACGCCGACCAGCCCGAGACCTACCCCAAGCGGATCTGGGCCAACTGGCTGTGCGGCGAACACCTCCCCGAACGTCGACGGGAGGTCCTCGGCTCGTTCGGCAGCACGGCGCAGCGGGCCGTGCTCTCGAACTGCCGGGTCCTGGGCGAGGGCGTCGACATCCGCGCCGTGGATTCAGTTGCCCTCCTGGACCCCAAGGGCGCGCCGCACGACATCGTCCAAGCCATCGGCCGGGCACTCCGACAAAAGCCCGGAGAAGGCAAACTCGCCTCCCTGATCGTGCCCGTCTTCCTCCAGCCCGGAGAGCAGCCCGAGGACATGTTCACCTCCGGCTCTTACCGGCCCCTGGTGAAAGTCCTGGAAGGGCTGCGGGCTCATGATGAAGAAGCCGTCGAGCTGCTCGCCATTCCACAGGAGCCGCAGAAAGACGCCGCGCAGCCGTCCGTGAACATCGGCTCTGCGCCCGAGGAAGGCGAAGACGAATCCCGCCTCCTGCTCCGCTTTGCCGCCCCCCGGGATCCGGTGATGGTCGCGGACTGGGTCTCCTTCAACGTGATCGACACCGAGCGGCAGGACTGGGCCCGCGCCTGGGCGAAGCTGAAGGCGTACGTCGAGCGGGTCGGGAACGCCCGCGTGCCCTACGGACACCGCGAAGGCGCAACACCGCTCGGGCAATGGGTGGCAGAGCAGCGACGGGCGTACGGGGCCGGGGAGATGAGCGGCCTGCGTGCCCGCCGACTCGAGCAGCTCGGCATGGTCTGGTCGGTGACGGATGAACGCTTCCAGGAAAACCTCGAAGCCGCCAAGGCCTACTACGACCAGCACTGGACCCTCTGCGCACCCCGCACCGCCACCGCGCTGGACAAGCCGGTCGGGCAGTGGCTCTCGAACCTGCGCCGCCCCGGCGCCCTCGACGGACACCCCGAGTGGAAGACGGCACTGGAAGCCGTCGACGAGGACTGGAACCCCTCGTGGCTGCCGGAATGGCAGCGGCACTACGCGGCACTCCGTGAGCTCCTGGCCGACGAAGAGGGCCAAGCCGGTGAGACCGAGGTACTGCCCGGGCTCACCGTCCACGGCATGGACATCGGCAAATGGCTGGCCAAACAGCGCAAGCCCGAGGTCTGGCAGGCCCTGACCGACGCGCAACGCCAACGTCTGGAGCAACTCGGCATCACACCTCCGGCCCCAGAGGCGGAGGCACCCACGAAACCGTCCACCACGCCCCTGGGGGCCTTCGAGCGCGGCATGGCGGCCCTCGCGCAGTACAAGGCCCGAGAGGGGCACGTGACCGTGCCACGGGGGCACGTAGAGCAGTTGGAGGACGGCACCGAAGTCCGCCTCGGAGTATGGCGCAGCAACATGCGCAGCAGGCGAGACTCGCTGCCCGATGCACGGCGCCAGCTGCTCACGGACCTCGGCCTGTTCGGCTGAAGGGTCGGGCCAGTGGCTGGTCGACGCGCTGTGCGGGGGCCTTCAGGCGCTGCCGAACGGGATCCGGCTGGTGTGCTCTACCTCGTCCCGCATTGCTCAGGAGACCGGCTCGGGAACTTCCCCCGGCCTGACGGGCACGATCTCGACGCGGGTACAGCCCACGGCCTTGAGTTCGGTACGGCGACGCTTCGCCGACCGTTTGTCGTACCTGCCGGCCGACGCCTGCGGGGCGCCGTCCGGGTCGGTCCACAGCAGGCCGTAGTGCTGCATCACGCTCGTCATGGAGATCATCACTTCCCCTGCCCGATGAACGTAAGCGCACCGCGCGAAGCGCACCGCGCGAAGCGCACCGTGGACCAAGCTCACCGCACTGGACGCGCTGGGGTTGGAATGAGCCTCAGGGCTAAGGAATGGGATAAGTTTGTGGTTAAGCGATATTGGATCCTGAGGTGAAGGTGGCTGGGCATGGCATCTGAGGAAGAGCTGTTCGCGTCCGTCGACGCTCTGCTGAACGAGGAGCCGCATCTGCCGCCTCCGGCGGAGCGTGCCCGGCTGCGGGAGGCCGCCGGAATCACCCAGGCCCGCCTCGCCACCGCGCTGAAGACCACGACCCAGTCGGTGAAGAACTGGGAGAACGGCCGAAGCGAGCCGAAGTCGCCGCGCCTGGACGCCTACCAGCGGCTGCTGAACGGGTGGGCGGCGAAGTACCCCGCCCCCGGCGCAGCCCCGACAGCCTCGGTTGCCGCGACGGCGCCCACGGCATCTACCGAACCGGCCGCGTCCAGGGGGCAGACGGCAGACGCCCCGCAGACTCCCGCCGTCCCGGCAACGGGGCCGGCGCGTCCCGCCGCCCGGCCGGCCGCGGCATCACGCCGTCCGGCCCCGAAGAAGGCGGCGCAGCCCGCAGCCGATCCACGGTTCCCGCACGGCCCGCTCGCCGTGCTGGACGGCGACGGCTGCGCGTACGGCGTCGGTGGGATCGTGCTGGACTGCCCGGCGACAAGCGTGGTGGAGCTAGTGGAGTGGACGCTTGGCGAGTCCGGGCTCGGTGCGCCGCGTCTGCACCGCAACGGCAAGGACAGCGACCCGCTGATCGTGCTCACCGCCGCGGCCGCCGTAAAACTCGGACTCCCCGAGCGCCTGGAAGGCCACGAACAGCGCCGCTCCCTGCGCCTTCCCGAGGATCACCCGGTGGTCAAGCAGGTGGTGAAAGCGAAATGGCGGCTCACCCAGCGCGGGTTCGGCCCCTGGGCAAGGATCTACCGCAAGGTCCAGGGGCACGAACGGCAGTGCGTGCAGCTGGCGATCCTGTCCTGGGACGCCCTCGATGAGCGGTCATGGCCCAGCGTTACGCAGATGGAGCCGGCCGACATCGCCCGCGTCCTCGGCACCTACGCCCAGCGGGTCATCACCCCGCGCGGCTCCACGGCCGTGTCCGGGCTGGAGCTGATGACCGCGCTGCGCCCGCCCACCCGCGCGGTGCAGGACCCGCAGACGGGGAACTGGGTACCCGGCCACAACCCCGGCTCGCTCGGAACAGAGCCAATGGACCCGGCACCGCCGGAGGCCACCCCCGAACACCCCGTCGTCGTCGACAGCGGCTGGAGCGGCGGGTTCCTGAACGAGGAGGCGTACCAGTGGGTGCGCGATGTCAGCCTGCTGAGCGATGAGGAGTGCACGCTGCCCTACGCGGTCGGCCTCGACCTGAACACCGCCTTCCTCGCCGCCGCGGCCCGCCTGGTCGTCGGCCTGTCCGCTCCCGACCACTTCCACAACCCGGTGTTCAACCCGAAAATCCCCGGCTCCTGGCTGGTCGACCTGTCCCACGTCGAGGTGGACCCGCGCCTGCCCTCGCCCTTCACCCCGGACGGCACCCGGCCGACAGGTCCGGCCTGGTACCAGACGTATACCGTCGCCTACGCCCAAGAGCTCGGCTTCAACGTCACCCCGATCGAGGCCTACCTGCGCCGTGAGACCGGTGCCTACCTGGACCCGTGGCACGACCGATTGAAGACCGCCTACGTCGACACCCTCGCCGACCTCGGCGTCACCAAGGACCTGTCGGACGTGGAGTTCCTGGCGGCGATGGAGCGCCACAAGGACGCCGACCCGGCTATGGCCGCCGTACTCGCTGCCATCAAGGCCACCGTCAAGGGCGGCATCGGCAAGCTCCGCGAACGCCCCCAGGGCAGGAAGTACAAGGAGGGCGAGCGGTGGCCGGCCCTCCAGCGGCCGACCTGGCGCCCCGACATCCGCGCCGCCGTCATTTCCAAGGCGCGCGTCAACATGCACCGCAAGCTGCGCAACATGGCCACCATGACCGGCCTGTACCCGCTCGCCGTACTCTCCGACTGCGTCGTCTACCCCAGCCCGGGCGACAGCCCGCTCGACTTCCTCCCCTACGCCACCTCCGGCAAGCCCCAGCCCGGAGCCTTCCGCCTCGGACCCACACCAGGCCTCGCCAAACTCGAAGGCGTCCAGACCATGCTGTGGGCCGTCGACCTCATGGAACAAGGCCACAACCCCGCCCGCCACATCAAAGGCGGCGACGCCGTCCACGACGAAGGCGAGTGAGCAGGTGGCTAACGACGCCGGCAGCGTCCGGTCACTGCGGGCCTGCG
>NZ_JBEXEA010000094.1:0-5284 GCF_040606035.1 Streptomyces sp. NPDC005483
TAGCCGTCCCACGCGAACCAGCCCAGGCCCTCCACATGCCGGAACTGGTCACGGTACAGCCGCACGAAGAGCCGGGCATTGCCCCGATCGGACAGGGAAGGGGGCAGGGCGCCAGAATCCACGGCCCCCAGAGGGGCCTGGGCCACCGAAAAAGCAGGGCTCACCGAAGCGGCCGGTTGAGCCGGCGGAACAGCCATGGAGCCCCCGGTGAAGCCCTGTGCGGGCAGGCGGGCGGAACCGGCGACCAGGTCCGCCGACTGGAGGTCGAGCATCTGCTGAGCGGCGGCCTGCGGGTCAAAACGCGGCGCGCCATCGGCACTGCTGCTCATGGACGTCCTTTGAGGTGAAGAGGGCGGACGGACCCTACGGCAAGGCCGTCGTCAACGATCTTTTCATTCCGGGACTGCTGCCAGGGGCGGGCGTAGTGAGCGACACGGACAAGTCGGTCCCTGACAGCGGCGTGCTCGAGGTGCCCCGCTCCGACCAGGCCGCCGGCGGTGTAGGCGGCCCTGTTGAGTTTCTCCGTGAAACCTGTCCCCTGCGGGGCGGCGGCACACTCCGCGACCACGGCGATCAGCCGGTCGATGACCTGATGGGCAGCGCCCGGACGCCGGCCCCCACGAGCCGCCGGAATGCTCACTGGACCGCGCCCGTCCACCTCGACACACGGCCGGTCCTCGATGACATGCCCCGTGCGCTGGAGTTCCGCGCGCAGCCACTCCGGCAGTAGCGCCGGACGCCGAACAGTCCCTTCCGGACGGTAGACACCCTGGGGCGTACGTGTGCCCGGAGCCACGATGTAGCCGCCTTCGGCGCGCACGTCGACCTGCCAGGCAAGTGCCGTGTTCCGACCGGAACCGGTCGAACACCGGTAACGGATGGATGTGTCGGGATTCCGGTACCAGACATGGAGCCCCCCAGACGGTGTGCGTACCCGCAAAGTCCCCTCGTCCTGCGCGGGATCGGCCTGCCCGCGATAGGCCGCCAGAAGAGCCAACGTGTCGAAGCCAGAGGCCAGGCCGACGAGCTCGACCTGCTCGGGGATGGCGATACCTGGCAGCAAGTCTGCCCGGTCGGCAACAGACACCTGATGGGCGTCGACATCGATGACGACAAGCCCGGCCGGGCCACACGCGACACCCACGCCAGCGGCAGGAGTGTCTTCCCACCACCGCTCCAGCAGGCCCGGATCGGTGGTGGCCGCATGAAAGCCGTGGCAAGGACGTCCGGCGGGGAGGCAGGGGCACAAGGCCGGCTCATGGCGGGTCGCCGAACAGGCAGAACAATTCCCGACGGGGGTCTTCCTGCCTGGGGACAGCGGGTGCACAGGCCATCCCTGTGCGGCACACCAACGCGCGACCGTGCGCAGGGACGCGGGCGCGACGCCGACTGCACTCTGTCGGTTCTCACCTTCGCGCGGCACAGGAATCGTCCTCGTCACTTCTGTTTTGCCCGATCCTTCACACACCTGACGGGGGCGGATACCTCGACAGGGACCGAAGGGACTCTGATGCGAAAAGAGTGTAAGGCCCACGTTCGCAAAAAGTTGGCTGTCCCAACCCGCATGCCGTTTCTATCAGGTTCGTGGGTCCCTTGGGTCCCTTCGAACTTCGGTCCCTTCCCACCCTAGGGGCTGGAGGGACCGAGGAGCAGGAGGCGTGTCGTGTCCTGCCGCGCGGGTGGGGCACAGCTAGGGACGGAAAGGGTCCAGGGACCAAACGGCAGGGTCTGTAAAACTGCCGAGGGACTGAACAGAACCTGGGCATCGCCGCAGGTCAGAGGCTTTCAACCCTCCTGGATAGGGACTGTAGGGACTGAACCTCGCCATTATGAGCGGTAGTTGACATGTGGTTTTGTATGCGCGCGCGTGTACGAATACATCTCTTGTCTACGTCATAATTGCGGAGTTGAGTCCCTACAGTCCCTACTGGGTGCGTGCAGAACCCTCTGACCTGCACAAACACCAGGGACGGAAGCCCAGGGACCGAAAGGGGCCAAGTCCCTCTCAGTCCCGGTCGGACCCTGTCCGCCCCCCATCAGGCCCCGGCTCGCTGGCTGGACAGGTCGACGAGTGAACCTGGTGGGTCCCTGCTTACGTTGTCCAGGTGGGAGGGGCTGGGCGCTTCTCTCCGGGAGCACAGGCCGAGCCACTCCCCCACGGTCCCTACCCATCCGTGCCGCGCGGACCCCCACGTCCTGGCTCGGCTGAAGCGACCTGCCCCGTCAGGCTCTCCCGGGCTTGCGCGCCAGAACACAGATATGAGGTCTCTTCATCCGGCCACTTGGTTCTTGCTCCAGACGCGCGGTGGCGGTGAGTCCGGCCTGCCCCATCAGGCCAACCATGTGGTCCAGAGGCAGAAGGTACGACTCGTAGGACACGGGACGGCCATGAGCGTGCGATGGAATTCGGCGAACAGGGCCGGCCCCGCTCCGGGGGGGTGCCCCTATCTCTTTGGTCAAGGGAAACGGGGTGTGTCGGGTCGGGGTGCCGGGCAGCATGGCGGGGTGGCTGATCTGCTGTGGGATGACGTGAGTTCCTTCTTCGACCCGGACTTGATGGGGTCGTTGCCGGACGTGCGTGTCCCGGATGCCTCGGTGGAGGACTGGCAGGCGGTCCTCAATCTGGTCGCGGAGAAAGGCTGGAAGTGCCAGTACTCCGGGGGAGAGAGGTGCTTCCGGTGCCTCGGGCGGAGGCCGTGCTGTCCCGCCCTGCGGATGCAGAGTGCCCGGACCTGCGGGTCTGGCCCACTGCCGATGTGTTGGCGATCTTCCGTTTTCATGCCGACGCTGAAGTCGACTTCGACGTCGACTTGCGGGAGTTGCAGGGTCAGGATAGACTTGATGTGGTCTGAGGCTTCCTCCGGGAGATCGGGCGGTTTTTGGGCAAGCCCGTGCTGATGGACCCGGAAGGCGACCGTGGCCATCCGGTGCTCGTTTTCGATGTAGAGGCCGACCGAGTCGTTCTTCTCGCAGACCCGCAGGTCAGGTGACTGCAGCAGACGGCTGCGTTTCGTAGCAGGTGCCGTCGCGGAGTATCGCGAACAGCACGTCGGTCCGGCGTCTGGCGAGGCAGAGCAGGGCCTGGGTGTGATGCTTTCCCTGGGCGATCTTCTTGTCGTAGTAGGCCCGCGATGCCGGGTCGCCCAGGGCGGCGAACGCGGAGAGGAAGAAGGCCCGTTTGAGCTGCTTGTTTCCTCGCTGGGAGGGCTGTTCGCCGCGGATCGAAGAGCCCGAGCTGCGTTTTCGCCGGGGCGAGTCCGGCGTAGGCGGCGAGGTGGCCAGGGGTCGGGAAGGTGCTGCCGTCGCCGACCTCGATCCGGATGCGGGCTCCGGTCCTGACTCCGATGCCGGGCATCGACGTCAGGACCTTCGAAAGAGGGTGGGCGTCCAGGAGTTCCTCGATCCGCCCGGCCAACAGTTTGCGCTGGTCAAGGACGGCCTTCAGTGAGGCGGCCAGGCTCGGGACGATCAGCGTGGCCGCGTCGGTGCCCGGGACCGTGACGGTCTGCTCGTCCAACGCGGTGAAGATCTCCTCGACCAGCCGCTCGGCCATCCTCGGCGCCTGCGGCCGTAACAGGGTGACCAGCCGGCGCCGTACGGCCTTACGGATCTGGGCCGGTGACCCGAACCGCTTTAGTAGGGTCAGCACGGCCGGGTGCTGCAACCGTGGCCCCAGCACCCGCTCCAGCGAGGGATGGATCTGTGTCAGCAGGCCGTGCAGCCGGTTCGCGACCCTGGTGGCCTCGCCTGCCAGGTCGTCGTCGAATCCGACGATCATCTCCAGCTCGGCGGTCGTCTCGTCGTCGCCGTTGATCGCCCGCAGCGTGTGAGGCATCGTCCGGGACGCATCCACGATGATGAACGCGTCTCTCGCATCCGTCTTGGCCTCGCCGGGATAGAGATCGGCGATCCGCCGCATCGTCAGCCCTGGCAGGTAGGCAACCGGACAGCCCATGTTCCTCGCGACAGCCAGCGGCAGGGCGCCGATCGAGGCCGGCTGGTCGACCACGACCAGCACCGTTCCGTGCTTGGCCTGCAACTTCGCGAATAGCTCGCGGAGCTTGGGCTCGGTGTTTGGCAGCCGCTTGCCGAAGGCTTTCTTCCCGGCCGGGGTGACGGCGGTGGCGTGGTGTTCGCCCTTGCCGACGTCCAGGCCGAAGAAGACGTCGCTGGTGCTGGTGTCGATCACGTGCAGGCCCCTCCATCACGCTTTCGTCCGGCCCTGGCAGGGCACCGAGCTGCCACATCCACGTTACGGAGAGCTCTTCCGGCTCGGGTGAAGCCGGTGCTCAAGCCCCTCATCAGCGGTCCGTCGATGCCTCCGGGTCCGGTGACACCACCCCCCGGATCATCGACAACAGGAGGGGGAAGTCATGCCGGACCCGAAGGCCGGAGGCCCCATTGCGGAGCCACGAAAACGGTAACGGGGGGGCCTGGGACAGCCCCGCCCCGCAGGCCCGGGTAGGCGCCGTGTGTCAGTTCGATCATCTCGGGTGACAGAACAACACCAAAGGCGGACGCCCCCGGCGAGGTCCGCGACCGGTTCCAGACCAGCGGCCTGCACGAGCTCGGCCAGGGCCGTCGGCATCCCCCGGGACAGGGGGTCCAACGCGGCGGGTGGCGGGGTGCGTTGGAGATAGTCAACGGCCGTGTTGTACGAGTCCCGAACAGCGGGCAGGAACGAAGGCTCGGTCCTGCGGGCCGAGCACCACTCCCCCACCCGTGAGCTATTACGGCGTAATAGCTCACGTTGCTCTTTCCGCGAGGGCGCCCCTTTCTACAGCGTCAACTGGGGGCAGACACGGTGGCTGTGGCGCGTTTTCAGTTCACCGGCCCCCTGGGCGCAGGCCTCCGCGACCCCGTCAGGCACACCGTCCGCTCTCAAGAACGCGTCATGCACCCCGGTGTGTAGCCAGTCGTCCTGATTGGTGTCAGCGGCGGCGAGCGCGAGAGCAACGCGCCTCAGAGCGGTCACCGTTCCTATCTAGGCGAGCGCCTCGACCGTCTGTCGAGTCACCGCCGTGTCCTAGACGTCCAGTAACAGCCCGCGCAACACGTCGGCAGCCGCAGGGACATCAGCGAAGGAAGCCCGACCACGCCCCCCACGAGCACGTCGTATCCAGGAGGGGTCGGCTGCGGTCTCAGCCAGGGCTGCTTCCAACTCACTCATTAGCTCCAGCACGGCCAGATGTCCGCGTACTCCCTGAAGTGCTCAGCCAAGTACAGATAAACGTGCTCAGCTCTCAGGCAACGTCGGTCTCGCGCTCGATGGCGGCGAGTCGGT
>NZ_JBEXEA010000095.1:0-4994 GCF_040606035.1 Streptomyces sp. NPDC005483
GGTAAACATTCACGGAGAGTTTGATCCTGGCTCAGGACGAACGCTGGCGGCGTGCTTAACACATGCAAGTCGAACGATGAACCACTTCGGTGGGGATTAGTGGCGAACGGGTGAGTAACACGTGGGCAATCTGCCCTTCACTCTGGGACAAGCCCTGGAAACGGGGTCTAATACCGGATAGCACTCTCGCGGGCATCTGCGAGGGTTGAAAGCTCCGGCGGTGAAGGATGAGCCCGCGGCCTATCAGCTTGTTGGTGAGGTAATGGCTCACCAAGGCGACGACGGGTAGCCGGCCTGAGAGGGCGACCGGCCACACTGGGACTGAGACACGGCCCAGACTCCTACGGGAGGCAGCAGTGGGGAATATTGCACAATGGGCGAAAGCCTGATGCAGCGACGCCGCGTGAGGGATGACGGCCTTCGGGTTGTAAACCTCTTTCAGCAGGGAAGAAGCGAAAGTGACGGTACCTGCAGAAGAAGCGCCGGCTAACTACGTGCCAGCAGCCGCGGTAATACGTAGGGCGCAAGCGTTGTCCGGAATTATTGGGCGTAAAGAGCTCGTAGGCGGCTTGTCACGTCGGGTGTGAAAGCCCGGGGCTTAACCCCGGGTCTGCATTCGATACGGGCTAGCTAGAGTGTGGTAGGGGAGATCGGAATTCCTGGTGTAGCGGTGAAATGCGCAGATATCAGGAGGAACACCGGTGGCGAAGGCGGATCTCTGGGCCATTACTGACGCTGAGGAGCGAAAGCGTGGGGAGCGAACAGGATTAGATACCCTGGTAGTCCACGCCGTAAACGGTGGGAACTAGGTGTTGGCGACATTCCACGTCGTCGGTGCCGCAGCTAACGCATTAAGTTCCCCGCCTGGGGAGTACGGCCGCAAGGCTAAAACTCAAAGGAATTGACGGGGGCCCGCACAAGCAGCGGAGCATGTGGCTTAATTCGACGCAACGCGAAGAACCTTACCAAGGCTTGACATACGCCGGAAAGCATCAGAGATGGTGCCCCCCTTGTGGTCGGTGTACAGGTGGTGCATGGCTGTCGTCAGCTCGTGTCGTGAGATGTTGGGTTAAGTCCCGCAACGAGCGCAACCCTTGTCCTGTGTTGCCAGCATGCCCTTCGGGGTGATGGGGACTCACAGGAGACCGCCGGGGTCAACTCGGAGGAAGGTGGGGACGACGTCAAGTCATCATGCCCCTTATGTCTTGGGCTGCACACGTGCTACAATGGCAGGTACAATGAGCTGCGATACCGTGAGGTGGAGCGAATCTCAAAAAGCCTGTCTCAGTTCGGATTGGGGTCTGCAACTCGACCCCATGAAGTCGGAGTTGCTAGTAATCGCAGATCAGCATTGCTGCGGTGAATACGTTCCCGGGCCTTGTACACACCGCCCGTCACGTCACGAAAGTCGGTAACACCCGAAGCCGGTGGCCCAACCCCTTGTGGGAGGGAGCTGTCGAAGGTGGGACTGGCGATTGGGACGAAGTCGTAACAAGGTAGCCGTACCGGAAGGTGCGGCTGGATCACCTCCTTTCTAAGGAGCATCTAGGCCGCCAAGCGTGCTTGGTGGTCCAGGGCCATTACGTCGGCACACGTTCGACGGTGGTTGCTCATGGGTGGAACGTTGATTATTCGGCACTTTCAGTCATCTCGGGCTGCCAGTACTGCTCTTCGGAGCGTGGAAAGCTGATCACGAGTGGCGAAGGTGCCGGGCACGCTGTTGGGTGTCTGAGGGAATGAACCCCCTCATGATGCCGGCCCCAGTGAACTCGGAGTGAAGCTCCGGGGTGATGGGTGGCTGGTCGTTGTTTGAGAACTGCACAGTGGACGCGAGCATCTGTGGCCAAGTTTTTAAGGGCGCACGGTGGATGCCTTGGCACCAGGAACCGATGAAGGACGTGGGAGGCCACGATAGTCCCCGGGGAGCCGTCAACCAGGCTTTGATCCGGGGGTTTCCGAATGGGGAAACCCGGCAGTCGTCATGGGCTGTCACCCATACCTGAACACATAGGGTATGTGGAGGGAACGCGGGGAAGTGAAACATCTCAGTACCCGCAGGAAGAGAAAACAACCGTGATTCCGGGAGTAGTGGCGAGCGAAACCGGATGAGGCCAAACCGTATGCGTGTGAGACCCGGCAGGGGTTGCGCATACGGGGTTGTGGGATCTCTCTTTCACAGTCTGCCGGCTGTGAGACGAGTCAGAAACCGTTGATGTAGGCGAAGGACATGCGAAAGGTCCGGCGTAGAGGGTAAGACCCCCGTAGTCGAAACATCAGCGGCTCGTTTGAGAGACACCCAAGTAGCACGGGGCCCGAGAAATCCCGTGTGAATCTGGCGGGACCACCCGCTAAGCCTAAATATTCCCTGGTGACCGATAGCGGATAGTACCGTGAGGGAATGGTGAAAAGTACCGCGGGAGCGGAGTGAAATAGTACCTGAAACCGTGTGCCTACAAGCCGTGGGAGCGTCGGAGTGCATGCTTGCATGCACTCTCGTGACTGCGTGCCTTTTGAAGAATGAGCCTGCGAGTTTGCGGTGTGTTGCGAGGTTAACCCGAGTGGGGTAGCCGTAGCGAAAGCGAGTCCTAATAGGGCGTTTCAGTAGCACGCTCAAGACCCGAAGCGGAGTGATCTAGCCATGGGCAGGTTGAAGCGGAGGTAAGACTTCGTGGAGGACCGAACCCACCAGGGTTGAAAACCTGGGGGATGACCTGTGGTTAGGGGTGAAAGGCCAATCAAACTCCGTGATAGCTGGTTCTCCCCGAAATGCATTTAGGTGCAGCGTCGTGTGTTTCTTGCCGGAGGTAGAGCACTGGATAGGCGATGGGCCCTACCGGGTTACTGACCTTAGCCAAACTCCGAATGCCGGTAAGTGAGAGCGCGGCAGTGAGACTGTGGGGGATAAGCTCCATGGTCGAGAGGGAAACAGCCCAGAGCATCGACTAAGGCCCCTAAGCGTACGCTAAGTGGGAAAGGATGTGGAGTCGCAGAGACAACCAGGAGGTTGGCTTAGAAGCAGCCACCCTTGAAAGAGTGCGTAATAGCTCACTGGTCTAGTGATTCCGCGCCGACAATGTAGCGGGGCTCAAGCGTACCGCCGAAGTCGTGTCATTGCAGCAATAGGGCCAACGCCCGCTGTGATGGGTAGGGGAGCGTCGTGTGCCGGGTGAAGCCGCGCCGGAAGGCAGTGGTGGACGGTTCACGAGTGAGAATGCAGGCATGAGTAGCGATACACACGTGGGAAACGTGTGCGCCGATTGACTAAGGGTTCCTGGGTCAAGCTGATCTGCCCAGGGTAAGTCGGGACCTAAGGCGAGGCCGACAGGCGTAGTCGATGGATAACCGGTTGATATTCCGGTACCCGCTGTGAAGCGTCAAACATCGAACCAGGCGATGCTAAGTCCGTGAAGCCGCCCCGGAGCCTTCGGGCAAAGGGGAGTGGTGGAGCCGGCGAACCAGACTTGCAGTAGGTGAGTGATGGGGTGACGCAGGAAGGTAGTCCAGCCCGGGCGGTGGTTGTCCCGGGGTAAGGGTGTAGGCCGTGTGATAGGTAAATCCGTCGCACACAAGGCTGAGACCTGATGCCGAGCCGATTGTGGTGAAGTGGATGATCCTATGCTGTCGAGAAAAGCCTCTAGCGAGTTTCATGGCGGCCCGTACCCTAAACCGACTCAGGTGGTCAGGTAGAGAATACCGAGGCGTTCGGGTGAACTATGGTTAAGGAACTCGGCAAAATGCCCCCGTAACTTCGGGAGAAGGGGGGCCATCACTGGTGAGAGGATTTACTCCTTGAGCTGGGGGTGGCCGCAGAGACCAGCGAGAAGCGACTGTTTACTAAAAACACAGGTCCGTGCGAAGCCGTAAGGCGATGTATACGGACTGACGCCTGCCCGGTGCTGGAACGTTAAGGGGACCGGTTAGTCACATTTCGGTGTGGCGAAGCTGAGAACTTAAGCGCCAGTAAACGGCGGTGGTAACTATAACCATCCTAAGGTAGCGAAATTCCTTGTCGGGTAAGTTCCGACCTGCACGAATGGCGTAACGACTTCTCGACTGTCTCAACCATAGGCCCGGTGAAATTGCACTACGAGTAAAGATGCTCGTTTCGCGCAGCAGGACGGAAAGACCCCGGGACCTTTACTACAGTTTGATATTGGTGTTCGGTTCGGCTTGTGTAGGATAGCTGGGAGACTGTGAACTCTGGACGCCAGTTCAGGGGGAGTCGTCGTTGAAATACCAGTCTGGTCGTGCTGGATGTCTAACCTGGGTCCGTGATCCGGATCAGGGACAGTGTCTGATGGGTAGTTTAACTGGGGCGGTTGCCTCCTAAAGAGTAACGGAGGCGCCCAAAGGTTCCCTCAGCCTGGTTGGCAATCAGGTGTTGAGTGTAAGTGCACAAGGGAGCTTGACTGTGAGACCGACGGGTCGAGCAGGGACGAAAGTCGGGACTAGTGATCCGGCGGTGGCTTGTGGAAGCGCCGTCGCTCAACGGATAAAAGGTACCCCGGGGATAACAGGCTGATCTTCCCCAAGAGTCCATATCGACGGGATGGTTTGGCACCTCGATGTCGGCTCGTCGCATCCTGGGGCTGGAGTCGGTCCCAAGGGTTGGGCTGTTCGCCCATTAAAGCGGTACGCGAGCTGGGTTTAGAACGTCGTGAGACAGTTCGGTCCCTATCCGCTGCGCGCGCAGGAACATTGAGAAGGGCTGTCCCTAGTACGAGAGGACCGGGACGGACGAACCTCTGGTGTGCCAGTTGTCCTGCCAAGGGCATGGCTGGTTGGCTACGTTCGGGAGGGATAACCGCTGAAAGCATCTAAGCGGGAAGCCTGCTTCGAGATGAGTGTTCCCACCTCCTTGAGAGGGTAAGGCTCCCAGTAGACGACTGGGTTGATAGGCCGGATCTGGAAGCCCAGTAATGGGTGGAGGTGACCGGTACTAATAGGCCGAGGGCTTGTCCTCAGTTGCTCGCGTCCACTGTGTTAGTTCTGAG
>NZ_JBEXEA010000096.1:0-4933 GCF_040606035.1 Streptomyces sp. NPDC005483
ACCGGGCGTTTTGGGGTGACAAACGGGCCCGCCGGGGTCGCGGCACCTACCGGGTGCCGCCCACCCCGGCGGCTTTCTGCGGGCCTTGTGGGGCCCACACGCACAACCCGTACGAACACGCCTGAGGGCCCGCAGCGGTCACGCTGCGGGCCCTCAGGCGATTCACGTCTCGAGCGCCTCAGCGCCCGGGCTCACGCCTCGTCTCGGCGCAGCGACGGCTTCAGGTCCTTGAGCCGGCCCAGCAGGCCGTTCACGAACGAGGGCGACTCGTCCGTGGAGAACTCCTTGGCCAGCTGCACCATCTCGTCGAGCACCACCGCGTCCGGGGTCTCGTCGGCCCAGATCAGCTCGTAGGCGCCCAGACGCAGGATGTTGCGGTCGACGACCGGCATCCGGTCCAGCGTCCAGCCGACCGAGTACTGCGCGATCAGCTCGTCGATGCGCCGCGCGTGCTCCGCGTAGCCCTCGACCAGCTGCATCGTGTACTCGCTCACCGGCGGCTGCCGGGTGTCGTTCCGGGAATGCCGGATCCAGTCCGCGAGGACCGTCAGGACGTCGGCGCCGCGCTGGTCGCCCTCGAAGAGGATCTGGAAGGCGCGCTTGCGGGCCGTGTTGCGGGCAGCCACGGTTAGCTGTTCACCCGGCCGAGGTAGTCGCTCGTGCGGGTGTCGACCTTGATCTTCTCACCGGTGGTGATGAAGAGCGGGACCTGGATCTGGTGACCGGTCTCCAGGGTGGCGGGCTTGGTGCCACCGGTGGAGCGGTCGCCCTGCAGGCCGGGCTCGGTCTCCTGGACGACGAGCTCGACGGCGGCCGGCAGCTCGACGAAGAGCACCTCGCCCTCGTGCTGTGCCACGGTGGCGGTGAAGCCCTCGATCAGGAAGTTGGCCGCGTCACCGACCGCCTTGCGGTCGATCATCAGCTGGTCGTAGGTCTCCATGTCCATGAAGACGAAGTACTCGCCGTCCATGTACGAGAACTGCATGTCGCGCTTGTCGACAGTGGCCGTCTCGACCTTGACGCCGGCGTTGAACGTCTTGTCGACGACCTTGCCGGACAGCACGTTCTTGAGCTTGGTGCGCACGAATGCGGGGCCCTTGCCGGGCTTGACGTGCTGGAACTCGACGACGGACCAGAGCTGGCCGCCTTCGAGCTTGAGCACCAGGCCGTTCTTGAGGTCGTTCGTGGAAGCCACGGTTGCGGAATCTCCTGGACTGACGTGGACGACCCCGGCGCACGCACCTTGCCTATAGTGCGAGCAGCTCCTTGGTCGTGATGGTGAGTAGCTCGGGTCCGCCGTCCGCCTCGGGGCGTACGACGAGCGTGTCATCGATCCGGACGCCGCCCCGTCCCGGGAGGTGGACCCCCGGTTCGACGGTGACCGGCACGCAAGCGTCCAGTTTACCCATGGCCGAGGGGGCCAGCTGCGGGTCCTCGTCGATTTCCAGTCCCACACCGTGTCCGGTGAGGGTCGGGAGCCCCTCGTGGTGGCCCGCGGACTCCAGTACCTGGCGGGCCGCACGGTCCACGTCACGGTAGGCGGCGCCGGGTGCCAGCGACTCCCGTCCAGCCCGCTGAGCGGCGAAGACGAGGTCGTAGAGCTCGATCTGCCAGGCGGCGGGGGACGTACCGATGACGAAGGTACGGCCGATCTCACAGCGGTAGCCGCGGTAGCTCGCGCCCAGGCAGACGGAGAGGAAGTCGCCCTCCTCGACACGGCGGTCGGTGGGGCGGTGGGCCGGGCGGCCGGAGTTCGGACCGGTGCCGACGGAGGTGGCGAAGGCAGGGCCGTCGGCGCCGTGGTCGACGAGGCGGCGCTCCAGTTCGAGGGCGAGGTGCCGCTCGGTGCGGCCGACGAGGATGGACTCCAGGAGCTCACCGAGTGCCTGATCGGCGATCTCGGCGCCGATGCGCAGGCAGGAGATCTCCTCCTCGTCCTTGATGACGCGCAGCTGTTCGACCGCGCCGCCCAGGTCGGCGAGGCGCAGGCGCGGGACGACGGAGCGGATGGCCCGGTGGCGGGCCACGGTGAGGTGCTGTTCCTCGACGGCGAGGGATCCCCCGCCCTGTGCCTCCGCGAGGTCGGCCGCCGCGACGGCGGGGTCGCCTCCGGCGCCTGGGAGGGTGTGGAGCCGCAGGGCCTCGTCGGGACGGCCTTCCGTGCGGTCGTCCAGGGGGCCGGGGCAGAGCAGCACGTCCTCACCGGCACCGACCAGGAGGACGGCGCCGCGGGGGGCGGTGCCCGCGAGGTAGCGGACGTTGGCGGGGCGGGAGATCAGCGCGGATTGGCTGCCGCCGGCTCGGCAGCGGTCTCTCAGGCGGGCTCTCCGGGTGACGTACACCTCTGACATGGTTCGAGCCTAGGAGCCTTGCGGGTGCCGCGCCGTTCGAGGAAGGCCGAGTGGGGGTCGCCCCCCCGCGTGGGTCAGCTCCCCGCCTCCGGGCAGAGCCCTACCATTTCGGCGGGCTCGCGATGGACCTCGCCAGTACGTCGTCCAGGATCCTCGCCGTCTGCGGTACGTCCATCTGGGAGTTGTCGATGATCGGCAGACCCGAGCCGTACCAGCCGGCCATCCGGCCGTGGATCCGTGCCACCTCCTCATCCGTCAGGCGGCGATTGCCGGACCGCTCCGCGTTGCGCTCCAGGACGATCTCCAGGCCCGGCAGCAGGACCACCGGCAGCAGCCCCGGGCCCACGTGCCGCTTCCAGCCGCCGAGACCGACCACCGGCCGGTCCGGGAAGACCGCGTCGTCGAGGATGCAGGAGATGCCGTTGGCGAGGAAGTTGCGGGCGGCGAAGCCGCAGGTGCGGCGGGCGAGGCGGTACTGGGCCTCGGAGTGGTCGTTCCAGCCGGACTGCGGGTCGGCGAAGCCCGAGCGGACCCACTCGCGTACATCGTCGAGGCTGATGTGGGCGGTGGGCACCCGGCGATGGTCGGCCCAGTACTTCGCGACGCTCGTCTTTCCGGCGCCCGCCGGGCCGATGAGCAGCACCGCCAGGGTCGTGCCCGCCGGATCGGGCGCGGTGACGGGCGGGGTGCCGGGGGCGCCCACGGGGGCGCCGGGCGGCAGTGGCACATGGCCGGTGGTGTCGGGTACCGGCCCCGGCGAGTGCTGCGGCGCGGGCGGGACCGGCGAGTGCTGCGGCGTCGGCGGTGCCTGGGAATGCGGTGGCGTCGGCGGGATCGGAGCCGGGGAGAAGCCCGGTGCCGGCGGCGGTGGGGGCACCGGGGCGGACCCCGGGTGCGCACCCGGGTGATGCGGTCCCGGCTGGTGTGCGGCCGGCGACCAGCCGACGGCCGGTCCGTGCCCCGGCTGATGGGGCGGCGGCAGCGGAGAACCCACTGCGTGCTGCATCCGGTGCCACTCCGTCTCGTCTTTTTCGGCTCGCTCGCCTCCGGGACGCTCGCGTCGGTGCCGGGAGTCCGACCGGGCGCGGCCCGAAGGCCAACGCTCGCTCGTCCTCTCGTCTCCGACGCGCCCCTCCGGCTCACTCGCGTCAGGCTGATCGGCGCTGGTTACGGGGTGGTGCATACCCCGCTCGCCACCGAACGGTACCGCCCCCGGCCCACGTTTGGTGAAACGACCGGGGGCGCCCCGAAGTGCCCCTGGGGCAAGGCGAATCAGGCGGAACGCCCGTCGCGGGACCTACTGGCCGACCTCGCCGTACGCGGCGAGCAGAACGGCCGGGTCCGGGCCCTCCAGAACGGTGGGCTTGCCCAGTCCGTCCAGGACGATGAACCGCAGCAGGTTGCCGCGGGACTTCTTGTCGACCTTCATGGTCTCGAGGAGCTTGGGCCACTGGTCGTAGCGGTAGTGCAGCGGCAGGCCCACCGACTCGAGGACGGCGCGGTGGCGGTCGGCCGTCGCGTCGTCCAACCGGCCCGCAAGACGGCCCAGTTCGGCGGCGAAGTGCATGCCCACGGCGACCGCGGCGCCGTGCCGCCACTTGTAGCGCTCGTTCTTCTCGATGGCGTGCGCGAGCGTGTGGCCGTAGTTGAGGATCTCCCTCAGGCCCGACTCCTTGAGGTCGGAGGAGACGACCTCGGCCTTGACCCGGATCGAGCGCTCGATGAGCTCGGCGGTGTGCGGGCCGGCCGGGGTGCGCGCGGCCTCCGGATCGGACTCGATGAGCTCCAGGATCGCCGGGTCGGCGATGAAACCGGCCTTGATGATCTCGGCGAGCCCGGAGACGTAGTCGTTGACCGGCAGGGACTCCAGCGCGGCCAGGTCGCACAGGACGCCGGCGGGCGGGTGGAAGGCGCCGACGAGGTTCTTGCCCTCGGCGGTGTTGATGCCGGTCTTGCCGCCGACGGCCGCGTCGACCATCGCGAGCACGGTGGTCGGGATGGCGATCCAGCGCACCCCGCGCAGCCAGGTCGCGGCCACGAACCCCGCGAGGTCGGTGGTCGCGCCGCCGCCGACGCCGACCACGACGTCGGAGCGGGTGAAGCCGGACTGGCCGAGCGCCTTCCAGCAGTAGGCGGCGACCTCGGCGGTCTTGGCCTCCTCCGCGTTCGGGACCTGGATGGCGACGGCCTCGAAGCCCTGCTCGGCGAGGTCGGCCCGCAGCGCGTCTCCGGTGCCGGCGAGCGCCTCGGGGTGGATGACCGCGACCCGCTGGGCCTTCTCCCCGACCAACGTGCCGAGCTCGCCCAGGAGTTGACGTCCCACCAGGACCTCGTACGGTTCGCTGCCCGCGGTGCCGCCGACCTGGATGCGCGTCACTGCCTCGCTCATGCTTCCTTCAACTCCAGTGCGTCCAGCGCGATCTCGGTGACTTCTTCGGGGGTACGGCCGTCGGTGGCCACGACCGCCGTGGCGATCGACTCGTACAGGTGGCGGCGCGCCTCCATCAGCTCGCGCCACTGCTTGCGCGGGTTGACCGCGAGCAGCGGGCGCGCGGCGTTCAGGCCGGTGCGCTTGACCGCCT
>NZ_JBEXEA010000097.1:0-4803 GCF_040606035.1 Streptomyces sp. NPDC005483
TCCTCCGCCTTGCAGCCAGACGCACCCAGCCCCGCTCACCTGCACCGAGCAGCACCGTTTCTTGCAGCCGGCCTGATCCGCCGGACAGACCCTAGCCGAGCGCGGACGACAGCCGGTCGGTGTGTAGGCGCCGGGTGACCTCGGTCAGGTCGGCGATGAACATGCCGGCGAGTTCGGCGGTGAAACCGGTGCGTACGACCAGACGCAGGACGGAGACGTCCTGGCAGGGCGCCGGGAAGGTGTATGCCGGCAGGTGCCAGCCGCGGGCGCGCATGGCCTGGGAGACGTCGAACACCGTGAGGCCCTCGGTGCCGGGCGCGAGGCGGAAGGCGAACGCGGGCAGGTCGGAGCCGTCCGTGACCAGCTCGTACGGTCCGATCGCCCGGATCCGCGCGGCGAGCGCGCGGGCCGTCGTACGGTTGCGGGCCGCCAGGTTGCGCAGGCCCTCGAAGCCGTACCGCAGGAAGCTGTAGTACTGCGCGACGACGTGCGCGCCCGGGCGGGAGAAGTTCAGGGTGAAGCTGGGGGAGCTGCCGCCGAGGTAGTCCACCTCGTGGACCAGCTCGTCGGGGAGGGCCTCGGCGTCACGCCACAGCGCCCAGCCGAGCCCGGGGAAGACATGCCCGTACTTGTGGCCCGAGGTGTTGATGGACGCGACGCGTTCGAGCTGGAAGTCCCACATCAGACCCGGGTCGAGGAACGGGGCCACCATGGCGCCGGACGCGCCGTCGACGTGCACGGGGATGTCGGTGCCGGTGGCCGCCTGGTAGCCGTCCAGGGCCAGGCAGATGTCCGCCACGGGCTCGTAGGAGCCGTCGAACGTGGAGCCGAGGACGGTCACGACACCGATGGTGTTGTCGTCGCAGTAGGCGGTGAGCGTGTCCGGGGTGAGGTGGTAGCGGCCCGACTCCATCGGGACGTGGCGCGGCTCCACCTCGAAGTAGTTGGCGAACTTCTTCCAGCACACCTGGACGTTCGAGCCCATCACCAGGTTCGGTCGCGCGGTGTCCTTGCCCTGGGCGCGCCGGCGGGCCTGCCAGCGCCGCTTGAGCGCGAGCCCGCCGAGCATCGCCGCCTCGCTCGAACCGGTGGTGGAGCAGCCACGGACCTGCTCCGGGCGGGGTGCGTGCCAGAGCTTGGCGAGCATCCGCACACAGCGCTCCTCCATCGCCGTGATCTGCGGGTACTCCGCGCGGTCCGCGAGGTTTTTCTCCGCCGTCTCCGTCATCAACTCCCGCGCCTGCGGTTCCATCCACGTGGTCACGAAGGTCGCGAGGTTGAGCCGGGCGTTGCCGTCGAGCATCAGCTCGTCACGCACCCGACGGCAGACCGCGTCGGGCTCCGACATCGACGCGGGCAACTCGTCGACCGGAAGCAGAAGGGGATCGGCGGGCGGGCTGCCGGGGCCGGGTGCGGAGGTCAGGGTGTCGAACTCGATGGCGGGCATGACGTCGGTGTTCGGGATGGGCATGAGTGACTCGATGCCTTTCTGGCTCGTACGGCCCCGTGCACTCCGACGCTAGATCCCCGCCCGGACCTGCATTTGTGCCGATTACACCGATCCAGCGACGCGTTTGCGCACTGATGAACCGGATTTTCCCTTGTACATACTGACGCCCCGGCAGGACCCCGTCCCGGGCGGTCCTGCCCTCCCGGGAACCGTCGCGCCATGGAACGCTGTGTCGGCGGGCCGTCCTGCCGGAAGGAGCCGAAGCGCGGTCGAGTGGGTGTCCCTGCGTGCCGGTGCGCGGCCCGTACCGGAACCGGCGTCCACCGCGCCGGTCTGGTCCGCGGCCTTCGGTGGCGCACTTCTGTTCGTGGCATCGGTGAACGCGGTCATCGGCCAGGGCCGGCGCACTCGCACTCGTCGTCCATTCCGTACTCGCCTCCTGCTGGGTTGGCGCGCCCGCTTCACGGCGGCTCCGCAGACGGCTTCGCCATCCCGCCCGCGGGCACCCTCAGCTCGTCCGTACAGCGCGACGCCTGCTGGCTCACCTGTCTGCTCGCCGCCGCTCTCGCCGGCACGTCCCTGGCCCGCCTCGGCCCCACACGCGCCGCGTTCCGACGCTTTCCTGCCACGAGCACCACGGCACCCGGCGATCCGGGCGGCGACACGCAGCACGGCTGACCGGAACCCGGCGACACGGTCCCGGGCGACCCGGGCAGTGAGTCGCCCGCTCCGGCCCGCGACGGGTGAGGGGCTCAGAGCCAGTCCCGCCGCTTGAAAATCACGTACAGACTGACGCAGACCACACCCATCAAGCCGATCGCGAACGGATACCCGAACCTCCAGCCCAGCTCCGGCATGTGCTCGAAGTTCATCCCGTAGATCGTCCCCACCAGCGTCGGTGCGAACAGGATCGCCGCCCAGGACGAGATCTTCTTGATCTCCTCGTTCTGTTCGAACCCCGCCTCCGCCAACGCCCGCATCTCCGCGTTCTGTTGCTGGGTGACGAGGGTCGCGTTGACCGTGAGGATGTCGGTGAGGGCCTGGCGGAAGCTGTCGACCCGTTCGCTGGTGTGGGTGACGTGGTCGGCGACGTCCCGCAGATAGCGCTGGAGTTCCTCGTCCGTGCCGTACTTCGCGAAACCGGCCATCAAGGCGTGCAGCATGCCGACGAGGGGTCGGGTGGCGCGCTGGAACTCGACCATTTCGCGGGAGAGTTCGTAGATGCGGCGGGAGACCTCCGGGTCGCCGCGGAACACCTCCGTCTCGATCTCGTCGATGTCGTTCTGGACGCCCGCGACGACCGGCGCGTAGCCGTCGACCACCGCGTCCAGGATGGCGTAGAGGACGGCCTCGGGGCCCAGCCCCAGCAGCTCCGGTGTCTTCTCCATGCGGTGGCGGACCGCCGAGAGGTCGGGGGCCGCCCCGTGCCGGACCGTGATCACGAAGTCCGGGCCCACGAACACGTGCAGCTCGCCGAAGTCGACCTCCTCGGGGGCGTCCAGATAGCGGGCCGCCCGCAGGACCACGAAGAGCGTGTCGCCGTAGCGCTCCAGCTTGGGGCGCTGGTGGGCCTCCATCGCGTCCTCGACGGCCAGGGGATGCAGGTCGAACTCCGCGGCCAGGGAGAGGAGTTCGCTCTCCGGAGGCCGGGCCAGGCCGATCCAGGCCATGCCGGACGGCTGTTCGCGCAGCTCGCGGAAGGTGTCCGCGAGCGTCGCGGGGGAGGAGACGCGCACGCCGTCGCGGTACAGGGCCGCCTGGACGATGCTCGGCGGCTCGGCCGTCTCCGCGGCGGGTGGGTCGTCGGCGGGCACCGGAGTCTCCGCTGGCGCGGAGGGCGGGGTCAGGGCGCGGCGCCAGACGGACTTCCTGGAGCGCTTGGCGGCAACGTTCTTCGCGGCGGAGTTCTTCGCGGTGGGGCGGGCGCGTCGCTCGGACATCGTGGCTGCCTCTCGCTCTCGGGTCGAGCCGATGTCGGCGTGATCACGGAGCAGGGTATACGGGGCGAATCACATCCAGGTGGGGCGGCGGCGCGGAAATTCGGCAACGGTTTGCGGACAGCGCCTGTCCGCAAGGGCCTCTAGCGTGTTCCGCATGACGAAGACGACCACCTCGGCCCCCGTGCTCGGCATCCGCGCCCTGAACCGGGCGACCCTCGACCGGCAGCTGCTCCTGCGCCGGTCCGGCCGGTCCGCGAAGGCCGCCGTCGGGCATCTGCTGGGACTCCAGGCGCAGAACGTCAAGCCGCCGTACTACGCGCTCGCCGCCCGCCTCGACGGTTTCACCCCCGAGGAGCTGTCGGCGCTGATGGCCGACCGCGAGGTCGTCCGGATCGTCACCATGCGCTCGACCATCCACACCCACACCGCTGCGGACTGCCTCACCCTGCGGCCCCTCGTGCAGCCCGCCCGCGACCGCGAACTCACCGCCTTCCGCAAGGGGCTCGAGGGGGTCGACCTCGACCGCCTCGCCGTCCTGGCCCGGGAGCTCGTCGAGGCCGAGCCGCGCACCATGAAGCAGCTGAGGGAGGCCCTCCTCGCCGAGTGGCCGGACGCCGACCCGCAGGCCCTCGCCATCGCCGCCCGCTGCAAGCTGCCCCTCGTGCAGATCACCCCCCGCGGGCTGTGGGGCAGGAGCGGCCAGGTCGCGCTCACCACGGCGGAGCACTGGCTCGGCCGCCCCGCCGAGCGCGCTCCCACCCCCGACGCCACCGTCCTGCGCTATCTCGCCGCGTTCGGCCCCGCCTCGGTCAGGGACATGCAGACCTGGGCCGGGCTCACCCGCCTGCGTGACGCCTTCGAGCGGCTCCGCCCCCAGCTGCTGACCTTCCGCGACGAGCACGGCGTCGAGCTCGTCGACCTCCCCGACGCCCCCCGCCCCGCCGAGGACACCCCGGCCCCGCCCCGCTTCCTGCCGGAGTTCGACAACCTGCTGCTCTCCCACGCCGACCGCACCCGCGTGGTGCCGAAGGAGTACTGGGGCCGCAGCTGGCAGGGCAACCAGGCCCACTGCACGCTCCTCGTCGACGGCTTCCTCGCGGGCGTCTGGAGGCTCACCGCGGACACCCTCGTGGTCGAGCCCTTCGGCCGGCTCACCAAGGCGCTGCGGGAGGACGTCACCGCCGAGGGGGAGCGGATGCTCGCCACGCTGCACCCGGGGACGTCGTACGACATCCGGTTCGGGACCGTCGTAGGAACGTGACCCGCGGACCAGGAGTTCTCGGTCCGCCCGGCCCGTCACCGTGATCGGCGGGCCCGCATGGATAGGGGGCGTTGGGGGGGCGCAGGGGGTGGGCCCCACCCCCCCCGCCCCTCAACACACGGCAGCTCGCAAGAAAACACCAGCGGTAAAGG
>NZ_JBEXEA010000098.1:0-4657 GCF_040606035.1 Streptomyces sp. NPDC005483
GTGCCGGAGGTCTGTTCCTTCACCCCGGTTCCGGGGTGGCCGACCACCAGTGCCGCACGCGGACCGGTGGCCGGGAGGTCGGGGAGGTAGAGGTGGGCGGCGATCTCGATACCGGCGCTGTCGAAACTGACACGAGTCCTGGCCATGGCGAACACTCCTGAGATGTTTCGGTGACGAGTGAGGTTGGTGTGCCCGGTCTCCGCCGGGCACACATCCACCATCCGCCCTCCGCTGTCTTCGCGGGAGGGGCAGGTTTCTGCCTGGGAAAGAACCTGCCCCCTCACACCTGTGCCGGGCCCGCCGCATCCGCAGCACACTGGAGAACATGCAACCGACACCCGAATCCCACCTCGGCGCCTTTCTGCGGGCCCGCCGGGCGCAGCTCCAGCCGCAGGAATGCGGACTGCCCGCCACGGACTCCGCCCGCCGGGTCACGGGACTGCGACGGGAGCAGGTCGCCGCCCTCGCCGCGATCAGCGTGGACTACTACACCCGCATCGAACAGGGCCGCGTCCGCGCCTCCACATCCGTCCTGACCACCCTCGCCCGCGCCCTCCGTCTCGACGACGACCAGCAGCGCTACCTCTACGAACTCGCCGGCCGCCCCGACCAGCGGCCACGCCGCCGCAGACAACCCCAGCGGCTTCGCCCCGCCATGCGCCGCCTTCTCGACCAACTCACCGACACCCCCGCCCTCGTCCTCGGCAAGCGCCTGGACATCCTGGCCTGGAACCCGTCCGCCGCGGCCCTCTACACCGACTTCGCCGCCGTCCCGGCAGCCCGGCGCAACTACCTGCGTCTGCTGTTCACCGACCCGGCGATGCGGGAGCTGGACCTGGACTGGGAACACGACGCCCGCGACGCGGTGGCCACCCTGCGCCTGGAGGCCGCGGCCGACCCCGACGACCCCGACCTCGCCCGCCTGGTCGGCGAACTGTCGATCAAGGATGCCGACTTCCGCACCTGGTGGGCCGAACACCGGGTCAGCAGCGCCTCCTACGGCACCAAGAACTACCGCCACCCCCTGGTCGGCGACCTCACTCTCGACTGCGACACCTGGGCCGCGCCCGACGGCTCCGGCCAGCGCCTGATAGTCCTGACCGCCGAACCCGGCAGCCCCTCCCACGACGCCCTGCGCATCCTCGCCTCCTGGACCGCGGAGGCCACCGACCCCGAGGCTGTGAACCAATGACCGCCTGGACTCCCGAAGACCAGTCCCTTCTCTCCGAGACGTACTCCCTCGTGCTGACCGCCGGAGCCAGCGACCACCCCGGCGTGGAGATCGGCATGGTCGTCGTCGACGGCGAGCTGTATGTGCGTGCCTACCGCGGCGTCCGCTCCCGCTGGTACCAGGCGGCACGCGAGCACGGCCACGGAACAATCCGGTTGGGCGCCGTCCTCCGCGACGTGGCGCTCACGACCGAAGGCCTCGAACCACCCACCGCGCTCGACGCCGCCTTCCGCACCAAGTACGGCCCTGTCGCCGACGCCCTCGTCGCCAGCCCTCAGGCCCGAGCCGCGACCATCCGCATCGACCCGGCTCCTGTTCCGGCCCCCTGACATCCGCCCGGTATCCGTCGGCAGCCGCCGCCCTCAGTCCACCTCTTCCAGGTCGAGGGCGGCGAGGGCGTCCCGGAGGGCGGCCCGGGAGCTGATGTGCAGTTTGGGGTAGATCTGATACAGGTGCGCGCCGATCGTTCGGTGTGAGAGGAAGAGGCGCTCCGCGATCTGCTTGTTGGTCAGTCCGGTCGCGGCCAGTGTTGCGATCTCGAACTCCTGGGCCGTCAGGACCCCCTTGCCTCCCGTGCCGGCCGACGCCGCCACGCCGCTCGCGCGCAGCTCGGCCTTCGCGCGGAGCACCCAGGGTGCGGCCCCCAGCCTCTCGAACGCCCTGCGGGCCAGGATCAGTTGTTCGCGCGCTTCCCTGGTCGCGCGCCGGCGCCGCAGGTGTTGGCCGTACATGAGACGGACCCGTGCGACGTCGAAGGGCCACTCGTCGGGGTCGAGGAGAGACAAAGCCTGCTGGTATAGGGGCACGGAGCGCTCGCCGGACGTCGTCAGCGCCTCGCAGGCCAGCACGAGCATGTGCAGGCGCGGGGAGAGCCGCGCCATCTCGGACTCCCGCAGGGCCGCCGCGTGGGTGGCGGCCTCGGCCGGCCGTCCCGATCTGACCGCGGCCTCGACCAGGTCCACGGCGCCGGCCATGGCATGAGGCAGGTAGGCGGCCAGGGGGGTGAGCGGGCTGACGGCGGTAGCCTGCCGGAAGGCGGCCTCGAAGTCCCCACTGCCGAGCGAGGCCAGGCTCCGTGCGTGGAAGGCCAGTGCGCGGGCGCCGTGGGCGCCACGGGGAACAGCCCAGGCTGTGATCTCCTCGCACAGCGCCTCGCAGGCCTCTACGTCACCGCGTGCTCCGACCACCAGCGCCTGCACGAACTGGAACTTGCACGCGAAGAACGGGTAGCCGTACTCCTTGCATAGCGCGAGCCCTTCGCCGGTCAGGCGCACTGCTTCGTCCCAGCGGCCCTTGTAGTAGTCGTCCAGACCGAGGTGGATCAGAGCGGAGAGGTGTCGGCGGACCGGCGCGGCGCCCGCGCGGGCCTGCTCGACCAGACGCAGAGACGCCTCCCTCACGTCCGCGAGCCGGTCCGGATAGACGGCGCAGGTACTGACCCGCACGATGTGCGTCGCGTCGCCGAGGTCGGCGAGCTGCTCATCGAGGATGCGCAGCCCGCGGTAGCCGGTACGGGCGGGGTCGGCAAAGGTCTGGGCGCACGCCCACAGCAGGTCGGGGGGTGCGGGCGTCATTCGGTCCAGGGCCCGGAACAACGGCACCCACTTTTCCGGGTCGCCGCTGTACCAGCACAGCGTGATCAGGGTGAACAGGGCTTCGACAAGAGCCTCGTCCGAGGCGTCGTAGCCGTGTCCGCCGGCCTCGATCGCACCGACCAGGAGCCGGTGGGCGGTGTTGACGTCCCCCTCCTTGTTGATCAGGAGGAGCGCGGAGGCGGCCGCCGCGTGCAGGGACCCCTCCCGGACCGCCGGGTCAGCGCGGCGGGCACCGACGAGCAGACGCGAGGCGTCCGCCAGGTCGCCGCCGGCGTCGGTGCCGATGTAGGCGGCCTCCGCCAGCAGGCGGCTCTCATCGGCCGGCGAGGGACTGAGCCCCGCGGCGCGGGTGAGGGCCGCCACCGCACCCAGCGCGTCGCCTCGCCCGAGGCGCAGGCGGGCCGCCTGCTCAAGCAGTGCGGCGACGGTCTCGTCCCGGCAGGTCGTGGCCTCACCGAGATGGCCGGCGCGGCGCTCGGGCTGGTCGACGAGGACGGCGGCGAGTGCCCGGTGTGCCCTGCGGCGCTCGGCGGCCGTGGCCTGCGCCACCACTGCGGAACCGATCAAAGGGTGGCGGAAGGAAATTCGCTGGGAGACCGCCGAGACTGCCACCAACCGGTCGCGTTCCGCCGACTCCAGAACGTCGATGACATCGCGGCCGCCGGCGGCCGCCTCGACGACCGTGAGGTCACCGGTGCCCTCGAGCGCCGCGATCAGCAACAGCTCGCGGTCGGGGCCGGGCAGGTCGGCCACGCGTGAGGCGAACAGGGCCTGAAGGCGTTCACTGAGCGGCAGCACCGAGGGCAGCATCCCTGGCGCCGTGCGCTGCTCGCGGTCGAGGGCGGTGGGCAACTCCATCAGCGCGAGCGGATTGCCGTGTGCCTCCGCGGCGATACGCCGCCGCATCTCGTGGGACAGGTCCGGGTGCGCCTGGGAGAGGAGTGCGGCCGACGCCGCGTCGTCAAGGGGCTGGAGGCGGTGCTCGGTGAGCCCGCTCGTCTCGAAGAAGCTGTCGGAGGTCACGCGCGAGGCGGCCAGGAAGCTGATACGGCTGCCGACGAGCCGCCGCGCGATGAAGCCGAGGACGAAGGTGGTGGGCCGGTCCAGCCACGGCAGGTCGTCGACGACGATCAGGAGCGGGGTGTCTTGGGCGATCCTGCGCAGCAGCAGCAAGGCCGCGGTGGCGGTCAGCAGCCGGTTGGGAGGCGGTCCGCTGCCGATACCGACCGCGACCTTGAGGGCGTCCCGGTGGCCCGGGTCCAGCAGGCCGAAAGATTCAAACAGGGGGACGAGCAACTGGTTGAGACCGGCGTAGCTGATGTCCGACTCGAACTGCACACCGCTCACACGCAGCACCCGCGCGCCACTCAGCGTGGCCTGCGCCGCCACGGCGTCCAGGATCGCGGTCTTCCCGATGCCCGCCTCGCCCGACAGCAACAGGGCTGCCCCGTGAACGGAGCCGCCGAAGTGGGATCGTACGAATTCCAGGTCCTCGTCTCGTCCAATCAGATGCCCGGAAGCGGGACGCGACGCCAGGTCCAGATGGTTCATCGAGTTGCTGTCTCCAGAAGTCGTGTATCGAAAGACGGGTGCTGCGATCCGTTGTCCCACTGTGTCAACGCATGCTTCCGCACCGCACGCGACGGCCCCCACGCACGCCGTGCCCACGTCCCGACCTCACATATCTCAGGATACGACCGGCCCGTGATCTGCGACGACACCCGAGCGGGTGCAGCGTTCGTCGGGCGAGGGCGGCATGCCGGCCGCGGTCGCGTAGCGCACGGCTTTGGTCTGGGCGATGATCGCGGTCACGTGGTGCCCGACGAAATCG
>NZ_JBEXEA010000099.1:0-4596 GCF_040606035.1 Streptomyces sp. NPDC005483
CACACGCTGGTCGCCACTGCAGCATTGGTGACCGCCGCGGAGACGCCGGACGCTGCCTCTCTATGACTAGGCCTACGTCAGGCCAGCGTGCTCAAAGGCATACCTCCGGCGCCCTCGCAGCTGCCACCACCATGCGAACACAGACCGCGCGCCGCTCTATGCAGAGGTTTCAGCAGACCCGGATCGCCGCAGGCATCGCAGTCCTCCACTCGAACATCTCCAGAAGCTTCCGCTCCATAGGGACGCCCTTAACCACGGATTAGGGAACCAACAGGGCTCCTGTGCCGGTGGGTTGAGACGTCGAACATCTCCCTCAACGGCACGGGGGCTTTGTGCGTTGCGGCTCTCATCTCGACCTGACCGGCGTCACCCGATCAGTGGCCACGCTGAAAATGCTCAGTGGTCACTCTAAGGAACTCGGCGCCCGCAATGGTCGAAGCAGACGCTGTCCAAGATCGAACAGGACGCGGGCTACCTCACGTCGGAGACACTGGCCCTGCTCGCAACGGCGCCGCACGTACCCGCACGCCGCTTGCTCATCGATGGGGGCACCCCCGTCTGCATCCAGCGTCAGGACCAGGGCGGGTGGGCCAACTGGAGCGCGACAGCAGCGATTCTGTACGTGGACAAGCGACGCGGACACAACCCCTGAAAGCTGCCCAGCAGCCAGAATAAGCACCGTTGCAGTACTGAGCGCTCAGCGCACCGATGCCGCGTCTTGCGAAACAAATCGCAGATGCGGATGAGCCGGATCCAAGCTTGGTTCACCCCTCGGCAGAACGGGAGCCAGTGTTGAGAAGACCTGTTGCATGACTGCATTCGTGTAGTCGGCCAAGGTCTCAGACGCTTGCAACAGCACACCTCCGGACTGCAGTGAGACAACTCGGTGAAAAGCTCTGGAAGACTCCAATTCGGCGACACCGCCAAGCTGTGACAAGATTTCTGGGGGGCATACAGTCACCCAGGCATAGCCCCGCAGGATCTCCCGGCTCTCTCGCAACGATGCGCGTAGTCTTCGGCGTAGCGCAGCATCGAGGTTGGTGTAATCGTCGAAGTCGTTCAGTTCAATCCGACCGAAGGAAGGATTAGCCACATCCAATGCCTCACGGAGAAACTCCACCATGGCCCCGCATTGCACGGGATCATCCGGGCGGCTCATCGGCAGACGCGCTGACACCTGCCAGATGGAACCATCGGTGACCAGCTGCCGCGCGCGTACACCAACGAGTTCAATATCACCCTCAGAGTATCGGGCATCCACCCACCAAGGAAACCCTCTGAGGAATTCCTCGAATTGGCTCCACTGGTCACTCAAATTCATAAGTCGATGCGAAGGACCATCAATTTCCTGAGTTACCAGCACGTGGGAGACCACATCTGCCTCGCTGCTCACTTCGGCTTGAGCTGGGCCGCCAAAGAACGAGGATCGGGCACTCGTGAACCAGCGCACCAGCGATTCTTCTCGGCCGTGCGACACCAAGGGATCAAACGTAGCCTCAATGTAGACTGCCACATCACGCACCTTTCGCACGTTTCCCACGGGTCAACACGCGCCGCCCAACACACACGCAGGCCCCTTGGACAAAATGCTACCCACGCCCAGCACCACGGCAGTCACCGCGGCCGCCAACCCCACCGTCTTGGCGTCCGGCAGCTGACCACTGATAGGCAACCCTGGAGGTGTGATCGGCGAAGGAGAGGGTTCAGCAGTCGGCGTGCGAGTGGGTTCCTTCACCGGCGTACCTACACTCGGGCTCGGCGAGGGGCTTGCGGCGGGAGTTCTGGTACGCCTGCGATCTGTTCCGTAAAATCTCATTCCAGGTGATGTCTGCTCAGACCAGACACGCCCATTTCCTTGCCCCGAGGCGAAACGCTGCGCAGGAAGGTCTACACCACGCACGACATCCCGATCATCGCCCACGCCGTCCAGATGAGCCTGAAGCTTGGTGACGTATCGAGTCAAGTCCCTGGGGCCCTCTTGCCGACCGTAGTCATCGGCTTTGCCATTCGGCTTGATTTCCCAGATGTACACCCTGTCCTTGGTCCAGAGAATCAAATCGGCGTAGCCATCATTCTTGGCATCCTTGCCGCCACTGGCCCCTGGAATTTTGTTGGCTTCAGTCGAGCCTTTCCCCTTCCGTATGTCCACCGTGACATATCCGTCAATGTTGTGCTGCTTGGCCCAGGAAGAAGCGGCGAATCCACTCGCGCACACAGCGGCGTTGTGGGCGGTCGCCTGAGGAGCGAGACACTTGTAGAGATTCGTGTGGCCATTGTTACGGACAACCACACTGTCATCGTTCCCGCCTCCTCCGCTCGCCCCGCCGGCTCCCGAGCCGCCTCCCCCTCCGCCCTCATTAATGGTGTCAATGTTGTCTTTACTGCAGCTGTAGTTAGCAGGGCCACAGCTTTCGAGACCCGCAGGGTCACTCCTTGTGATGGGAGAATTATTCGCATAGGCGTAACCATTCATCTGCAATGGGTCGGCAACGTCGAAGACCGGGTCGGCGGAGACGAAACGGCCGGTGTTCTGGTCGTATTCACGGGCGCCGAGGTGAGTGAGGCCGGTGTTGGTGTCGTCGATGCCGACGCCGAGGTAGGTGTGCTGGTTGGGCCAGCTGCTCGGCTTGGTGCCGCGGGTCTCGCCGTAGGGCTTGAAAGCTCGGCGGGTAACCGTCTGGTCCTTGCCGAGGTCCACCGCGATGCTCGCGGTGCCGAGTTGGTCGGTGATCAGACAGCTCAGTGTGTGACCGGTGGTCGAGCCGTTGGTCGTGCGGACGACGGTGGGAGCTCCGGCCTGAGTGTAGGTGCGGACGGCGTTGAGGGGAGTGCCGGAGCCGTCGGCCATGACTTCGGTCTCGCCGAGGTAGAGCGTGGTGCCCGTGGATTAGTGTTGGAGGATGCGGTTGCCGTCGGCGTCGTAGACGTACTGGGTGGTGGTGCCCTCGGCGGTCGCGGTGTCCAGTTTTTCCTCGGCCGTCCAGGTCAGGGACTGGTTCTGGGTGGTACCGGGACGGGTGGTGGTGTTGCCGGCAGCATCGAAGACGTAGGACTGCGTGCCGGTGGCGGTTCCGCCCTTCGCACTGGTGACGCTCTTCTATCCCGGAGGCCGCAGCACGGTCGGCATACCCTCCACCGTCATCGGCTCCGGAAGCTGGACGTACAAGCAAGCCCTCGGCTGACCTGGAGGCCGCCAGGCCACCCAACAGGCACACAGCGACACGCAGGGCCTCCTGGTGGGGAAAGGGGGGCGCCCCCGTTCCCGACTCTCGGGAGGCCCTGTGTCGCCTCGGCGCAGGATCCCGGACCCGTCACCGCCGGGCGACAGTTCGACGACGCTGTGTACTTGCAGTGCGGGATGTGGGCACGCTGGTCGTATGACGAGCCTTTTGGCGGACGGCCGGTTGGCCTGCGGCTGTGGTGAAGATCAGATTCCCTGGATGCTGGCGAAATTCGGGTTCCTGGGGCTGGCGGGACTGGTTCTGGCGGTTCTGGTCGTGATGACTCTGGCGGGGTGGTTGATGGCCTCGGCGGTGTCGCTGGTCATGCGGTGGCGGCATCCGCCGGTGACGGTCGAGGAAACTCCACCTGGCTCTCTGGACGGTTTCACCTGGCGGACCGACGAGCCCCGCTACGGTGCGGTCCGTGACCGCCGAGACCCCTGATTTCATACGGACCACCCGTACCTCGTCCGACACGATCGCCGACAACTACACCGCTCAGTTCTCCGACCATCTGGCCGACAGCCCGCTGGAACGCTCCCTGCTCGGTGCCTTCGCTGAGATGGTGGGCGGGAACGGTGACGGGGACGGGGCGCCGGCGCCGATGGTGTCCCGTGTGATGGTGTAGCGAATCAACCGGTGGGCGCGTTCGGGGTGTTCGGCAGCGCTGGGGCACTTTCGGGGAGCTCGCGGTAGATCTCGTCCATGCTGCCTTCGGGGAGGTAGCGGCGGGGGAAGGCGACCCACTCGTCATGCATCTCGAAGAGCACGGTGGTGACTAGCCGCAGCAGGGCGTCGTCGCTGGGGAAGAGCTGCACGACGTCGGTCCGGCGCTTGATCTCGCTGTTGATCCACATCAGCTCGACGTAGCCCTCGACCGAGCAATGCCTTAGCGACGCCGCGGCGAAACTTGACGACCAGCGGCAGCGGCGTCTGTGAACGCCTCGCATGGAGTAGGCCGAGGGGTGGTCCGACCCACGTGTCCGAGACCAAGATCCGGTCCATTCCCGGACCACATTGCCACATGCCCGCTGGCAGCGCACCGTCACCGCAGGTCAGCGTGGGTACTGCTCGTGTACCACCATGAGACGAAGAACATTCTTGTTTCATACAGTCCGAAGAAACTTGGGTTCTTCTAGAGACTGAAGTCGGTTACCTGGAGGCATCGTTGCGCTCCAGGCAACCCGACGCGACAGCTACCCAAGGTAAAGCGTTGGGTGGAGTCCCACACGGGCCGGTCGCGGACCAATGGCGCCGGAGTACCGCCCTCCCCGCACGCTCTAACCTCGATCTTTCGTGATGGGCCGCCGACGGAGTCGGGGGCCCATTTCGTTGTCGGTGGCTGAGGCGGGGCAGGTTGAGGGCCCGGGTGTCG
>NZ_JBEXEA010000100.1:0-4297 GCF_040606035.1 Streptomyces sp. NPDC005483
GACCAACGTCCTGTTCGCGATGCTCCGCGACGGGACCTTCTACGAGCCCAGAACCCCACACCTCGCTTGACGAAAGACATAGAGGCACCCCCCCCCGCGGCGAGGACGCCGACGTCCACGAACTGCCGAAGAAGGAGACCGAGAAGAAGCAGCCGCCAAGAAGACGGCAGCGAAGAAGACCGCGAAGACGGCAGCACGCCGCTCACGCAGCGCCTGACCGCACGGGTCCTGCCGTGCAGAGGGAATGTCCGCCTGGCTAAGCCTGTTGTGGAGAGCGTGGGAGTGAAGGGGACAGTGTCCCCGGGCCTCACCTATAGCCTGCGGGGACGATCGTCCGGCTGAAGCCCCGCAGAGCCTTTCGCCGCGTAGGCGACCGCCCTTCACCCCCACAAGCACGACTGTGGCTCTGACCGGAATTCTGGGAATTCTGGTCAGAGCCACGTGCGTGCGCCCCCAAGCGCGGGTCTTTGCCGCGGCGCGAGACCAGCCGCAGCGTGGTGCAGGCGGCGCCCTTAGTGCGGCCCGGAGATCGCCGTGCAGCCCTGGTCCGGGCGTTGCCCTGCAGGGACAGCCTCTGCAGGGCAACGTGCCGGGAAGGACCGCCTCACGCCGTACGGCGCCGCATGCGTGAGCTACCGAACCGGTCAGCCGCCTCACCCTGCGCTTCGTGGCCCGCTCAGCCGCGGACGATGTTCTGCGCCTGCGGCCCCTTCTGGCCCTGGCCGATGTCGAAGGTCACGTGCTCGCCCTCGGTCAGCTCGCGGTACCCGTTGCCCGCGATCTCGGAGTAGTGCGCGAAGACGTCCGGGCCCCCGCCGTCCTGCTCGATGAACCCGAAGCCCTTCTCGGAGTTGAACCACTTCACGGTGCCGCTGGCCATACCGTCGATCCTTCGTTCATACCTGGGAACAGCCCGTCAAACCGGGCCTGTTCCGGCCCGCAATCGCACGAGCCTGCAGCCTCTGTACCCCCGATCACCCCGCCTATCCGACCGACATCACGCCACATGCCAGGCCCGCCTGCCTCACGCCGGCAGTCCTCGCCATCGACGCACCTGCTGGGTGTAGCGTCGTGCGCCGGCCATCAGCCGGGTGTGCACCCGCACCACCGCATGCCCACTATTGAGCAGGTCGGCCTCGAACCGGCGGGTCAAGTGCCGGCAGTCCTCGACTGCTACCAGCACCGGACCGGAGCGGTGCAGCCAGGCCAGCGCCTTGAGATGACCAGCGGGTCTGGCGGCCACCGTCAGTTCCGCCAGCCGCTTTCCCAGCGGATCGACCGCCACCAGCGTGTGCGTGTCCTTGTGTCCATCTATCCCAACGACGATCAACGTGCCTCCCTGCGGCGATACCGGATGCTCAGGTGATCGTCCGGTGCCGGGGGCACGCCTCAATCGGGCCAGCGGCACGCTCCTATCAAGCCACACCGCACCGGACGGCCTGCGACCGGCGGGCGGCACATCGCCGACAAGCCACCGCCGTACGGGGCAGCGAAGAAACGAGCCAGCCCGCCGGTCGACAGGATCCTGCCACCGGAGAGCGGCACATCAAGGACCAATCACCAAAGGCGACTTCGGCCCGTGTCCACCCGCCGATCGCCAACAGCCTGACATTGACGCGAAGAAAAGCCGTCGCACGCTTGAGGACCTCGACGTCCTCCCGCAGCCGGCGGTTCTCCCGCCGCAGCGCGGCCAGTTCCTCACGTTCACTGCTGGTCAGACCGTCGCGTTCGCCCGCATCGACCTCGGCCTGGCTGACCCACAGCCGCACCGCGGTCTCGGTCAGGTCGAAGTCCTTGGCGATCTGGCCGACAGAGCGGTCACCGCGTCGGCACAGCTCGACGATCTCGGCCTTGAACTCCGGCGTGAACGAACGGCGAGGCCGAGGCCCCTTCTTGCCATGCTCTCCATGATGGACATCCTCCCGGGGCAGAACCCCTGATCTCGAATGTCCGTCAAAGCGGATCAAGCCCAGTTGTCGTCACCCCGATACCGCGGCCTCGTAGCCGCCAAGCGCCCTGCTGTCGTGCCGAGATGGCGGTCGGGGCCGCCGTAGCCGGGTGGTAGGGACAGCCCCCGACCCGATGCGGCCGTGAGCCCCATCGTGGCCGGCCAGGACCTCCAGCAGGATCAATGGCGTTCGGGAAAGGTCGCACCGCGGACCCTGCTCCCTCGGGAGCGTCCGGCGGGCTACTCATGGAGGAGATCAGGATGAAGCGCACGCATCTTGCGCTGGTGACCGCGACGATTGCGTTGGCGGTGATGGCAGCGCCCACCGCTGCGCTCGCGACGCCGCGAGCAGCCGACCGCACCGGGCTGCAGGAACAGCTGGACGGCATCGCTGCCGACAGTGGGGTCGGAGCGCTGATGGAGGTGCGTGACGCGGACGGCATCTGGCGGGGCACCAGCGGGGTCGCCAAACAGGGCACCTCGCAGGCGGTCCCGGAACACGCCCACTTCCGGGCCGGCAGCATCACCAAGACGTTCGTCGCCACCGTCACCTTGCAGCTCGTCGACGAAGGCCGGCTGCGGTTGGATGACACCGTCGAAGCATGGCTGCCCGGAGTCGTCCCCAACGGTGACCGCATCACCGTGCGCCAGCTGCTCAGCCACACCAGCGGGGTGCCCGACTACCTGCCCACGCTGACGATGCCGCCGGCGCCGCAGTTCCTGGACAACCGGTGGCGCACCTGGACCGCTCAGGAACTGATCGACCGTGCGGTGGCCAACCCTCCCACGTTCGAACCGCCCGGCTCGCGCTACAAGTACTCCAACACCGGCTACCTCCTGCTCGGCCAGATCATCAAGGAGGCGACCGGACGCTCCTACGGCAAGGAGATCGAACGCCGGATCATCCGGCCGCTGGGGCTGCACCACACCTCGCTGCCGGGAACGTCCCCGCGCATTCCCGGGCCGCACCCGTACGGCTACGTGCCGATCCTGGAGGGCGGCACGATGCACCTGGTCGACTACACGCAGATGAACCCGTCGGTGATGGGCGCCAGCGGCGAGATCATCTCCACGACCAGCGACCTCAACCGCTTCATGGCAGCCCTCCTTGGCGGCCGCCTCTTGCCGGACCACCTGCTCGACGCGATGAAGACACCCGGTGTCGAGGGTGGCAGCTATGGCCTGGGGTTGAAATGGCAAGACACCTCATGCGGGATCCGGGCGTACGGCAACGACGGCGATGCCGTGGCCTATGAGTCCTGGTCGTTCTCCACCCAAGACCAGCACCGCCAGGTCACCGTCGCTCTCACGCCCAACTTCCGTCGCGACCCCGAGGGCGCCGTCGACGCACTTCTGGACAAGGCCATCTGCGACTGACCTGCGCAGGACGTGCTGACCTGGACGATCGTGCGGCGGGTTCAGCTGGCCGAGCGGGCTGAGCTGCCGCGCGGGGAGCTGGGCGAGATCGACGCGGAGGCGGCCAGGCTTGAAGCCGCCGATTTGGTTTTCGGGCAATGGGCCCGAGGCAACGGACGGCAGGCGTCGGGCATCGTGGGGCCGGGGCCGGGGCCGGGGCCGGGGCCGGGGCCGGAGGGTGGTGGCTCCGGGGGCGCCGCCCACCTGACCGCCATCCGCACCACTGCCATCCGCACCACCACCGGTAAAAAAGGGGAGACGGTCACGACCTGATCCGACTGAGCGTGAACGAGATCCGCAGGCTACTGGGCAGCTTCGCTCACGCCGGCCGGCACGAAGCCGTTCACATCCTCCACTGGTCACGCGTCGGCGCCATCTACACCGCGCCCGGCTCAGCCACTACCACCGCCGCGGACATCGACCCCCGTACCTGGCCTTCTCTACGCCGCGAGCGCAGCCATATCTCGGGAGGGCGGGGCACCGCTCGGACATGATCGCGCGCCGAACTCGGCCAGGCATCACGAGGCTGCCAACAGTGGGCCGAGTTCGGCGGCCCACTGCGGGTAGAGCGCGACCTTGCAGAACCCCTGATCTCAGATGTCCGTCAAAGCGGATCAAGCCCAGTGGCCCCCGGCGCAGGTGCCAAAGCTGAGCTCACCTCAGCCGATCCGGTCCTGGTCACCGTGCACCACCTGCGGAAGCTCGCGACCACGGACCTCTTGGGGCAGCTTTTCAACCGCCATGACCATCAGCCGCACAGTGAAAGCCGCCCGACCGCTGCCGGAATCCCACGGTGTCCAGTTCCCCGCCTCAACACCCCGCTTCCGCACACGGAAGGACTTAGACGTCGTCTCATTTGGCGTGTTCGATAGTCTGGTGTCGTGGGGATCGTTGAGCGTCTGGTGCCAGATGAGTTGTGGGAACTGTTCGAGC
>NZ_JBEXEA010000101.1:0-3923 GCF_040606035.1 Streptomyces sp. NPDC005483
GTCATGGATCACCTCACGGCCATGTGTGGCACATTGCATACAGTCGACGAATACTGTATGAAGATTGTTATCCCGCATCCGATGGGTGATGTCCAGGGGGCGTGCAGCACTTTTGAGTCGTGCACATTGAGACGGGAGCCCAAGCATGGACCTGTACGAGCACGAAGCACGGGGGCTTTTCGAGGAACACGGGATCCCTGTGCCGAGGGCCGAGGTCGCCGACTCGCCCCAGGAAGCACGCACGATCGCCCGTAGGCTCGGCGGCAGCGTCGTCGTCAAGGCGCAGGTCAGGACCGGCGGCCGGGGCAAGGCCGGCGGGGTGCGGCTCGCCGCCGACCCGGCCGAGGCCGAGAAGACGGCACGCCGGATCCTCGGCATGGACATCAAGGGACACACGGTCGGCAAGGTCATGCTGGCCCAACCGGTGGACATCGAGAGCGAGTTCTATGTCGCCTACGTCCTCGACCGGACCGCGGGCCGTTTCCTCGCCATCGCCTCGGCGGAGGGCGGCATGGACATCGAGGAGGTTGCCGCGGCCGACCCGGACGCGGTCGCCCGTGTCCACGTCGACCCCGCCGAGGGCGTCACCTCGGCCAAGGCGGGCGAGATCGCCGAGGCGGCCGGACTGCCACCGCAGACCGTCGACGTTCTCGTACGACTGTGGGAGGTCCTGGTCCGCCAGGACGCCGTCCTCGTCGAGGTCAACCCGCTCGTCCGCACCCGGCAGGGGCACATCCTCGCCCTCGACGGCAAGGTCACCCTCGACGACAACGCCCGCTTCCGCCAGCCACGTCGGGAAAGCGAAAGCATCTCCTACGACGATCCGCTGGAGGCCGCTGCCGCCGCGATGGGCCTCAACTACGTCAAGCTCGACGGCGAGGTCGGCGTCATCGGCAACGGTGCCGGCCTGGTCATGTCGACCCTGGACGTGGTCGCCGGCTGCGGAGCCCGTCCGGCCAACTTCCTAGACATCGGCGGCGGCGCCTCGGCCCAGGTCATGGCCGACGGACTGACGGTCATCCTGTCGGACCCGGCCGTGAAGTCCGTGTTCGTCAACGTCTTCGGCGGCATCACCGCCTGCGACGCGGTCGCCGACGGCATCGTCAAGGCCCTGGAAGAGGTCCGGCTCACCAAGCCGCTCGTCGTGCGCCTCGACGGCAACAACGCCGCCCGCGGCCGGGCTGTTCTCGACGAGCGCGCCCACCCCCTGGTCCAGCAGGCCACCAGCATGGACGGTGCCGCCCGCCGAGCCGCCGAACTCGCCAACGCCGGTCGAAGGAGCGGGACATGGCCATCTTCCTGACCAAGGAGTCCAGGGTCCTCGTCCAGGGCATGACCGGCGGCGAGGGCATGAAACACACCCGGCGCATGCTCGCGGCCGGCACCGACGTGGTCGGCGGCGTCAACCCGCGCAAGGCCGGCCAGGCCGTCGAGTTCGACGAGCGTGTCGTACCCGTCTTCGGATCGGTCGCCGACGGCATACGGGCGACCGGAGCCGACGTCACCGTCGTCTTCGTGCCACCCGCCTTCGCCAAGGCGGCAGTTGTCGAGGCCGCCGACGCGGGGATCGCACTGGCTGTCGTCATCACCGAGGGCATCCCCGTCCACGACTCCGTCGCCTTCACCTCGTACGCGAAGAAGAAGGGGACACGGATCGTCGGCCCCAACTGCCCCGGCCTGATCACCCCCGGCCAGTCCAACGCCGGCATCATCCCGGCGGACATCACCAGGTCCGGCCGCGTCGGCCTGGTGTCCAAGTCGGGCACGCTCACCTACCAACTCATGTACGAGCTGCGCGACATCGGCTTCTCGACCTGTGTCGGCATCGGCGGAGACCCCGTCGTCGGCACCACCCACATCGACTGCCTGGCCGCCTTCCAGGACGATCCCGACACCCAACTGATCGTCCTCATCGGGGAGATCGGCGGCGACGCCGAGGAACGGGCGGCCACGTACATCCGTGAGCACGTCAGCAAGCCCGTCGTCGGCTACATCGCCGGATTCACCGCGCCCGAGGGCCGCACCATGGGCCACGCCGGCGCCATCGTGTCCGGTTCGGCGGGCACGGCGCAGGCCAAGAAGGCGGCCCTGGAGGCGGTCGGCGTCAAGGTCGGGAACACCCCCACCGAGACGGCCCGCCACGTGCTCTCCCTGCTGGACACGGTCCGCGAGGCCCCTCAGGCCTGACCCGGAACCACACAGCGGCGGACGGAGACGTGTCCGGCCCCGCCGCGCCCCTCCATACCCCGCCCCCGACTGTGCACCGAGAGCGGAGACATCGCATGACAACCACCCTCAACTCCACCCAGCTCGTGGTGAAGTCCGGTACCTCCTGGAACGACGCCTGGCAGCGCTGCCTCGCCGTCGCCCCCGAGGCATTCCGGGACGACCGCGTCCTCAACCTCTGGGCCTCCGCCTGGCAGGCCGACGGCCGGGCGCTGCCCGCCACCAGCCCCGTCGACGGCAGCCCGATCGCCGGCCCGCCGCGCCTGGACCGGGAAGCCGCCCACCAGGCCGTCCGCGCCTCCCTCGACCAGCACCGCGCCTGGCGGCACATACGGCTCGAAGAGCGCCGGGCCCGCGTCGCGGCCACCCTCGACGCCCTCACCCAGCACCGCGAACTCCTCGCGCTCCTGCTCGTCTGGGAGATCGGCAAGCCCTGGCGGCTCGCGCAGGCGGACGTCGACCGGGCCATCGACGGTGTGCGCTGGTACGTCGACGGCATCGAGCCGATGGTCGAGGGCCGCGCCCCGCTGGACGGCCCGGTGTCCAACATCGCCAGCTGGAACTACCCGATGAGCGTGCTCGTTCACGCCATGCTGGTGCAGGCACTGGCGGGCAACGCGGTCATCGCCAAGACCCCGACCGACGGCGGTGTGGCCTGTCTGACCCTGGCCTGCGCGCTCGCCGCCCGCGAGGGAATCCCCGTCACCCTGGTCAGCGGCAGCGGGCGAGAGCTGTCCGAGGCACTGGTGCGGGCGCCCGAGATCGGCTGCGTCTCCTTCGTCGGAGGCCGCGACACCGGAGCCGCCGTCGCCACGGCCGTCGCCGACCTCGGCAAGCGCCACGTACTCGAACAGGAGGGACTCAACACCTGGGGCATCTGGAACCACACCGACTGGGACGCGCTCACCGCCGTCATCCCCAAGCTCTTCGACTACGGCAAGCAGCGCTGCACCGCCTACCCGCGGTTCGTCGTCCAGCGTGAGCTGTTCGACGAGTTCCTGGCGGCCTACCTCCCCGCGGTGCGCACCCTGCGCCTCGGACACCCGCTCGCCGTCGAGCACGCCGACGACCCGTACCCGGCACTGGACTTCGGGCCGGTGATCAACGCGGCCAAGGCGAAGGAACTCCGCGACCAGGTCGCCGAGGCCATCAACCGCGGCGCCGTCCCCGTCCACCGCGGCAGCGAGGCGGGAGCCCGCTTCCTGCCCGGCCAGGACACCTCGGCCTACGTCCATCCGGTCACGCTACTGAACCCGCCCCCCTCCTCACCCCTGCACCACGCGGAACCCTTCGGCCCGGTCGACACCATCGTCCTGGTCGACACGGAGGCGGAACTGCTGGCCGCGATGAACGCCTCCAACGGCGCCCTCGTCGCCACCCTCTCCACCGACGACCGGGCCACCTTCGACCGACTCGCCCCGCAGATCCGCGCGTTCAAGGTCGGCCACGGCACACCGCGGTCCCGCGGCGACCGCGACGAACTGTTCGGAGGCTTCGGCGCGTCATGGAGCGGCGCCTTCGTCGGCGGCGAGCTGCTGGTGCGAGCCGTCACCCAGGGCCCGGCGGGCGAGCGGCTGCCCGGCAACTTCCCGGAGTACCAGCTGATGCCGTGAGGCGCGTCCGGGCGGCGCTCCGTCCGGGGGCGCCGCCCGGCCACCGGCGAACACACGACGACGCAGAGATGGGGTGGCGAGCAT
>NZ_JBEXEA010000102.1:0-3722 GCF_040606035.1 Streptomyces sp. NPDC005483
CCCTGCCGTTATGCCCCGACCGCCGAGAGGTCACCCGAACAGGAACCGTGTTCGACTGGTCAAGCCTGCTGAGCGGTAAGCGGATGGCTTCTCAGCTGACCGACGCCGTCATGCCTGGAGGATTTCAGCGTGGGAGAGGGCCTGCTTGAGCGCATCCTCCAGCTCGTCCTGCGTCAGGGCGGCGAACAGGGGTTCCTCAGCCAGGACCTTCAGCAGCCGTTCCCGCAGCTCGGTGCCCTCGGAGGTCAGGACCGGGGCTGGCAGACATGCAAGGTCCGTGAGACGAGCGGGGCGGGCACCCGGGCAGGTGGCCGCCCGCGCGTTGTCACAAGCTGAGGTAGAAGCGCACGGTCGTGCCGTCGTCGCTGGTGTGCACGCGCACCAGGTCGGCCACGTAGTGGACCATCATCAGGCCCCGGCCGCCCAACTGGCCGTGCTCCCGCGGGCGGCGGCCGGCCAGCGGGTCGGTCAGTCGGCCCGCGTCGCGGACCTCACACACCAGTTGCCCCTGCTCGGCCCAGACCGCGAGTGTCCCGTGGCCTCCGCCGTGGACCACGCTGTTGGTCGTCAGTTCCGCGACCGCCAGCTCCACGTCCATGAGCCGTTCCCCGGCCATGCCCAGCCGCATCGCCTGAGCGAGAGCGAACTGACGGACTGCCGGAAGGTCCTCATCACCGAAGGCAAAGGCCACGGCGTCCGGTGCAGGTACGAGCTCCTGGTTGTACCGATCGACGACCGCCTGCCAGTCGTAGACGCTGCTGACCGACTCACGGCCCTCCCCGCTGATGAGGGTCGGGTGGGTGACCTTCGCATCGGCGATCACCTGCGGATCCAGCCGCACCTCGTCGTAGGGGCACAGGATCGTTACCGCCCGGCCCTCGAACGCGGCGTTGATCAGCGCCTCGTGCTGCGCGCACGCCGGATACTCCACCGCGCTGCGTCCGGCCCAGATCGGCTCGCCGATGATCCGCACCCGGCCCTGCGGGTGGGCGTCGGCGAATCCGCGCAGCACCTTGGGGATGATCCGCCCCGGGTTGCGGCCGGCCTCGGTCATGTCCAGGAACAGAATGCCCTCGGCATCTCCGCCCAGACCAGCTTTGATCAGCTCCAGGTTGGGGCCGGGCACCGCCACGGCCATCGGCTCGCCGTTGGTCAGACCCTCGCTCAGGAAGGCCACCGTCTGCTGCGTGTACTCCTGCTCGGTGCGGTAGAAGAGGGCAGGGTGAACGAACGCCTCGCGGGTGGTCACCGTGCTCATCGCGAAGCCACCTCGATCCGGTCCAGGCCCGGCCAGAACATCTCCAACACCCGCGGCAGCTGCGGCGGGGGATTTTCGACCACGACCCTCCCGTCGGGCAGGTTCATGGCGGTGATGGCCAGCGCGGTGACCCCGGCCACGTCGACGAACGCCACATCCGACAGCTCTACGTACGACACGCCCGCGTGCCGCCGGGCCAACTCGGACAGGGCCTGCTCCCACGACGGGCGAGTGAGGACGCTGATCTCACCGCGGGCCCGTATCCCGGCACGACCGGGCAACGGGCTCACCTCCAACGCGGCCCTCCCGGACTCCACCGGGGCGGGCCCGCCCACCGCATGTGGGACATCCACTCTCGGGCTCCTTCACATCAAGCCGCCCGCCGACCGTCCCGGCACGGGCAGAGGAAAAGCTCCTCCCGACGGGGCAGTGTATCCAGGCGGCAGGCGCACCCAGTTCTGTCAGCAGGTGGCGCCCCGTCCCGCTGAGGTGGGGAAGCAAGGTCCCGCGGCTGTCCTCCGGAAGGCTACAACCAGGGGGACTCACCGCGTAGTGACGCGTTGGAATCGGATGGATGCTGACAGGAAACCCGGGCAGGCGTGTGAGCGTGCCCCTGTCCGCTGTCTTTCCCGGTGATTGCCTTGGCCTCGTCCGTCCCTTCCCCTCCTCAGTCCACATCGGCGTGCGTCGATGAGCTGATAGAAGAGCGGGAACGGTTGCGGGCGGAGAACCGGCAGCTGAGGCAGGCCCTCGCCTCGCACGCCGTCATCGACCAGGCCATCGGCGTCCTTACCGTCCTGGGCCAGATACCCCCGCGCGACGGCTTCACGGTGCTGCGGGAGGTCTCCCAGCACACCAACATCAAACTCACCCAGGTCGCTGAACAGGTCCTCAACCACGGTCAGGGCGCGGCGCTGCCCGATGTCCTTCTCGGGGAACTGCACGCGGCACTGGCCCGCCAGGCCGCCTCACGGGCTGTCTGACTGGGGCGGTCCCGCGCCCTCTACAGGGGCCGCCGTCCGGTGATGGCGCCGCCGGGGTCGTCCAGGAGGGCGATGCGGGCGGTGATGCGCTTGCCCACTGGCTCGCGCTGCGCTTCGAAGCCCTGGGCGACGGCCATCACGATCTCCAGGCCGTGCTGGCCCACCCGTCCCACGTGGGCGGCCCTCGCTACCGGCAGTACCGGATCGCTGTCCCACACCACCACCTCGACCGCGTCGCCGGCGATCCGTAGATCCAGCAGGACTGGTCCCGGCGCGTACTTGAGGGCGTTGGTGACCAGTTCGCTGACCACCAGCTGGGTGAGGTCCATGGCACGCTGCGAGACCGGCAGGCCGAACTCGGCCTGCACACGGGTGAGGAAGCCGGCGGCGAGGTGGCGGGCGTGGGCGATGCATGTGCCGTCGCCGTCCAGGGCCACCGTGGTCTGTATGGCTTGCTCATCCGGTACCGCGTTGTCCTCACCCACCGGGGCTGGTTCCATCGCGGGCTGCTTCTCCTACCCCGTTCACGCCCCAGCGCGTACCCGTGCATGCGTAGTACATGCTTTACGCCCTCGATAGGAAGGCATTACGCGGGCTGTGCAGGGCAGCACTGCTGGGTGAAGGTCCTGGTGTGCCAGGATCACCGACATGGCTGAGGGAAAGATGGCGGACACTGGACAAGCTGAGCAGCCGGGTCAGCTGTCGGTCGTCTCCACCGCCACCGACGGCATCCGTGTGCTGACCCTGGCAGGGGAGATCGACCATGACACCGGTCAGGCGCTCCGCCAGGCCCTGGACGCCTCCGGCGCTCCCCGCCCCCACATCGTGGTCGATCTGAGCCGGGTCACCTTCATGGACTCCACCGGCATCAACATCTTCGTCGCCGCCCACCGCACCCTCACCGAGGCCAACGGCTGGATACGTCTGGCCGCACCCAGCGAAGCCGTGCTGCGCACCCTGCAGATCGTCGGCGTCGACGCAGTGATCGACTGCCGTGACACCCTCCGCCAAGCACTCAGCGACTGACCGATCCCCCGCACGGCCAGGCGCTGACCGATCGGCTCAGCGCTGATGGTGGTCGCGTATGGACAGGTAGAGGGGACTGAGCCGGCGCCAGTAGCCGTGCACGAGGTCTTCGGCCTCCCGCACCGCTTGCTGAGCGCATGACGCGTCCGTCCGCGCCGTCCAGCGGGATACCGCCGCAGTGCGCGGCCTGGTCCTTCGGCCCGTCAGGCACCAGCGCGCGAGCAGTATCGCGGCCACCACTGACAATGCGCTGGCGGCATAGACCTCATGACCGGCCACTGGCTCCTCCTGCCGGACACCCGTACGGACCGTGCCGCGTTCATGTGCCCTGGTATCGCATCGTCAACGTCACCGCTGGGCTAAGAAGCCATCCGCTTACCGCTCAGCAGGCTTGACCAGTCGAACACGGTTCCTGTTCGGGTGACCTCTCGGCGGTCGGGGCATAACGGCAGGGC
>NZ_JBEXEA010000103.1:0-3646 GCF_040606035.1 Streptomyces sp. NPDC005483
TTCGGCTACCTCACCCCAGCCGAGACCAGGCAGCGGCAGCAACACGCCCTCGCGGCATAACCATCGAGTGTCCAGGATCACGGGGAAACTTCAGCGGTGGCCCTGACCCTGGATGGCTACACGCAGGAAGAGATCAAGGAGCTTCTCCACGCGACGTCGACCCGGGCCATTGAGGGCTCGCTGTACCGGTGGAGGATGAAGGAACAGCGTCGGGGTGGTGAGCACGTTGGGTGATCCGAGCCGTGACTTCGAGGTTCTGCTCGAGAGTTCCTCTCTGGGTGCTCCAGGCGCCCAGCGGCTGCGTGGTCGCACGTCCCGTAGCCAGGCTCGCGCCATCCGCGGCATGGGAGAAATCCAGGACGAGACCACCGATGAGACCGGCGCGCGCGTTGAGTCTGGCGTGGATGTCCTTGGCAACAGCCTGCCTGCCTCCAAGCATCCGAGGCCTGTGACACCCTCGGCTGCCCTCACGATCGCGATGCCCGGGAACTCGCCTGAGCAACCCGGCGCGCTCCCCCGCGACATGCGTCCCGCAGGGCCAGGTCCGGTCGTGCGGCGCATCCAGCTTGGTTCGCAGCTGCGGCAGCTACGTCGGGAGCGTGGGATCACGCTCCAGACGGCTGGTGATTCCGCCCGCGTGTCCGAAACGAAGATGAGCCGGATGGAGCTGGGCCGGGTCAGTTTCAAAAGGCGTGACGTCGAGAACCTGCTGACGCTGTACGGGATCACGGACGAGCAGGCGCGGGCAGGGATCTTGTCGCTGGCCGAAGAGGCCAACACCCCGGGCTGGTGGCAGCAGTACTCCGACGTCTTCCCTGGCTGGTGGTCTACCTACCTGGGCCTGGAGGGCGCAGCCTCGCTGATCCGCGCCTATGAAGTGCAGCATGTGCCTGCGCTGCTGCAGACCGAGGAATATGCGCACGTAATGTGCAGACAGCACGCACCGCGGGCGAGTCAGGCCGAGGTGGAGCGCCGGGTGGCGCTGCGTCTGGAGCGCCAGCAGGCTTTCGTTGATGATGCCTGCGAATTGCACGTCGTTCTGGATGAGTCGGCGCTGCGGCGTACCTACGGCCACCGTGCGGTGATGCGCCGGCAAGTGCAGTATCTGATCGACGCGTCCGAGAGGCCCAATGTGCGGCTTCAGATCATGCCGTTCCATTCGATGGGGCATCCCGTCGGGGCACGGCCGTTCACCATGTTCAGCTTCGCGCAGGGCGGTCTGTCGGACGTCGTGTACGTGGAGCAGCTCACCAGCGCCCTCTACCTGGACAAGCCTGCAGACGTCACCCAGTACACGGAGATCCACGAGGAGCTGCAGCGGGCAAGCCCAGCACCCGAAGCTAGCCGAGACCTGCTGCGCGACCTTGCCATTGCTTCCTCCTAGATGTTGCGGGTCAGGACATTGGTGACCGCGCATAGTGGTGGGCAAGGTTGGTGGCGAGGGCGCAGAGGGTGAGCCCTGGCTTCGGTGGGGCCGTGCACAGTGATAGCGCTTCCGAACGGCAGTAGTGCTCCCACGTCCTCCAGATACAGGAAGCAGATCGTCTCCTTGTGGCCGATGACGGATGCCTCATGGTCGTCCCGGACGAGTCGTCGGGCCAAAGATCCGTCGCTACCGAGTCGATCCCGGGACTTGTCGAGGCAACATGCCTGCTCGGCAGGGAGCGCCGTTCGACCGGTCCTTGCCCGCGCCGGAAGGTACCCGGCTCTGTCAGTGGCCCACGTAAGAATGACGACGGCGCAGCAGTCCTGGCTGGGTCCCCCGTCACAAGGGCCCCTGTTGCGCACCGCAAGCGCAGGATCAGCGGTCATACCGCGCGCATCCTCTCCGATGCGGGGGTGCTGGCCGCTGCCCCTGCCCCGTCCCGTGCCGGAGGTTTCGCCATCATGGCCAGCACGTTTGTCACCTCGTTCCGTACCCGGCTCGCACCCGCCCCTCCTGGCGACGGCGAAAGCGAGGGCGAATTACCGCCGCAGGCCGGTGACTTCACTCATCGTGCGGCGGTACTGATCTGGGTGCCCGCCGGCGCGCAGGAGGCCACCGCCTGTGAACTATGGGCGCGCTACGGCCTGTTGTTCTCCCGCCTGGAAACGGCCGAGGACGATGCGACGGTGCCGTACCGGGTGGAGGTGCGCCTACAGGGAAGCCGTTGGGGTGCGTTGAGCGAGGCAGAGCGCCGCGTCATGGCGGCACTGTCCGGCCGGGTGACGGGGTCCATCGGTGACGCGAGGCTGCTGGAGCCCGAGGACTCTCCGGCCTTGGCCAGTACCTGGCACATGCATCGCAAGACCGACTGGGGGCCGGGTTGGTGGCGGAGCAGGGCCGCACGGCTGTGGGTGCAGGTCGGGGCAGCGGATGTGCACCGCCGGGTACGCCTGGACGGTCCGGGCACGCTGGAAGACGCGCTGGCGGCCCTGCAGCGCAGGCCGGATCTGGGCGGGGTGCTCTTCGACGAGGAGTTGCATGACGTGCGGCCCGGCCTCGCGTCGGCCCACGCCGTGCGCCCGCAGGATCCCGCCCCCTGGCACACCCGGGCGCTGGGACTTCCGGGCATGGCGGTGGGAGCCGCCGCGATGCTGTTCGGCTGGGTGCTGGCGGGACTGGGCCTTGGGTGGCAGATGGCACTGTCACCGCTGCCGGCCGTGGTGGCCTGGTGGGTGGGCCCGTGGCTGGCCGACCGGGAACGGCACTCGCGGATAATCGTCTGGCTGTGCGGGCTGGCCATGGTAGGCGGCACGGGGCTGTGCGGGTTCATGATCCGGGTGGTCTCGACGGCACTGGGCGGTGTAGACCTGGGGCCGGTGGTGGTCATCCTGTGTGGGCTGCCGGTGCTGCGCGGCTGTATGTACGCGTTGCGCCAGAGCTGGTTCTCCCGCAACGCGGCCACCGTGCTGTCGCTCGCCGTCCTGCCCCTGGCGTGGGTGCTGCCTTGGATGGGACGACTGGTGCAGGGCATCTACCTGACCGAATGCCTGGGCATCCCGCTGTCGGCAGCCAACGTCGATCCCGTGTGGACGTATCTCGCCGGGGTGAAGCCGGCCGCCCTGTGCATCGCCGCCGTGTTGTGCGGGCTGGCCGCGCTCGGTTGGTGCCGGCACTTCTACTGGATCACCGGCTCGAGGACGTATTACCTGGCCGTCTTCAGCACCTTCACCGCGGTGATGATGGTGGTGGCCGTACTCGCGGGTCTGTCTTCGGCCACCAGCGGAGCCGATCGTACCGCCGCCCAGGCCGCGGCCGAACAGGATCCTTCACAGTTCTTCGGGATCAGCGCGCGGCGGGTCTGTGTGCGCCCGCTCGATGCGGCCAACACGGCAGTGCAGCCGGGTCCGCTGCCTACCGGCTATCCGGTCGTCGCGTTCGACGTCACCGGCGACGAGACCTGGTTGTGGGATTACCGGCGTGCCAAGGGCTCGGCCGACCTCGCGAAGGGAGCACTGCGCGTACGCACCGATCAGGTCGTCACCCGGCCTGCAGCCCGCGGGGCCCGCACCTGTCCCCCTCTCTAGAGCTTTCAGAACGACGCCGGCGAGGCCTGGGCCGGGCCGGTCTGAGAAGCCATCCGCTTACCGCTCAGCAGGCTTGACCAGTCGAACACGGTTCCTGTTCGGGTGACCTCTCGGCGGTCGGGGCATAACGGCAGGG
>NZ_JBEXEA010000104.1:0-3463 GCF_040606035.1 Streptomyces sp. NPDC005483
GCATATCCCGCTCCGCGGGATATGCAGCGCTGACGCGCTGCATAGGGAGCGGCTCCGCTGACGCTCCGCCAGATTCCCGGCGCAAGCGCCGAGAATCGAATTCCGCAAGCGGAATTCTGAGTGCGTGTCAATTCGCGCAAGCGCGAATTGACGGAATCCCGCAAGCGGGATTCTTGGGGCTGGCAGCAAGGGGTGAGTGCATCACGTGCGGGTCTGTGTAGGGCTTGGGATTCCCAGCTACTATCCCGGCCAACGGATGTGACAGAGCGTCGGCCTGACGGGGTGCCGGCCTCACGGTAGCGACGGGTTCCTCTGCGCTCCACCCTGAACCCCTCCCCCATCGTCTGACTGTCCCGACGTGTTCACGAACGCCCTGTCAGCATATAGGACAACTGGCCGTTCGTGGATGGGATTGAGTCAGGTGTTGCCCTCGGGCGCAGAAGTTGATGCGCGGATGATGCATCACGAGTCATGACTGTGTAGAGTCTGGGATCAGGTGCTACACCCCTACCGCCGCGCACCTTACGCCTGGATTCCATTTGCTATTACGCGCTGCATTCCGCGAGAAGGAGAACACGGGGCATGGCCGTGAAGCTGCGTGATCACCAGATCGAGGCCGTTGCCGCCATTGTGCGCGGTCTTGATGTTCCGCCGGGTGGAATCCCCTGGAATGGTCTTCGCGGGCAGGTGCACGCCGCGTGTGGCACGGGGAAGACCATCATGGCGGCGGTGGCGGCGAGGCGGCTTGTGCCCCGGGGGCGGGTGCTGGTGTTGGTGCCGACGCTGGATCTGCTGGCGCAGACGGTGAGGGCGTGGCACGAGGCCGGGCACAAGGGGCCGGCGGTGGCGGTGTGTTCGCTTCAAGACGATCCGGGGCTGTGGTCGTTGAAGGTGCGCTCTACGACGAATCCGATCCAGTTGGCGCTGTGGCACGGGCAGGGGCCGGTGACCATCTTCGCCACCTACGCGTCTTTGAGTGTTCTGGCGGAGGCGTTCGAGGGTGTCTACGGTCAGAAGCTTGATCGAGTAGACCTCGCGGTGGTTGATGAGGCCCACAGGACAAGTGGCTCGATGGGTAAGGCCTGGGCGGCCATCCACGATCAGAGCGTCATCCCGGCCTCCCGGCGGCTGCACCTGACGGCCACCCCGCGGATCTGGGAAGAGCGGCTCAACCGGGAGATCGCCGAAGGAGTCCGTGACCCGCTGCCACGAGAGATGGCAGCTTCCATGGACGACGAGAAGGTCTTCGGGCCCGTCCTCTACAAGCTCTCGCTCGCATCTGCCGTCTCCCGGGGCTTGCTGGCGCGGTATCAGATCATCGTGCTGGAGCTGAAGGACCCGGTCGTCACTCCGGAACGGCTGATGGGCGAGGAGCGGCGCAGCGAAGAGGTGCGGGGGCAGCGGCTCGGGGCCTTGCAGGCCGCGCTCCTGCACACGATGGCGGAGCACAACCTGTCGACGTGCATCACCTTCCACCACCGCACCATCGAGGCCCAGGCATACGCGGAAGGACTGGAGCGAGTGGCGGCGAAGCTGCACGCGGATCAGCCCGAGACATACCCCAAGCGCATCTGGGCCGACTGGCTGTGCGGCGAGCACGTCCCTGAGCACCGGCAGGAGGTTCTCGGCTCGTTCGGGTCCACGGCGCAGCGCGCCGTGCTCTCCAACTGCCGGGTCCTGGGCGAGGGCGTCGACATCCGCGCGGTGGACTCCGTCGCCCTGCTGGAACCCAAGGGAGCGCCGCACGACATCGTCCAAGCCATCGGCCGGGCACTCCGACAGAAGCCCGGACAGGGCAAACTCGCCTCCTTGATCGTGCCTGTCTTCCTCCAGCCCGGAGAAATGCCAGAGGATATGTTCACCTCGGGGTCGTATCGCCCGTTGGTGAAAGTCTTGGAAGGTCTGCGCGCTCACGATGAAGAAGCCGTCGAGCTGCTCGCCATTCCCCAGGAGCCTCAGAAGGATGTCGCCCAACCGTCCGTCAACATCGGCACGCCGCCCGAGGAAGGCGAAGCCGAATCACGGTTGCTGCTCCGTTTCGCCGCCCCACGCGATCCGGTGATGGTCGCCGACTGGGTCTCCTTCAACGTGATCGACACCGAACGCCAGGACTGGGCACGCGGCTGGGCCAAGCTGAAGACGTACGTCGAACGGGTCGGGAACGCCAGGGTGCCCTACGGACACCGCGAAGGCGCGACACCGCTCGGGCAATGGGTCGCAGAACAACGACGCGCCTACGCAGCCGGGCAGATGACCGGCCAACGCGCGAGGCGGCTCGAACAGCTCGGCATGGTCTGGTCCGTAGCGGATGAGAGGTTCCAAGAGAACCTGGAAGCCGCCATGGCCTACTACGACCAGCACTGGACACTCTGCGCCCCCCGCACTGCGACAGCGCTCGACAAGCCGGTCGGGCAGTGGCTCTCGAACCTGCGCCGCCCCGGCGCCCTCGACGGACACCCCGAATGGAAGACGGCACTGGAAGCCGTGGACAAGGACTGGAACCCGGAGTGGCCGGCCGACTGGCAGCGGCACTACGCCGCACTGCGCGAGCTAGTGGCCGACGAAGAAGGCCAAGCCGGCGCGGTGGAGGTTCTGCCCGGGTTCACCGTGCACGGGATGGACATCGGGAAATGGCTGGCCAAGCAGCGCAAGCCCGAGGTGTGGCAGGCCCTGACCGACGGGCAACGCGAACGCCTGGAACAACTCGGCATCACGCCAATTACCCCCGAGCCGAAGGAGCTCGCGAAGCCGTCTACGACGCCCGTGGGGGCCTTCGAGCGGGGCGTTGCGGCCTTGACGCAGTACAAGGCCCGCGAGGGCTCTGTGACGGTCCCCAGGGCCCACACAGAGCGGCTGGAGGACGGCACGGAGGTCCGGCTTGGGGTATGGATCATGAACCAGAAGACCCGTAGGACGAAGCTCGCTCCCGACAGACTCGCAGCGCTCGCATCCCTCGGCATTGACTGGGTGTGACGGCGAACGAGGAAGCGCGCCGTTTTCAGCCGGCGTTGCACTGCGACTGGGTCACGGCGGCGGAGGTGGGGCGGTGAGGTAGGGCGCGAGTTGGGCTTCAAGATCTGCGACTCGCTTGTCCAGGAAGCGGTTGTTCTGGCGGGCGCTGGCCAGACGGGCTTGGAGGCGTTGGTTGTCCTGGGTGAGCTGTCGTGCTTGCTGCTTCAGGCTGGTGTTCTCGGTGACGATCCGCTGAAGTGAGCCTTCGGGGAGATCGTGTTCAAGGTCGCGGATCTTGCCGAGGAGTGCTGCGATGTGGGTGCGCTGAGTGAGGATTTCGCGCTGTGTCTGGGCAAGTGCCTCTTCGGCATTGAGGGCGCGTTCTCTCCAGGCAGGCTGTGTCGGCTGCGTGTGGTTGAAGTTTCCCCGTGATCTTGGACACTCGATGGTTATGCCGTGAGGGCGTGTTGGTGCCGTTGTCTGGTCTCGGCTGGGGTGAGGTAGCCGAAGA
>NZ_JBEXEA010000105.1:0-3430 GCF_040606035.1 Streptomyces sp. NPDC005483
CCGAGCCGCCGAGCCGCCGAGCCGCCGAGCCGCCGAGCCGCCGAGCCGCCGAGCCCCCGAGCCCCCGAGCCCCCGAGCCCCCGAGCCCCCGAGCCCCCGAGGCCTGGCGAGGGATGTGCGCCGAGGCTGACGGAGCAGGGTGCCGGAATCCGTGGCCGCCGCGCCGCGCGTCCCGACCGCTGGACCTTGAAGCCGCGCGCTCCGAACCATCGGATGAGGCGGCCCCAGCCCGGCGACGGCCGAGGCGGAGGGCCGCCTGATCCGTTTCGACTTCCCGGCTCAGGCCGCGGCTTGCGGCTGCGGTGTCGTCGCCCCGTTCCGGGGCCGCCCCGGCTGCCGCAGCAGCAGCGCGATCGCCGCCGCGAGCATCGAGGTGACGCCGGCCAGCGCGTACGCCCCGTCGTAACCCCACGCCGTGACGACCATGGAGCCGAGGCCGCCGCCGAACAGGCCGCTGATCAGCTTGCCGCTGTACACCAGCCCGTAGTTGGAGGCGTTGTAGTTCTCCCCGAAGTAGTCGGGGGTGAGCGCCGCGAACAGCGGATAGAACGCGCCGCCCCCGAACCCGGACAGGAACGCGAACACCAGGAACAGCGACTCGCTCTTGATGTCACCCGCCCAGATCACCCCGAACTGCGCGAGGCCCAGGACGAGGATGACGAACACCAGGGTCGACTTGCGGCCCCACCTGTCGGACAGCCAGCCCACCACACCGCGCCCGATGCCGTTGATGACGGCCATGACACCCATCGAGGAGGCTGCCACCAGCGGGCCGAAACCGACCTCCTTGGCGTAGTCGACCTGGAAGGAGATCCCGAAGATCGACACTCCCGCGGTCATGACGAGGGCGATCCACATGAGGGGAAGCATGCCCGTCCTGACGGCCTCCTTCGGCGTGTACTGCCGTACCGCCGGAGGGTTCTTGGCGAGAGCACCGGCCCCCTTGTCGCCGCCACCGTGGGTGAGCGGGTCGATGTCCGCGGGCCACCAGTTCTTCGGCGGGTCCTTGAAGAAGAACGCGCACCCTACGACCACGATCAGGATGTAGCAGCCGATGAGGTCCAGGACGCGATGGTAATTGGCCGTGTCGAAGCCGTAGTTGAAGATGAAGATGAAGGGCAGCGATCCGTACGCGAAGCCCCCGTTGACGAACCCGGTCTTCGCTCCCCGGCGTTCGGGGAACCACTTGCCGACCATGTTGATGCAAGTCGCGTAGACGAGCCCGGCACCGATTCCGCCGACGACACCGAATCCCAGGATCGCCAGCAGGACGTTGTCGAGGTGGGACAGGGCGAGGAACCCGAGCAGACACATGCCCGAGCCGGTGTACATGGCCTGACGGGCCGTCAGGATGCCCTTCTCCCGCAGCCAGCCCGCCGGGAAGGCGATGCCGGCCTGGAAGAAGACCCAGACACTGAGGATCCAGAAGGTGTTGCTCTGCGTCCAGCCGTGGGCGTGGGACAGGGTGTCCTCGGCCGAGCCGTACGCGTACTCGAAGACGCTGATGGCCATCATGGTGAGCCAGGGCAGATACACCATGAGCTTGCGCGAGTGACCGAGGATGTCCCGGTCGGTCTCGCCGACGCGGTACACGCGGCCGCCCGCGTCGGTCACTTCTCGGTAGGGACGGTGTGCGGCGGTGGAGTGCGCGGTCTTGTCGGTGTCGCTGCGTGCTGCGTACGGATCTGCCGTCATGTCAGGCCATTTCCTCGCCGAGCGGTTGCGGGTTGGGGACGGTCCGACGGCTGGCCTGGGGCCTGCCGGGCGCCTTCAGGAACAGCGCGAGGACCGCGGACGCCAGGCCGATGGAGCCGGCCAGAACGAACGCGCCCTGGTAGTCCCAGACGCCGACCACGATCGAGCCGACACCGGAGCCGACGAGCCCCGAGATGAGCTTCGAGCTGTAGACCATGCCGTAGTTGGAGGCGTTGTTGTTCTCACCGAAGTAGTCGGCCGTCATCGCGGCGAACAGCGGGAAGATCGCGCCGCCGCCGAAGCCGGAGACCATGGAGCAGAACAGGAAGAACGGCATGCTGCCCATCTGGCCGGAGACCAGCACCCCGAACTGGGCGGTGCCCAGCACCAGACACACGATGATCAGGGTGTGGCGGCGCCCGAACTTGTCGGAGATCCAGCCGATCACCCCGCGCCCGGTGCCGTTGACGATCGCCTTCAGTGACATCGCGGTGGCCACGATCCCGCCCGCGAAGCCCATGTCCTTGCCGAACGGCACCTGGAAGGCGATGCCGAAGATGTTGATCCCGGCCGTGCACAGCAGGCAGAACCACATCATCCACAGGACGGGCGTGCGCGCCGCCTCCTTCGGGGTGTACTGCTTGACGGCCGGCGGGTTCTTCTCCAGCGCGCGCCGGATCTTCGGGTCGTCGGTCATCTTCAGCGGGTCGACGTGCGGCGGCCACCAGTTCTTCGGCGGGTCCTTGAAGAACCAGCCCGCGAACGCCACCACGGAGCAGCAGACCAGGCCCACCGTCACCAGGACGCCCCGGTAGTTGCTCAGGTCCATGTACGAGGTGAACAGGAAGACGAAGGGCACCGAGCCGTAGGCGAAACCGCCGTTGACCATGCCGGTCTTGCCGCCCTTGCGCTCCGGGAACCACTTGCCGACCATGTTCACGCAGGTCGCGTAGACAAGACCGGCGCCGATACCGCTGCACACACCGAAGCCCAGGTAGGCGACGATCACGTTCGGAGCGAACGCGAGCGAGAGATAGCCGAGGACGGTGCCCAGCGCGCCGAGCATCATCGCGTAACGGGCCGGAAGCTTCCCGCTCTCCCTGAGCTGCCCGGCCGGGAAGGCCACGGCCGCCTGGAAGAACACCCAGACGCCCATCAGCCAGAAGATGTGCCCACTGCTCCACAGATGCGCCTCGTGCAGCGTGTCCTCGGCCGACGTGAACGCGTACTCCGAGGAACTGATGCCCAGCATGCCCATCCACGGGAAGAGCACCATGGTCCATCGTGGTCGTCCCATGATGTGCCGGTCGGTCTCGCCGATCCGGAACACGCGGCCCCTGCGGTCCGTCACCTCCCTGAAGGTGGCGGACGACGAGTAGTCGATGGTCGTCATAGTCTTCAAGCACTCCTTGCGTCGAAAGATCTGGCCAGCGCCCCCTGTCCAAATTCCTTTCGTGCGCGCACGGATCCCCGGGGCCGGCCGACGCGCACCGCCGCCGGACCCCGTGCTCGTTCACGTCATGGACCACCGCCCAACGGCCCGCGAACGTGGCTGCGGTTGACCACGTCAGATCACCCCGCCCGACCTGAGCAGTCGCAACTCCTCGTCGCCGAGACCGAGTTCGCCGATGTAGATCTCCTCGTTGTGTTGGCCGAGGAGGGGTGGGGTGGTGATGGTGGTGGGGGAGTCGGAGAGTTTGAGGGGGTTGCCGACGGTGGTGAAGGTGCCGCGTTC
>NZ_JBEXEA010000106.1:0-3150 GCF_040606035.1 Streptomyces sp. NPDC005483
CCGCCAGGAGGGCGGCCCCGTGCTGGAACAGGCCCTGCTGCAGGCCGTGCTGGAACTGACCGCGCCGGCGGCACCCCAGCCCGTCCGGCCCGCCGGTTTCCGTCAGGGCCTGTCGGGCCTGTTCGGAGCGGGCCGGGTGCCGGCGGCCGGTGCCGGGCCCGGGACGCGGGGTGAGCCGGAGGCTCAGGCGCAGGGTTCCAGCGTTTCACGCGCTGGGGGCGGTGCGGGCTCCGCGACGTCCGGTGTGGTGGTGGAGGACGAGTGGCTGTCGCAGTGGGCCAGGTCGCGGAACTGGGCGGATGAGTTCGCTGTTGCGCAGTTCCGTGAGGCGTCGGGGCTGGTGGGGGAGGCTCTGGGGCTTCGTCCGGCACTGGGTGGGGGTGAGGCGGAGTCCGTCTACCGGGAGCGGGTGCGGCGGGTCGTCGCGGCGGTGGCCGAGGCGGGTGCGCAGGCGCAGACGGACGACAAGGGCAAGGGACCCGAACTGTCCGGGGTGCCCGGGCACGACGCGTCGGCCGGCTCCGCTCTGCGCGGGGTGTTCGCGGAGCTGGATGCCTACCAGCGGGTGGTCGCCGGGGATGCGGGCGAGCCGTCCCAGCAGCAGGAGGAGGCCGTCGAACTGGCGGCGGGCCGCGTCGCCGGGGCGATGGGGGCGGCGGTCGCCTTCGTGCCCGGCCTGCACGACAGGGACCTGTACGGCATCTACCGCTACCTTGCGGCCCGGGACACGGCTGGTGACACGGCGGTGCACATTCCCGGCGAGCCCTCCCCGCAGGGCACTGAGACCGCGGCAGCGGTTGCCGGCCAGCTGTCACCGGCCCGTTCCGCACCCACACCGGCAGCCACGCGGCCGGCGGCTTCCGGCCAGCGCCTGCCCGCCCGGGACGCCGGCCGGACGGCCGGCGAAACCCCGTCCGGCAGGCCACGCGAGCCCTGGCGGCACGTGCTCGGGACGCCACTGCCCACGGTCGTCGTCCGGCATCGCGCCGTCTTCGACATCGTCACGATCACCATGCCGGACCACCAGGACACCCCCGGCCGTGCCGCCGGATCCCCCGAAGCGGTCGACCTGGCGGGAACGACGGGAGCCATGCGGATACGTGACCACTTCGGCGAAGAACCCAGCCACATCACCCTCACCAACTCGGACGTGATCCTCCGGATACCCGGAACCGACGACATGATGACGTGGCTGCCGATCGCTCAGAAAATCGCCAACCACATACCCCACCGGGTAAAAGTGCCCCATCAGAACGGTGTGATAGATCTCTGCCCACCCAACGAAGCCGACCACAACTAAAAACGAAGCCGACCACAATTAAATAGGGACTCCGTCAGGTCTGTCTTGATCTTGGTGTCCTGGTCCGGGTGGCAAGGGGGCGGTGGCAGGCGGCGCAGGTGCCGGTCCAGCACCTCAGGATGCCCTGGAGGGCGTCGAGGGTCTGATGGGTGGTGAGCTTGGTGCGGGTGCAGTTGGGGCCAGGCGCTGTTCGGTGCCGCAGTCCACATACCAACGAGCGCATGCCCCGGGCTCGCCCGCAGGGGCATCGAGTCGTCCCAACGGCTCGGCCGTCACCGCTGGGTCGTCGAGCGGACCGTGTCCTGGCTGTCCGGCTGCCGACGCCTCCACCGCCGTTACGAACGGAAGCGGAACACTTCCTCGCCTTCACCGCCATCGCCGCAACCCTCATATGCCACCGCAGGCTCACCAACTGAAATGGCGTCTTACGAGTTGGTGCGTGATAGCGGGTGAGGCGTCGTTTCTGGCCGGTGGCATGATCCGGGTGTGGCGATCATGGTCAATCGGGCGGTGTTGGCGCATCCGCTGTTCACGGGGATCTCTCGACGGCATCTTGCGCTCCTCATCGAGGAGTTGGCGGTGCCGTGGCAAGCCGAGATCGAGGGGCGTCGCCATGCTGCACGCGGTGGGGCCAGGAAGCGGGCCGCAGGGGCTGGCGCCCGTCACCAGATGGTGTTCGTCGATCGGCTGGTGGCCACGCTGATCCATCTGCGGCACGACCTGCCGCACGCGGTGCTGGGCCTGCTGTTCCGTGTCGACCGCTCCACCATCACCCGTGCGATCGCAGAGATACGCCAGCTCCTGGCCGAGCGGGGGTGCGCGGTCCCGGACCACCCTGGTCTGCGATTACGGACTCTTGCCGACGTGTTCGCCTACTCCCAGGCCGAAGTCCTGTTGGACGACGGCTACCTCGGCTTGAGCCGTGACCACCGCGGGCAAGCGATCACACCAAGCTGCAAGAGGCGGAAGCCGCATGGGAACGGTTCGTTGTCGCCCGTCAGACGGTGGCCGAGGTCCTGGCAGAACCTCCTGCAGGCGAGAAGGCGCCCCTGGCCGAGGTAGCCGCTCACCGGCCTGCGCGGGTCGCAAGAGCGGTGCCCGGATCGGTGGTTCCCGCCTGGCGGGAAGGGCTCGCTCCCGACTCGCTGGCGCCGGACTACCAGCGGCTCGTGGAGATCCTGGCCGATCGGGGTGGGGAGGCGATGGACTGCCGGCAGCTCGCGGCGGCCCTGGGCCTTCAGTTGGTCGCGGCGAAAGTCGAGGGAGTTCGGTCGAAGGTGAAGCGCCTGGCCGCGCGGGGCTGGCTGGTCGAGGAACGCCCGGGAATGTTCAGGACGGTCCCCGGGCGAGCCGGCGGCTCATGACCATGCTCATCGACCATCGGATCATCGCCTCGGAGGTGTCGGCGCGGGTCTCGTAGTCGCGGGCCAGGCGGCGTGAGCGCATCAGCCACGCGAACGTCCCCTCGACCAGCCACCTCTTGGGCAGAACGGTGAAGCCGGTGGCGTCGTCGCCGCGTTTGACCACGGTCAGCGCGATCTGCAGAACGTCGCGGGCGATCTCGACCAGGCGTCCGGTGTAGCCGCCGTCGGCCCACACCAGCGAGACGCGCCAGTGCCGCTGACGCAGTCGCTCCAGCAGCGTCCCGCCGACCTCGCGGTCGGTGACGGACGCGGCGGTGACCAGCACCGTCAGCAGCAGCCCGAGGGTGTCCACGGCGATGTGCCGTTTGCGGCCGTTCACCTTCTTCCCGCCGTGTCGGCGTACACGTGAACGTACACAGCCGCGTACGGATGAACGTGCTCAGTTCTTGATGCGGTGAGGTTGGCGCGTCGGCAGTCTGCTCCTGT
>NZ_JBEXEA010000107.1:0-3061 GCF_040606035.1 Streptomyces sp. NPDC005483
ACGAACCACGCCCATCTCTCCCGCCGCCAGCCGGAGTTCATGCCCACCCACCCCGAACCAAACGATCACGTTCGGAAAGCGGATGGCGTCTGAGGGTGCTGCGCGATGACGTTGCGCAGCACCCTGCCAGCTGATGCGTCCGCGCGGCGCCGGTGCCAGGACAACCTGCACGCAGCCGCTCCGCGCGCAACGATGGCGGCATGACCAACCCCGGCTACGACTTCGCCATGCGTCAGCTGACCGCACCGCAGGCCGACGACCTCTACGAACTCGTCAGCGAGCTACAGGGCCGGACCGATCGCTGATCATCACCAGCAACCAGGCTCCCAGCGACTGGATCTCTCCTCTTCCCCGACCCGGTCGTCACCGAGTCACTGCTGGACCGGCTGATCAACGCCAACCACCAGGCCGTCACGAACGGCCCAGCTACTGCCCCAACAAGCGCCCCGGGAAGGGACGTTAGCCTCACGACACCGACATCAAGGAGGTCTGGATGCTTCAGGGACTACTGATCGCTGAGAGCCTGGCCTGAATTGATCATCTGACAGACCAACCGCACGACAGCCCAGCATGACCTCCGTCAGTACCCGAGCCACAGCCACCGGAACCTGAGTATCAGCATCAATGTCAGTGCCGGACAGTAGAGTCGGATGCCGCGCACGTGCCGCCTGTGACGGTTGCGCTGCATATCAGGGAGGGCCGCGTGGATCCGATTTCACCTGCGGCGCTGGCCAAGATCATTGGTCCGGCGGCCAGCAGGTTCGCCACGAACCGGCTAGGAAAGCTCACGCGTGTCCGGCGAGTGGCACGAGCTGCGGCCAAAAAGGCGTCATCGGCCGGGATCCCCATCACGCCCAAGTCGCTCCGCATCTGGCTGTCACGGCAGGACACTGCGCAGCAAGTGCGGCAGTGCACCGAGCGGTCCCTCGAACAGGCAGCTGATCGGCTGGTTTTCCTGATTCCCGGAGACGACGCCGCGCAGCGCCGGTCAGATGCGCTACGGGTGCTGCGAATCGTGATGGAGGAGTACGTACATTCGGCTAAGCCGCAAGAGGCAGCGCTCGTCACTGGCGAGTGGGGACAGCACATCACCGTGGAGGACGGGAGCAGGACCCGTGAGGCGGTCCTCGATCTGCGCAATGACGTCCTGAATCGCCTTGACGCCCGTACGAGCTTCGATACTGCTCTGCACACCCTCAGCCCGTGGTCGTCGCAGGAGGCACGGCGCTTGGTTGTGGTATGGCCGGCCGTCGAGACGGTGGTGAATGTACTGACGGAGGCGGAGACGGCCCGTGGACCGTCCTGCAAGGGTGGGCCGTTGAAGATCCAACCTGGCTGCGGCAGGCGCCTGCCCAGGCGTTTGGTTGGCTAGGTCAACTGGCTGCTGACTACGGCGCGCCGCGTGCTTCCCGGGTGTTCTTCGAACGTTGCCTGCACGAAGGCGGACACCCCCGGGACTTCCTGTTGGCCCGGGTGGCAATGCAAGCCGGCTCCAACACAGAGCAGGAGGCTCGGGAGTACCTCCTAGAGCACCAGGACACAGCATCACCGCTGCTGGAGGCGCTGCGCGGCTACCTCGACGAGGACTGGGCCGGGTGCATCCAACATCTGGGCCAGTGGGAACCACACAACGCGTTGGCGGAGGCGTTGCGGGTTCAACTTGAGGCCGAGGCCCTGACGAGAACGGGCCGGGAGAGCGAGGCACTGACACTGCTGAGGGCTGCGGACCGGGAAGGAATGTTCACAGGCGTTTCCATCCGCTTGGCCACAGCGTTGTTGCAACACGCCGTGCACAGCCGCACTCCCAATCAGCTGGCCGATGCCCAGGAGGCTCTGGCCGTAGCGGTTCGGGCTCGGAACAGCCGTCGTACCTGGTACGGAGACAGCGCTGAAGCAGCAGTCCTGGCCGTGCAGGCTGCCGTGTTGTGCGGAGACCTGTCCTCGGCGTGGAGCCTGACACAGCCGCAGCCGGAGGGCGAGGCCCTACCCCGCGAGGCGGCTGACGACAGGCTGCGGGAGCAGACCGCTCTCGTCGCGGCCATGTCGGGCCGAGAGCAGAAGGCTCAACAGCTGCTGGCCGGGATGACCAATGCGTTCACCAAAGCCCAGGTCATGGCGGTGATGGCGGAATTGCGCCTGGACGGTGACACCGAGAACCCCCAGGTAAGGGGTCTGTGGCTGCAGGCTTGGGAGGCTGCACAGACTGAACCGGAACAACTGACGGCAGCCATGGGCCTGGCCGAGGCGGGAGCTGACCTCCCGGACCTCGAGCACCTCAAGCCCGGGTTTCCCGAAGCCGTCGCCGAGATCGAGTTGCTTGCCCGGGCACTTCGGGGCCGCCCTGGCGACGAGCTGGCCGTGTTGCGTGCCAACACGGCCCGAAGCCCCATGATCGTGCTCAAGCTCGCCCAGCGCTACCACCGCGCCGGTGACATCCCGTTGGCAGCTCAGACTCTGCAGGACGGCGCCCATCAGTGGCGCGATGTCCGATTGATGGCCATGGCCGCTGGAGCCTTCCGCGAGGCCGGGGCCTACGCACGCGCGCGCGAGTGCGCGGACGCGGCGCTGCGGATGGCCGGGGCCGACTGGGCGGGTCAGGGGCGCATGTACGCCTTGCTCGTTGAAGTTGAGTCGGCCGAGGGGCGAATGGACCAGGCGACGGACGCAGCCTTGAAACTGCTCGCCCTCGACCCCCTGGATTCCGACGCCCGATGGGCCCTGGTCAAGTGTTACGCGGGCCGAGCCATGCCCGAGCAGGCCTGGCAGACGCTGACCGAGCACGGTGCGCCTTTGGATCCTCGCAGCCGGGACGAAGCTCTCTTGTGGGTCGGGCTGGGCGCCAGTTTCTCCACCGATCCGCACTTCACCGGCCGTGCCCTGGCCTTGATGCAGCGTTGGCCAGACGACGAAGAGCTCCTCGGCCGGCTCCTAGGCGCGCTTCACTGGCGCGCGGTTGAACCGGCAGGGCTGAAGTTTCCCCGTGATCCTGGACACTCGATGGTTATGCCGCGAGGGCGTGTTGCTGCCGCTGCCTGGTCTCGGCTGGGGTGAGGTAGCCGAA
>NZ_JBEXEA010000108.1:0-3010 GCF_040606035.1 Streptomyces sp. NPDC005483
CCCGCGCCCAGACCGCCGGCACCGCCCGGGAAGACATCGACGGCACCGACCTGTTCGCGCTGATCGCGGCACTCGCATGGCTCGGCGACCAACCCTCCCTCGCCCCACGCGCCGACCACCTCTTCGACGTCGTCGCAAGCGCGATTCTGACCACCGCAACGAGCAGCGATGCCGAGGAGGAACGCCGCCCGGGGTCCCGTAGCTGAAATCGTCACGCAGGCGGGCCGGCGAACTCGGCCGCGGAGTGCTTGTCAATATGTGTGGATGAGCTGGCCTAGATGATCAATTCCAAGGGGTCAGTGGCTTCGTATGCGGTGAGCGAGCGCATGACGGGTTGACGGTTTGGTCGCCGCGCGGGGCTGTGGCGGGCGGATCGGTTACCGCTTGAGGAGTTCGGCCAGCATGGCAGTGGTCGCTTGGTCAGCCGGTAGGAACGCCTCAAGTCGTAGTTCGGCGATTGTGACGTCGATAGCGGTGCCGAAATGGGTGAGCGTGGTGATGAGCGTCAGCTCCCTGCCGTCGGCCGGATCGTGTGCCCGTAGGCGCAGCGGTACGGCGAAGCCGAGGTGGTGCGGTGACTCGCGCGGACGTGGTGGTGCCAGGTCGGTGAGTTCGGAGGCCAGCCTGTGGAGTTGGTCGTCTGGGTTGCGCACGCTCTCGGCCTGAATGCGGTCGATGACGTGCCACGCCCACTCGTCGAAGTTGACGATGCGTGGCGCGAGGCCCTGCGGATGCAGCAACACCCGGGGCACGCTTACCGGAGGCACGAGCAGATGCGGGGCCACACCAGCGGTGAGCGCGTGGAAGGCGGCGTTGGCCGAGACGAGGTCACCGTGCCTGTCGACGACCACCGCCGGGTACGGCAGGTGGCCGTGCAGGATCCGTTCGAGGGCCGTGCGAATCGGTTCGAGCTGGGGGTCGTCCAGTCGGGTCTGCGGGTAGACCGGTGCGAATCCGGCCACAAGGAGCAGTTCATTGCGCTCGCGGATCGGCACCTCCAGGGATTCGGCCAGCCGGATGATCAATGACCGGCCGGGGGTGGACCGTCCGCTCTCGATGAAGCTGACGTGCCGCTGTGTGGTTCCGGCACGCACGGCCAGTTCCAGCTGGCTGACGCGCCGCCGAGTGCGCCACTGACGCAACGCTCCGGCGAGCCCGTCTCTGGTCGATTCGCTGATCACCCCTCTTGTGTAACCCGATCGGCTGCCGATCCGCGATTCCCTGCGAGGAATTGCCGCGCGACGGCCAGCGCGGCACGGTCGTTGCCGCACGCCGACCATTCGCAACCGAGGGGACCAACCATGGTTGACTTTGACATCCGCAACCTCGCCGACCGCTACGTTGCCGTGTGGAACGAACCCGATGCGGAGCGACGCCGCTCCGCGTTTCGTGAGCTATGGTCCGCCGATGCTGTCCATGTGCTGCAGCCTCCCAAGGAGATCCTGCAGACCGCTGAAGGGCTGGGCTTCGACCGTCTCGTTCTGGAGGCTCGCGGGCACCACGCGCTGGAGTTCCGGGTGACGCGCGCCTACGAGGAGTTCGTCGCGCCGGGCACCTTCGTCTTCCGGTCGCGCGGCAACACCGACCGGCTCCACGATGTCGTCAAGTTCAACTGGGAGATGGCGCCGCGGGACGGTGGTGAGGTCGCCGGTGTCGGGCTGGAGATCCTCATGCTCGGCCCCGACGGCCGCATCGTCAGCGACTACCAGTTCATCGAGGGATGACGGCAATGCTCCCATCGATGGTGCGCAGTTACCACGTCAGCGCCGGCGGCGGTATCGATGGCCTCTCGCTGCGCACGCACGAACCACGCACACCCAAGGAGGGGGAGGTCGCGGTCGCGGTCCACGCTGCCTCGCTCAGTTTTCGCGAACTTCTCGTGCTACGGGGGGAGTACGTGCTGCCCGTCAAACCGGGCGTCATACCGGTCTCGGACGGTGCTGGCGAGGTCGTCGCAGTTGGGCCGGACGTCCGGCGGGTGCGCCCAGGTGACCGCGTCACCGCCGCACTGTTCCCGCGGTGGCTGGACGGCCCGCTGGAACCGGCATACCTGCCGCAACTGGGTGGCTCGCTCGACGGAATGCTGACCGAGCTGGCCATCCTCCCCGAGGACGCCCTCGTGCACATCCCCGACCACCTCTCCTACGCCGAGGCGGCGACCCTTCCCTGCGCCGCCGTCACGGCATGGAACGCCCTGACCGGCGACGGCCGCGGAATCCAGCGCGGACAGACCGTGCTGGCCACCGGCTCCGGCGGCGTGTCGCTGTTCACCGTGCAGTTCGCCAAACTCCTGGGCGCGAGAGTAATCGCCACGACAAGCCGCGCGGATAAGGAACAGCGCCTTCGCGATCTGGGAGCGGACGACGTCATCAACTACCGCAACATCCCGAACTGGCACACCGCCACCCGTGAACTCACCGCCGGGCGAGGGGTCGACCGCGTCGTCGACACCGCCGGAACGCTGGAGCAGTCGCTGAAGTCGGTCGCCGTCGACGGACACATCGCCTTCGTCGGGTCCGTCTCCGGCAACTGGCCACCGGTCGACCCTCGTCTGCTGTTCGGCGTCGCCGCTACGGTCCGCGCATTGGCCGTCGGCAGTCGCGCCCAGTTCACCTCAATGAACAACGTCATCACCGCGCATCGGCTCCGACCAGTCCTCGACCAGGTGTTCCCGTTCGAAGAAGCCGTGGCAGCGTACGGGTACTACGAATCGGCCAGCCCGTTCGGAAAGGTGATCATCAAAATCAGATAGCCGACGAGCATGCATGGTTGGGGGAATGCCGCACACGCTCCGTCATTGGCAGACCAGTACGCGTCAGTGCGAGCTGGATGATCTATCCCAAGATATGCCTGCGGAGACGAGGACGAGGGTGTCGAAGATCGTTTTGTGACCAACAACCTAGACACCCTCGCGACCGCACTCTACGCGACGACGGATGACCTGCTGAAGGAGCATCCCGGCCTGGCGCCTCGGCGTCCGCAGGTCGGGATCGCTCCCCGCCTGAGCGAT
>NZ_JBEXEA010000109.1:0-2928 GCF_040606035.1 Streptomyces sp. NPDC005483
TACCCCACCGAGCCCGGCGAAAGCGCCCCCGCACTCCCCAACACCACCAACACGACCGACGATTGATCGCCTACACCACGTCAAGGGACACGACCGGGTTCGGGATCTCCACCGCGACCGCCTGGCGGTACGTGGACGAAACCCTCGCGGTTCTGGCCTCCTGGGCACCCGGCTTGCAGGAGGCCCTCGTCGGCGGGGGGCGAAGGAGACTTCGTCGTGGCGGTCGTCCTCAGGAGCGACCGAGGGTCCCAACACCCCGCCACCGGACAGCGCGCCGCCAGCAGCGTCGTGGCGGTCGCCTTCGGGGGCAACCGAAGGTCACAACTCCACGTATGGCTGGACACGCGTCCCAGGCCCCGTACGGTGGCGGTCGCCTCTTGGGCGACCAAGGATCGCAATGAGTTCCAGGACCTGCGATACAACCCGGTACCTGCGCGTGGCGGTCGTCCTTTCGTGCGGCCGACATCGCAACGTTGTGAACCCCGGTAGTACGGTGAGGCCGCGGTCGCCCTCCCGCGATCGAGGATCGCAACCTGCTGTACGCAGCGGGCACCTTCGTTCACGGCAACCTGGCGGTCGTCCTATTGGGGCGCCCGAGGATCGCAACCCCGCGGTGCTCATGCCGGCGAAGGTCGTGCACGGCTGTGGCGGTCGTCGTCTGGGACGACCCGCAATAGCATCGAGTCCACTGGGGTCGATGCGAGCGGCTGGGATGTGGCGGTCGCCCTCCGGGGCGACCGAGGATCGCAACGCCCATGGGTCGTAGGGCGGCGTCTGCGACGCGTAGCGACGGTCGTCCTCGGGGGCGACCGAGGAGCGCAACTGACGATGCGAGGTCCGGTGGTGCGCCCGTACGGCAGGCGGCGGTCGCCCTCCATGGCGATGGGGGATCGCAACCAGTTCCCCAAGGACGATCTCGTTGTCTTGGTTCTCGATCAGGCGCTTCAAGGCTTAGTACTCCAGTGCGACTTCGTGATCTAGGTGTCCGAGTGGCTGGTGAGTCGGCGTCGGTAATGGGCGCGTCTGGCCTGCGCCTGGTGGAGTCTGCGCCAGATTGACCAGGTCAGAAGGCGGTGCGGCGTGGTCGGTGCTCTGAAGAGCGTGCCGATGAGGTGGCGGATCTCCGGGATGGTCAGATCGATCGGGTCGCTACTGCGGACCGGAAGGTACGGGTCGGTGCTCCGAATGGGCTTCCTGCTGACGGCGACGGCGGCGAGGAAGGCCAGCGCGAGCATGGCCAGGGTGATGTGGCGGTGCCAGGAGGTCCAGTGGCGGACCTGGTAGTGGTCCAGACCGACCTGGCCTTTTGCGGCTTGGAAGCACTCTTCTATGCACCACCTGGTCCCGGCGACGCGTACCAGTGCGGACAGGGCCACCTCGTCCGGTGACCAGCACAGGTAGAAGGCGAGTTCGCCGGTTGCGGTGTTGCGGCGGATCAGCAGGCACCGGTTCTTGTCGGCTCCGGTCTGCACCCATGCCCAGTCGTAGTAGCGCGGTCCCTTCGCTCCGACGCCGACGCCGGCGCTCTGCCGGTGCCAGGTGTCCCGTGGCAGTGAGGCGGCTGCGGTGTCAGCCTGGACCGATGTGCGGTCCTCGTTGATCCGCACCCTGGTGGTGCAGGCAACCGCCAGGACGTAGCCGATCCCGCGTGCCTCCAGGACGGAGCGAAGATGCGGGTCCTGACCGTAGACCTCGTCGCCGGTCACCCACGAGGAGGGGCACCCGGCATCCAGGGCCGCTTCGATCATCTGCAGGGCCAGGCGGGGCTTGGTGGCGAACTCCACCTGCTCGGGAACCCCGGAGCCCGACCGGCGACCGGGATCCCGGCACCAGGTGTGCTCGGGAAGGTAGAGCCGACGGTCGATCAGAGCCCGTCCCCGCGACGTCGCATAGGCGAGAAACACTCCGACCTGGGCATTCTCGATCCGACCGGCTGTGCCGGTGTACTGCCGCTGCACGCCCGCCGAACGGAGACCCTTCTTCAAGAACCCTGTCTCGTCCACGATCAACACGCCATCGCCGCCGAGGTGATCCAGCACGTAGGAGCGGACCTCGTCGCGCACCTCATCGGCATCCCAGCGTGCACTTCGAAGCAGCCGCTGCATCGCACCGGGGCGGGCATGGCCTGCCTCCTCGGCCAGCCTCCAGCAGTTCTTGCGCTCGACGCCGGACAGCAGTCCGAGCACGAACGCCCGCGCCGTCGCCCGTGGTTCCACTCGGTGGAACCGGCCCGCGATGCGAGCCATGGCCTGGTCGAACATCGCCCGCCAGCGGGCAGGGTCTACGCTGTGGCCCGCGGCCATCGCACCATCTTCAGAAGTCCACACAACCTCTGATGATCACGCGGTGGCCGCATCCGTATCGGCCCCTGCCGCCAGCTGGTGCCATGCATGGGTGCATCCGGCGACGCAGAACCGCTCCCGACGGCGCTTGTCCGCCACCCCCAGCAGCGCGACCAGCAGCCGAAACGCCTTCACGCGCTCGTCCTGCGGCAGATTGATGATCTTTGTCAGCTGCCCGGCCAACTGCCCACGCGTGATCAGCACCGCCGGGGTATGCGTCGGCCGGATACCGGCGAGCCGCACGCTCTCGGGCCCGTCCTCCACCGTCGCCCGCGCCTGGATGCAGTGCCCGCCAAGATCCCGAAGAACCTCGAACTGGTCCTGGGCGGGCAGGGCTTCGAACCACTCGACACCCTGCCCGATCGGGCGCAGGCCCTGCGCGAGCTCGTTCAACATGACCGTGCGCTCGTCCATCCGCCAACCTCCGCGATCCGACTGAGGCCAGTAGCCCCGAAGGCCATCGAAGCAGATCGCGAAGTATGACTGGAGTATTAGCCTCGCGCTTTCATGAAGCGGGCTGTCCGGCAGGCGGTCAGGGAAGCAGAAAGTGCCTCTGACCAGCGAGAATGAGGATTGCTGAGGTCCT
>NZ_JBEXEA010000110.1:0-2605 GCF_040606035.1 Streptomyces sp. NPDC005483
TTCACCTGGGGCAGCACCGCCCGCAAGTCCCTGGAACACGCGATCATCTGCGAGGCCGTCGCCGACATCGCCCTGCACACCCTGTCCCTCAACCCAACCGCACCCCCACCCGCCCACCTCCTGCAACGCCACTACACCCGCAAACACGGCCCCGACGCCTACTACGGCAACCCGGAGGCGGCACTCCCGCAACGGTGACCGGGAGCCCGTGGCCGGCGCACCGGCGGCGGGCTGTCCGTTCCCGCCGGAGCGTGGTCTGCTGGACGCGGTGCCCGGCGCTGCCCGGCGCCCGGCAACGGAAGGCAGAGACATGGACGCGCCACTGCACGGACGCACCGCCGTCGTCACCGGTGCCAGCAAGGGCATCGGGCTGGCCGTCGTCACCGCCCTCGCGCAGGCGGGCGCGACGGTGATCGCCGGTTCCCGCAGCTCCACGCCCGAGCTGGACGCGCTGGTCAAGGAAGGCCAGGTCACCTGGGTGCCCGTCGACCTCGCCGAGCCCGCCGCCGCCGGGCGCCTCGTCGAAGCCGCCCGGGGACGCATCGACGTACTGGTCAACAACGTGGGCACGGCACCGGCCCGGACCGGAGGGTTCCTGTCGGTGACGGACACCGACTGGCAACGCGTCCTCGATCTGAACCTGCTCACCGCGGTACGGGTCACCCGCGCGGCCCTGCCCGTCATGCTGGCGGCCGGTCAGGGGTCGATCGTCACGGTCGCCTCGGTCAACGCCACGCTCCCCGACCCCCTGGTCATCGACTACAGCGCGGGCAAGGCCGCCCTCGTCGCCTTCTCCAAGGCCCTGTCGAAGGAGGTCGGCCCGAAAGGCATCCGCGTCAACACCGTCAGTCCCGGCCCGGTGCAGACCGACCTCTGGCTGGCCCAGGACGGGGTAGCGGCCACCGTCTCCGCAGCCGCCGGCATGACACCCGACGACGTCGTGGCGCAGGCCGCCGGTTCCACCGCCACCGGCCGCTTCTCCCGGCCCGGGGAAGTCGCCGAACTGGTCCTGTTCCTGGCCGGCGACGGCGCGCGGAACATCACCGGCAGCGACATGATCATCGACGGCGGCCTCATCCCCACCTGGTGACACGGTGACCGGTCGGCGGGGGCGCGAGCAGGACGAGGTGTACGAACTCGCCCGCTTCACCCGTGCCCCTGCCTGCCGAGGTGGCCGCCAGGCCGGCCCTCCTGCCCCATGACCAGGCGGCGTTGGTTCCCCTGACCACGCCCACGTTTCCGTGCACGGCGGTGCCGGCGGCCCGGCTTCTTCGGCGTGCAGATCGCCGCGGCCACCGGCGCCCGGGGTTCGTGCGGTGGCCGGGCGCCGGCACGGCCGTCGACCACGCCGGTGTGGGCGGCAGTCGCCGGTGACCGGGGCACCCGGTTCAGCGGACCACGCTCAGCACGCCGCGGCGAGACCGGCGCGGTCAGGACGCTGCCCGCCCGCTGCGGCGGGCAGGCGTCTCACCGGTCGAAGTAGCTGAGATCGCCCACGGTCCACGCGCTGACGTCCTTGATCGCGACTCGGTACATGCCTCCCGTCTCCGGGATACCGAGGCTCCCCTGAAGGATCCGGGCGAGATGGAAGTGCAGATGGGTGGGCGCCTCGTCACGGCCGGGCCGGTCCCCTCGCGGGTCGCGGGCGAAGACGTCGGAGAACGGGCCCAGGCGGTCCGAGTCCTTCAGTACCTCCGCCACGCGCTCCCTCCACACGGCCTCAGGAGCCAGCCGGCCGGTGATGACGGCCCCGCCGACGACCACGGTCAACGACATCTGATTGCTTCGCTCGGACTCCACCGCGGCGGAGAGTGCGACGAGCAGCTCGTCAGGGTTCGACATGAGAACAGATCCTATTTCAGTCCCGGAACCGCCCCGCGGCCCGGGCGGTACCGCGCCGAGGAGGACGGCTCCCGGCCGATCGAGCGGATCACAGGGTTTCTCCTCCGCCACGGGAGTGAAATCTACTCTTGCCAGAGTAGACATCTTCTGTCGCCATGGTTACGCTTCATATCGTAGACACGGTCGACGAGACCCGGCAGACACGAACTGGCGGGTGTTGTGCACGAAGTTCGCAGGTCAGCGCGGCTCTCGAGCCTCGAAGCCAAAGTGTTCCCAGAATGGCGACGGGGCTGAGAGCCGCACTGGGCGGCTCGCAGGTCAAGGAGCCGCCACCGCAGTACCGCAGTACCGATTCACCCAGTGGTTGGTTCAGAAAGAAGCGAGAGAGAAACGGAGGAGACGCCATCAGGATCGCCCGGCCCGACACTCTCGGCCCGGGTACCGCAAGACCCCGGAATGGATGGTGGTTCCCGGTCAAGCAGTTGCGATCCCCCCGCACCCCGCTCTGCCGGGCCGGGTAGCGGAAACAGAAGGTCGGCACAGCAGTAGGGCCGACAGATGGTGTTCGCTTTCCTCGGGGCCCTGGTGCGTACGGCACCAGGGCCCCTCGACGCGTTGGACGACGAGGTGACATGACTCCGGACAAGCCTCTGACCAATCGCCTGGAGGACGACGACTATCCCGCTTACACGATGGGCCGGGCAGCCGAGATGCTCGGCACCACCCCGGGCTTCCTCCGAGCCATCGGCGAGGCCCGACTGAT
>NZ_JBEXEA010000111.1:0-2364 GCF_040606035.1 Streptomyces sp. NPDC005483
TGTCCGCGTACTCCCTGAAGTGCTCAGCCAAGTACAGATAAACGTGCTCAGCTCTCAGGCAACGTCGGTCTCGCGCTCGATGGCGGCGAGTCGGTTCTTCAGCCGGTAGCTGGGGCCGTTGATCGCGATGACGTCGCAGTGGTGCAGGAGGCGGTCGAGGATCGCGGTGGCGAGGACTTCGTCGCCGAAGACCTGGCCCCATTCGCTGAAGGTCTTGTTCGAGGTCAGGATGATCGAGCCCTTCTCGTAACGCTTCGAGATCACCTGGAAGACCAGGTTCGCCTCAGCGCGCTCGAGGGGCTGGTAGCCGACCTCGTCGACGACGAGAACGCTGGGCCGCAGGTAGGAACGGAGCTTGCTGGTCAGCCGGCCCGCGGCTTCGGCGGTCTTCAGCTGGCGGACCATGTCGTCGAGCGTGGTGAAGTAGATCGAGAACCCGGCCCGGCAGGCCGCGACGGCCAGGGCGACGGCAAGGTGTGTCTTGCCCACTCCCGGCGGGCCCAGAAGAGCTGCGTTGGCCTTCGCCTCGATGAACGAGAGGGTGGCCAGGTCCTTGACCTTGCGCGGGTCGAGTTCGGGCTGGAAGGAGAAGTCGTAGTCGTCCAGCGTCTTGTGGTGCGGCAGCTTCGACAGTCGCAGGCCCTGCCGGAAACGCCGGTCATCGCGGACCGCAAGCTCTTCAGCCAGGACCAGATCAAGGAAGTCGAGGTAGCCGAGCTTGCCCTCCTCGGCCCGCTCGGCGTACTGGTTCAGGCTCTCGGCCAGGTGGGGCAGGCCGAGCTTGGCGGCCGTGCTGCGGATGCGGGCGGTAACCAGCTGGCTCAACGGGCTTCCCTCGTCGTCGAATTGGTGGTGAAAGGGCGGGTGCCGGTCAGCTCGTCATAGACCGACAACGGACGCCGACTGACCTCGATGCGGCTGGCGGCGGACCGGTTCAGCAGGGCCTTGAGCGGTCCGGCTTCCTCGCCCAGGGCGTCCCGGTGGCGGGGCTGGGCCATCACGTCGCCGGTGGTGACGCGCCGGTTATCGCCCTTGGGCAGGCCATCCCAGTGCCTGTCGTCGACGATGCGGGCGCCGCGGCCAACAGCCCGTGGGTGGACGGCCAGGAGGGTCTCACCGTTGGCGTCGGCGATGGTGGAGTGCAGGCTGATCTGCGACCGTGTGGCCCGGATCTCGACCAGCTGACGGGCACGGACCCTGCGGGCCGGCACCGAGTACAGGTTCGCGTCGAAGGCGACCAGACAGTCCTTGCCCACGTGCCGCAGATGCCGCTGGGCGACCACATACGGTGTCCTGGGCAGCGGCCGCAAGGCCACGTGGTCACGGACGGCGCGATGGCCGATGACCTCGCCGTGGGTGCCGTGGACCTTCGCCCGCCGCATCGGCACCCAGGCGGTGAACGCGGCGTCCATCTCCTCGACTGAAGAGTAGGCCCGGCCCGCCAGAACATGATCGCGGACGATCAGGACTTGGCGCTCGACCCGTCCTTTCCCGGTCGGGCGGTAGGCGGCCAGGACGTCGATGTCGAAGTCGTAGTGCCCGGCGAAGGCCACCGCTTCCGGATGCAGCGGAACCGCCTCACCAGGAGCGACGTGGCGACGGACAACCGTCTTGGTGCGGTCGTAGACGATCGTCATCGGCACACCGCCGAAGTGCGCGAACCCGCGGCGATGGCAGTCGAAGAACGTCGCCAGGTCCTGGCTGGTGGTGAAGCAGCAGAACGGATCGCGCGAGTAGGACAAGGTCATGTGGAACGAATAGACCTTCGGGATCCCGACATGGGCGAGGACCTTGCCCTCGTCGCCCCAGTCGACCTGCGCCTGAGCACCGGGGACGACCTCGAACCGGCGGTGCAGACCCGCGAGTTCGCCGGGGCTGATGCCCAGCTCGTCCGCGATCCGGGGCCGGGCTTCCTGCAGGTAGATCTTCACACGCTGGTAGTTGCCGGTGAAGCCGTACTCCTTGACCAGGCGCTCGTGGACCACCGCCCCTTTGATGAGGATCTCGGCCCGCAGCATCGCGTCGATCAGGGGCGCGACCTCATCCACCACCCGAGCCTTCGGCTTCCCGTTCGGCGCCCGCTTCGGCGGCGCGACCGGCGCCTGCCCCGACAGGTACTTTCTGGCCGTGCGACGGTTCAGCCCAGTCGCCTTGGCGATCTCCGACAGACTCATCGCCCCGGACTCGTAAAGGCCGCGGAAACGCCTCAACTCCAGCCAGCGATGCGGGTCCAGAACCACCATCAGCCACCTCTCTGCCACCCCGAAGACACAGGAGCAGACTGCCGACGCGCCAACCTCACCGCATCAAGAACTGAGCACGTTCATCCGTACGCGGCTGTGTACGTTCACGTGTACGCCGACA
>NZ_JBEXEA010000112.1:0-2310 GCF_040606035.1 Streptomyces sp. NPDC005483
CCGTCCGGCCCGCCGTGCCACCGCCCCCCGCGCAGTCACCCCAGCCCCACGAGGCCCGGCCCGCCGGAGGGGCTGTCGCCTACCTCGACGCACCCCGGGGCGGAGGACAGGCCGGCCCGTGGCAGCAACAGCCCGCACGCCACCCCGGCCCCTACGGCGCCGGCCCGCTTCCCACGGACACCACATCCACCACCGCGTCCTCATCCGCCGCGTCCTCTTCCAAGGGGCCGGCGGCGGCCACCACGAACGGGCCGCTTCCCGGCCCGGCCGCCGACGACCCGCGGATCATCCGGTGGGCTGCCTCACGCAACTGGACCGTCCCGCACGCCACCACCCTGTTCACCTGGGCATCCGGCATCGTCGGCCGCGCCCTCCAGCACCGCCCCGCCATCGGCGACACCCCCCTCGCAAGCGCCTACCGCGACAGCCTGCACCGCGTCATCATGGCCGTCGCCGTAGCCCGTACCGAAGCCCACACCACTCCCAAGGGCAAGGGCACCGAACTCGCCCCCGACCCCGGCTACGAAGAACAAGTCATCACCCGGCTCCGCGCGGTCTTCACCGCACTCGACACCCACCCGCACGACTCCGCCGCCGTCCGCACCGCCAACGAGAACGCAGCCGAACTCGTCCCCGACCTCGACGACCACGACCTCCACACCCTCCACACCCTCCACGACAACCTGACCACCCCCGAACAGCCCACCAGCCGGCCCACCGGCCACGCCCCGCTCATCCCCGGCACCGAAACTCGCACCGCAACCGGACCCCGAGCCGGCACCGCGGACCAGGACGCCTCCCCCACACTGCACTACCGGCTGCGCCCGGCCCCCGGCCACGACGAAACCGAACACACCGAACACACCGCGCGGGACATCCGAGCCATCGCCGCCGGCCGGCACATCAGCCTCACAGACACCCGACTGGAAATCGAAGTCGCCGAACCCGACCTCCACACCTTGCTCCCCGTCCTCACCCAACTCGTCGAAGACCTCAACCACACCATCCTCGTCATGATCCCCAACCGGGAAGAGCCCCTGCTCAACCTCTGCCCACCCAGCTGACCGACTGCTGTGCACCGGGTGGAACGTAGTGCCGGCCAGGCGACACGACCCCTATGCCCCTGAAGATGTTCACCGGCTCACCGTCCTCGGGTGGGATGCATCGATGACCAGTGAGAACGTGGCTGAGCAGGACGCTGTCGAGTCGGCAGCGGCGGTGTGGGCGAAGGCCGTGGACGACCATCTGATCGACGAGCTGGTGGACCGTGCTGACCGACGTGGGGCCGGTGGAGATCGTCGTGCCCCGCGACCGGGACGGCTCCTTCGAGCCGAAGATCGTCAAGAAGCGGCAGAAGCGCCTGACCGGGAGCGACGAGATGGTGATCTCGCCGGCCGCGAAGGGCCTGACCACGGCGAGGTGCAGGCCCACCTGGCCGAGGTCTACGGCGGCGCCGACTGCGAAAGCCGCTTGGAGCGGTTCGCCGAATCCGCCGCCTGGGGCCGGAAGCATCCGGCGATCGTAAAGCTGCGGGAGAACGCTTGAGAGGAGTTCGCCTCGTTTATGCGGTTCGACACCGGCATAGAAGCCGTTGCCGTACCGATCTTGATGGACGTGGGTTCGACGGTGGCAACTCGGTCGGGTGGTCTTGCTGCACGCCGAGTATGAAGACAGGGCCTCTGGTGCAGCTCGGGGTTGTCGAGACCTTGAGCGCGCCAGGAGGCCCTGTTGTCGCAGTTGTACGCCCTCGCGCCGGCCGGTTCCAACTCGGCTGCCCGGGAGTGTGATTGTCTCGCCCACCGGTTCGGGAGCGCCGGGAACAACCCGCACAGGCGTCCGAGATACCCCTCGGACATGACGGACGCGGAGTGGGCCGTCGTGCGGGACGCGATGCCCGTGCCGTCCTGGCTGGAGGGCCGCGGTGGGCAGCCGGAGGGCTACTGCCACCGCCAGCTGGTCGACGCGGTGCGTTACCTGGTCGCGGGTGGCATCACCTGCCGGGCGATGCCGGCGGACTTCCCCGCCTGGGACCGCGTCTACGCGTTCTTCCGGCGCTGGCGGGACAAGGGCCTGGTCTCCGAGTTCCACGACCGGTTGCGGGATCGGATCCGCGAGGCGGCGGGCCGCGATCCGGAGCCGACCGCGGGCGTCATCGACGCCCAGTCGGTGAAGGCGGCGGCGTCGGTGCCGGCCGCGAGCCGGGGCTTCGACGGCGTGTCCGCGTACTCCCTGAAGTGCTCAGCCAAGTACAGATAAACGTGCTCAGCTCTCAGGCAACGTCGGTCTCGCGCTCGATGGCGGCGAGTCGGT
>NZ_JBEXEA010000113.1:0-2236 GCF_040606035.1 Streptomyces sp. NPDC005483
CTAGTGCTGCCCCGCGCAAGTTCGTGGAGGGGACTGGAGGCCTAGGAGCACACTGAAGATCTTGAAATCGCGCCCGACTTGCACCATTACAGGCTGATTGACATTTACCGGCGATCCAACGCAAGTCGGGCGGCCTGAGCAAGATCTTCAGTGTGCTCCTAGCTGGACGCGTCGGATGCGTCAGGCGAATGAGAAGTGGGCGGCGGCTTCAGCGGGGGTGGTTGCTTGGCGGCGTCCTGGGATGTCGTGGACGGCGGTAGCGCCCTCGGAGCGCAGTTGGTCGCTGGAGGCGTGTCGGTCCATGATCGCGGCGTAGGCGCGGATGTCTGCGGCGGTGATGTCGGTGCGGCCTCGCTCCGCGTGCTGCTGGAGGAGGTCGTTGAGGTCCAGGTTGAATCGCAGCATGGTCACCGGAGCGTTGAACCGCTTGGCTATGGCGATGAGTCGTGCGCGCGCCTGCGGGATGACGTTCGTGGACTCGGCCACTGCGCTGTGTCCGGTCGCAAGCCTGGCGACGATTCTGCGGTCTCGTTCCTCGAAGATCCGAGCGTCCGCCGTGTCGGAGTCCGCTTCAACGGGTGAGGTGCCGAAGAGGTCCGCACGGATCTCGTCGCTGGATACGACGGCTTCCTCGTCGATCTGCCGACGCGCGATCAGTGCCCGAACGAAGCTGGTCTTGCCCGAGGCTGGAGGGCCGACGAGGACGATGAGTCCCGCTGGCACTCGGATCAGTTCGGGGCCGCCTGGCGCGAGAGCGTTGAGGTAGAGGGTGCCTGCGCAGTCGAGGGCCTCTTCGGCGGAGCCGGCGGGCAGGCCGGTGGGCAGGATGTTGTCTTTGTAGGTGTTGCTGCTGGCCAGGTATAGGGCGAAGCCCCAGGTGTGCAGTACGCCGGTGAAGCGCAGGCGGCATAGCGGGATGATCTGCTCGCCGGGCAACTCGGCTGCTACATAGGCGAATCCGGAGCGGAAGCGGACCGCTATGGCGTCCACCTGCGGCCAGCGCTCACGGGCGTGGTGGTTCAGGCGCTGACGGAGATGATGCTGCATCGACTCCGGCGGGTTCTTCAGCACGGGCCCATCCTGCCGCGTGCGGCGTCGGCCCCGCCATGATCGTGGCCGTGTGCGGTGGGCAACGGTCAGGGGCAGCGGTTGCGGTGGTGCTGGCGAGGGAGGTCCGCGAGCGGCTGGTGCGGACGGTGGCCTCGGCGAAGTCCCAGGTGCGGGAGGTGTTACGGGCCCGCATCGTGCTCGCGGCGGCGGACGGGCTCACCAACGGCGCGATCGCCCGCGAGCTGGACGTCAGCGTGAACACGGTGCGCAAGTGGCGGGGCCGCTTCGCCGCCCTGGGCCCGGGCGGCCTACGCGATGCCGCGCGATCGGGACGGCCGAGAGCGTACGGGCCCGAGGTGCGCGTGGCGATCGTGGCCACCGCGACGAGCGCGCCGCCGCACCCGGAGGCGACCTGGTCCCATCGGGCCATTGCCCAGCGGGTGGCCGGCACGTGCTTCGCGCCGGTCTCCGCCTCCCAGGTCGGCCGGATCCTGGCGGATCTGGACCTGAAACCGCACAAGGTCCGCGGCTGGCTCACCCGCCGGGACACCCCGGACTTCTGGCAGCGCGTCGCCCACGTGTGCGCCCTCTACCTCGACCCGCCCGAGCAGGCGGTGGTCCTCTCGATCGATGAGAAGACCGCGATCGCCGCCCGCTCGCGCCCCCATCCCGGGCGTCCCGCCCGCCCCGGGGGACCCGCCCGGCAGGAGTTCGAGTACCGGCGCCACGGCACCGCCTCAATCGTCGCCGCTCTCGACGTCCGTACCGGCGAGGTCCTCACCGAGGTGATCCGCCGCAACGACGCGGCGACTTTCACCGCCTTTCTGGACCAACTCGACCGGGCGATCGCCCCAGACAAGGAGATCCACGTCGTGCTCGACAACGGCTCTTCGCACACCGCCAAGCACACCAGGGCCTGGCTGGCCGCACACCCGCGCTGGCACGTCCGCTGGACCCCGCCGCACGCCTCCTGGCTCAACCAGGTCGAGCTGTTCTTCTCTGCCCTGACCCGCCGTGTCATACGACACGGCGATTTCGCCAGCCGTGACGACCTGATCGACAAGCTCGAGACCTACGCGATCAGCCACAACGAGGCCGCGAGACCCTACCGCTGGACCTACGAAGGCACCCCACTGAAGACAACTTGATCAACACCCCTCCACGAACTTCTGCGGAGCGGCACTAG
>NZ_JBEXEA010000114.1:0-2193 GCF_040606035.1 Streptomyces sp. NPDC005483
ATCAGCACGTCTGACCTGCAAGAACGGCGTGAATCGGCAATGATCGGCAAGGGCCGTCAAGATCCCCAGTGGACTCATAATCCGTCGGCTGTGGGTTCGAGTCCCACCCGCCCCACCTGTGCACGCCTCTGACCTGCGGAAACGTTCATTTTGTCCTGCCGGATCGTCAACTTCGCCTGAACGGACTGAATCCGCTGCTCGTGGGTTTGGAGTCCGGCGGAGGTCGGGGGAGTTCCAACCCCTCTGACCTGCGGCGGAGTAGGTGCTCGCGGTTACCGATCGTCGTTCGGGCCACTGCTCTGAGGGGCGATGCCAAGCCCCAGGGGCCGTACAGGGGCCGGGGCGGCGCGGTCGTGTCCAGTCGACGGTGTCTACGGGGCGATTCGTTGTCCCATTAGCCGGTGTGCGGCAGGGCTGCCATCGCGCTGTGTAGACACTGTCGCCCTCGCTGTGTTTCATCTGCGATGACGGCCAGTGGTGGGGAAACTGCCCCAAGAGGAAACCGCCCGGACGGGTTGCTCGCCCCTCTTGGGTAGAGCCCTGCGGTTCGGCCGTCAGGCCGGTGTGACGGTCGCCCCCGCACTGTTTCCAGGGCAGGTTCAGGCCCCCCGAGAACGAACCTCAGATCAACGAAGCCCTCCCCCGTCATGTCACACCACACCCGTCGCCTTCTGTAGCCGACTCGCGCCCCTGGGCGAGGCCAGGAAGGTCACCGTCCATGCAGCAGCATGATCAGCGGGCATGCTCGGGCCCGCGAGCTGCACCGGCTTACCTGGGCAAGTCGGCGTGTCGAGTCAGGGGACCCGCTGACGGCAGGGTCTCAGGTCGCCCTCGCCTGCTTGGCGACGGGCCAGGAGAAGAGGACGAGCAGACAGGTGTCGCCTGATGACCATCAGGTGACCGCTGTCCGCCCGGCGATTTACCGGAGTCCAGGAAATGCTTGGGGAGCGCCACCGCGAGCGATCAGCTGCCGACACGCCGCGCAAAACACCCGAAACGCTCCGGAAGGAATCTCACGCCATGACCACGACCGCGCCCAAGGCTCCGACTGCACCAGGGGTGCGGTCCTGGTGGGGAATCCCGTACGCCACCGCTGAGCGATACCGCCGCCCCGTAGTCGCGGATTTCGATCCGGACTGCTCCTATGACCGCAAGGGCGTCGTCTCTGTCCAGCCCGACAGCGGCGACTGGCTAGAAGCTGACAGCGGGATGGGCGAGGACTGCCTGAACCTGAACGTGTGGGCTCCCGAGCAGCCGGCCGGGAAGACGCTGCCGGTGGCCGTGTACATCCATGGCGGCGGATTCGAGTTCGGCGCGAACACGCAGACCACCTCGAACGCCTCCGGTCTCGCCGCGTCGGGGCGCGTGGTGAGCGTGTCGGTCAACTACCGGCTCGGCGCCCTGGGCGCGCTCTCGCTCTCGCAGTACGGCGGGCGGCTCGCCGAGGCCAGCAACCTTTTCCTGCAGGACGTCATCGCCGCGCTGACCTGGGTCAAGCGGAACATCGCTCACTTCGGCGGCGACCCCGACCAGGTCACGGTCTACGGCCACAGCGCCGGCGCCTACTCCACCTTCGGTCTGCTCGGCGCCTCCTCCGCCGACGGCCTGTACCGGCGGCTGGCCGGGTTCTCCGGCGGGCCCGCTCGTAGCGTCCCGGCCTGGTGGGCCGAGGAGCTCGCGCACCTGTTCGTCACCGAACTCGGCGTAGCGGACAACCCGGAGAAGCTGCTCGACCTCGACGCGGTCTCCCTGAGGGACGCCCTGCGTAAGGTCGCCCCGACGGACCTCGGAGTCCGCGGCGGGGTGGACAACAAGGCCACCGGCGTCGTCCTGGACATCGGGCAGCCCGGGGCGGTGGTGCACGCCCATCCCATGGACGTCTTCGCCTCGGGGGCGCACCGCGATGTCGACGTGCTGCTGAGCATGGCGAGTGACGACATGGGGTGGTGGGTGGCGAACGACCTCGACCGTTTCGACCCGCACACCCTCGACCGCGTCGTCGACGAGGTCGCGGGGTGGCGTATTTCCCGCTCCCGCGCGCAGAAGATCGTCGACGCCTACGACCAGGGCGGCCGTACCCCGGCCGAGGTCCGCGCCGCGGTCATGGCGGACTACCTCTTCGCACTCCCGGCCGCCCGCGGCGCCCTGGCGCACGCCGCCGCGGGCGGCAACGCCCATCTCCTGATGATCGGG
>NZ_JBEXEA010000115.1:0-1943 GCF_040606035.1 Streptomyces sp. NPDC005483
ACCCGGGTCGACCGGCCGGGCGGCATTGGCCGGCTGCCCCGGCCCCGGTCGGTCAAGAGCGCGAGCGCGCCGGGCACGTGCGCACTGTGCGGCGACGCCTACGCTACGGGCGAGTTGATCGGCCGCCCGCCGTTCACAGAGGACCTCCCCTACGTGCCGATCGGCTGGCTGTGCTGGCACTGCCTGGTCCAGCGCCGACAGCAGCCCCGCCGCCGCGATGTCCTGCTGCGCATCTTCCACGCCCTGTTCGCAGGCGTGGAGGGAGTCGGTCTCAACGGCCACGAGTGCGGCGTCCTCCTGGACTGGCTGACTGGCGAGCCGGCTTTGGCCAGCAGTAAGCCGTGGACGGCCGACCCGCTGGAGAACACCCTGGTGCGGCTGCGGACCAGCGCCGCCGACGCGAACCCGGCCACCTGGCTCAGCGCCCAGACCGCGCACACCATCGTCGCCGTCCTCAAGGAGGCGCCCGCCTCCCCGAGCACGACGTCCCGGGACGGGGAGACGCTCGAGGCTCTGGTCCAGCACCTCGCCGAATGGGAGACCAACCCCGCCGCCGTGCGGCGGGCACAGCACGGAACGGGCTGGCGCTACCGTCAGCGGGTGCTGCAGCTCACCGACCACCCCACCCCTCTGTCCGAACGCGGCGGCCCCTTCCACCTTTTCCAGTGCCGGGTCAACCCATCGGGGCAGCTCGTCGAGACCGAATAGACCCGAGCGCGGGCGGGCAGCACTGCCACACACGGAAGAGGAGAGGGAGAGGTCTCGTTGCCCAAGTTCAGGATCGGATCCCGGGATTACCCGTCGAAGAAGGCCGCGCAGGAAGCTGTCCGCGACGTGCTGTACGGGTACAGCGTGGGCAGCACGGTCGACCAGGAGGCCGATCACCTGCTCCTGCTGGACCTGCTCGACATGCATGAAGAGGCCGACGCCAAGATCGGCGTAGGCGTGGAGGCCTTCGCGATCGCGCCACCGCTCCAGGGCCCATACCCGGGTTTCGAAGTGATCCGCACCGACGGCACCCGGATCGACTTCTCCTACCTGGCCTGCCTGAAGCCCCCGAGCTACCGGCAGCAGGTGTCCAGCGCCATGCGCGTCGAGGTCAAGGATGACGTGAGCGCCTACTTCACCTCACGGGTGGCGGCCAACACCCTGGTCTCGGACGAGTCCGGGAGGACACTGGACATCGCCGACACCCACGTCAGCTACTACCGCGGCCCGTCGTTCGCGGAACTCGCCGCGGCGTTCGCCCACGACGTCGGCGGGTGGGACGCGATCGAACTGACCACGTCGAGCGATCCGGGGCGGGGGAAGTTCACCGACCGCGCTCTGGCTGAGCGGTGGCGCGAGTACCACCAGGAGCACGCGGTCCTCGCGCTGTTGTCCTCGCAGGAGAATCTGCGCCGCCCGCGCAGGTGACTAGGTTCGCTCCCGCGCGTAATCCGGCCCCAGATTGCGCTGCCAGTCCTGCACGTTGGTGATCTCAGCGAGAAGAACGTCCAGCGCGGTGCACGCCTCACCGGCCCGGCGGGCGAACTCCGGGACGTTGACGTAGAGCGGGTCCGGGCGTGCGGGCACGGTCGTCCCGCCCGGACCCTTGACCATGCTGTACCGCAGCCCCTGGCCGCTCGGATCCAGGAGATGGATCTCGTCGCAGAGCGATGCGACGTCGCCTTGAAGGTGCATCCGGAACATCGGCGCCATCTGGACGAGGTAGTCGGCCAAGACGGCGAGCTCATGGGTACGGGTGAGCTTCTTGCTGAAGCTTCCCCTTGATCTTGGACACCTGGAGACTGGGATCTTGAGGTTCCAGAGGAAGTAGCACCAGGTGGGAAGCAAGTACACGAAGCAGTACACCGAGGAGTTCAAGCGGGACGCGATCGCGCTCGTCGATTCCTCGGGCAAGACGGTCACCGCCGTTGCCCGGGAACTCGGCATCAGCTCCG
>NZ_JBEXEA010000116.1:0-1736 GCF_040606035.1 Streptomyces sp. NPDC005483
CCGCCGAAACCCCCGCACCCGTCAACAGCTCCGACAGCGCACGCTCCCACAACCCCTCCCTCTCCGCACCGCCATCGACCGGCCGCCACGCCGGCACATGCCTCAGCGCACCACCACGCACCCCCAGGTTCAGGTTCACCTCCCGCACCAGCCCCTCCAGATACATCCCGATCCACCGGCCACCGTCCAGCTCCGCGAACATGTCCGCCTGAGCTCGCAGCCCGTCCTCCGTCTCCACCGAGACATCCCAGGCCTGCGAGCCCGCATCGCCCCGCTGCCCGCGTGCAGCCCGCAACCGCTCAGCCAGCACTCCGACAGACACCCCACCGCCACCGGCCAGCCGCGCCACCACCTCCGTCCACACCCCAACAGCCTCCCCGGCCGCCGTCACCGGCCACACCCGCAGATCCCGCTGCGCCAGCTCCCGGAAATACAGCGGAACCTGCAGCCCCTCCAGCACCCGCACCCCTCCCGGCGCCGACTCGTCCGGTATCCCCTGCGCCATCACCTGCTGCCCATAGGCGATCCACTGCGGATCCCGCATCCGCCGCTCGCCCTCCTCATGAGCCACGATCCCCAGATGACTGTTCAACCGCCCCCACACCGCCATCAGATACTCGCCACCCCACCGCGGATACGACGCCCTCCAGAACACCGTCGCGGGATCCGCCTCCGCCACCACAGGGACCTCACCCAGCCCCCCGGCAACCCCCACACCAACCGGATCGGCCGGATCAACCGCACCAACCCGATCATCCAGATCCACCGCACCAACCGGATCGGCCGCATAGAAGTCCTCGACAACCGCGTAAAGATCCTCCTCATCCTCCTCCGGGGCCACCACCTCACCCATAGCGACATCCGGATCCGACCCCACACCGCCCAAGTCCACATCCATGAACAGCGCGTCCATACCCGTATCCATGTCCGCGCCCGGGACCACGGCGCCGCTCACACCGGCAGCCAAGTCCTCAACATCCCGGCCCGCCGACCCCGACGGACCAGCCTCACCGAACCCCGCCAGCACACCCGTCCCCGACATGTAACTACCGGACACAACCGACCCCGACTCCGCCTCCACCTCCTCGGCCCGCCCACCGCCACCAGCCCCACCCAGATACAGACTCCGCCCCGGCCACCACACCGGCGGAGCCTCCGTCACCGGCTTCGCCAGCGACGGCGCAACGGAATTCGGCCACCTCGTAACCCGCCACTTCCCCGCATCTGTCTCCTCCGTCTCAACACCGTGCGCCTCTAGAAATTCGCGAAGACCAGCATGATATTCCTTGCGGCCGGGAGTTCCGAGCTTGTGGCTCACTGCCCCGATTCTCTCACCCCATACAATGCTACTGGACCCGGCGGTCCGAGAGGGAAAAACTCCGCCATTCGCTGCGAGGAATGCCGCGAAGGCTGCCGTGTACTTGCGGTCAGCCCATGCGCCGGAAGATTCGAGTCGCCAGAGTGAAGAACCATCGGACAGTGTTTCTCCGGTCAGAGGCCAGTGATTTTGTCGAAAAAGTTCCCTCAAGGGGTCGTTGAGGGGAATGCTCGCATGGCGGAGAGATTCCACCAATGGGCCGATAGGGATCTGCCGTACCTGACCCACGTGCGGATCGAAGACGGGGAACTTATCTGTCTTGACCGGTATTTTGTTCTCGTTTTCAGGGCGCTGGAACCAGAGATAGTAAGCCACGTACTGGTCGGCGCTGCTGCTGCTCAGCCCATGTTCGGCGATG
>NZ_JBEXEA010000117.1:0-1661 GCF_040606035.1 Streptomyces sp. NPDC005483
CCTCGCGCTTTCATGAAGCGGGCTGTCCGGCAGGCGGTCAGGGAAGCAGAAAGTGCCTCTGACCAGCGAGAATGAGGATTGCTGAGGTCCTTGTTCCCGCCCCTGTCGGAGGCACTTTCCAGGTGAAGCAGCCTATCGGGTCCTATCCCCATGTCCTTGTCCGAGATGACGGCCGGGCCGTGGTCACGCAGGCCGGTTCGGTCCTGTTGGTCGAAACGGTCCGCAAGATCGGCCTTGACCAGGCGATATCCGCAGCCCTGACCCCGTGGCGGAGACCGCGAGCCGTCCACGATCCCGGCAAGATGCTCGTGGACCTCGCACTGGCGGTCGCACTCGGCGGCGACTGCCTGGCCGACGTCGCCATGCTGCGGGCCGAGCCGGGTGTGTTCGGCCCGGTTGCCTCCGATCCGACGGTCTCCCGTTTGATCGGCACCCTCGCCGCCTCCGGCGAGAAGGCGCTGACCGCGATCCGCGCCGCACGTTCCGAAGTCCGCAAAAGAGTATGGGAGTTGGCCGGCGAGCGGGCTCCGGATGCCGGCGGACAGGTGACCGTGGACCTGGACGGGGTCCTGGTCGTCGCGCACTCGGACAAGCAGGACGCGGCCCCGACCTGGAAGAAGACCTACGGACACCATCCACTCATGGGCTTCGTCGACCACGGCCCGGGAGGAACCGGCGAACCTGTCGCAGCCCACCTCCGGCCCGGCAACGCGGGCTCGAACACGGCCGCCGACCACATCACCGTCGCTCGCCTCGCCCTCGCTCAACTGCCCAAGAAATACCGGCGGGGACGGCGGACACTGATCCGCTGTGATTCCGCGGGCGGCACCCACGAGTTCGTGGCCTGGCTCGCCCAGCGCGGACGCTGGCTGTCCTACTCGGTCGGCATGGTGATCACCGAGGCCGTCCACGAGCACGTTCTGAAGATCCCCGCATCGGCCTGGACGCCTGCGGTCGAATCGGACGGCGAGGTCCGTGACGGGGCCTGGGTCGCCGAACTCACCGGTGACCTGCTCGACGGCTGGCCGCAGGGCATGCGGTTGATCGTCCGCAAGGAACGGCCCCATCCCGGAGCCCAGTTGAGGATCACAGACGCCGACGGCATGCGGATCACCTGCTTCGCCACCAACACCCTCAACCAGCCGATCGCCGGACTCGAACTCCGCCACCGGTTGCGAGCCCGCGCGGAGGACCGCATCCGGGCCGCGCGAGCGACCGGACTGCGCAACCTGCCCCTGCACGACACCGCGCAGAACCAGCTCTGGCTGGAGATCGTCCAGATCGCCCTCGACCTGCTGGCCTGGATGCCCATGCTCGCCCTGACCGGCCAGACCCGGCTCTGGGAACCCCGCCGCCTGCGACTCCGCCTGTTCTCCGCGGCCGGCCAGCTCGTCACCACCGGCCGACGCCGCATCCTCCGCCTCGCCCGCCACTGGCCCTGGACCCACGAGATCACAGACGCCCTCGCGCGGCTCGCACCCCTGCCAAACCCTGGCTGACCAGCCAACTCACCTGTCCCTGCAAGACAACGTGCCAGCCCGGAGCAGTGGAACCCGGCGTCCACCCGAGACGACACCCGGGCCCTCAACCTGCCCCGCCTCAGCCACCGACAACGAAATGGGCCCCCGACTCCGTCGGCGGCCCATCACGAAAGATCGAGG
>NZ_JBEXEA010000118.1:0-1647 GCF_040606035.1 Streptomyces sp. NPDC005483
AGAAGCCATCCGCTTACCGCTCAGCAGGCTTGACCAGTCGAACACGGTTCCTGTTCGGGTGACCTCTCGGCGGTCGGGGCATAACGGCAGGGCCTCCTGGTAGCTCGGGGTTGCGATCCCAACCGAGCAGCACCAGGAGGCCCTGTGTCGCAGTCTTTCGTGCTCGCGTCTGTGGAGTCCAACGCGCCTTCTCCGGCGTGTGACTGTCTCGCGCACAGGTTCGGCAACGCGGCGGACGGGCCCGTCCGCGTGCGGTGTTACGGCTCCGACCTGACGGAGGCGGAGTGGCAGGTACTCCGGCCGCTGCTGCCGGTCCCCGCGTGGTTTCAGGGGCGGGGCGGGCGGCCGGAGGGCTATTGCCACCGCGTGATGCTGGACGCAGTCCGCTATGTCGTCGACAACGGCGTCAAGTGGGTCAACCTGCCCTGTGACTTCCCGCCGTACCGGCGGGTGCACGCGTTCGCCCGCCGCTGGCAGGTGACGGGCTTGCTCGCCGAGCTCCACGACCGGCTGCGCGACAAAGTGCGCCAGAAGGAGGGCCGCGACGTGGACCCGACGGCCGCCATCGTGGACTCGCAGTCAGTGCGGGCAGCGGCGAACGTCCCGGGCTCCACGACCGGCTGGGACGGCGGCAAAAGGGTGGGCGGCCGCAAACGACACCTGGTGGTGGACTGCCTCGGCCTGGTCCTGGCCGTCGCGGTGACCGCAGCAAACGTGCAGGACCGCGACGCCGCAGTTCCTCTGCTGGAACGGCTGCGCAGGCTGTACTTCTCCGTCCGGCTCGTCTGGGCGGACGGCGGCTATGCGGGGCGCCTGGTCGACTGGGCGGCCGAGAAGCTCCACCTCACGCTCGAGATCGTCAAACGCTCTGACGCCACCACGGGGTTCGTGGTGCTGCCGCGCAGGTGGGTGGTGGAAAGAACGCTGAGCTGGCTGATGCGCTCGCGTCGCCTGGTCCGCGACTACGAGACGTTGCCCGCCATGCACGAGGCCATGGTGCTGTGGTCGATGACCATGCTCATGAGCGGCCGCCTGGCCGGACGCCGGCCCGGTGCCTTCAGCCGGACGGCGTCCCGAGCGCGGTGAACACTCCCGGCCGCGTCTGGAGCGCCCAGCCTCGTTCCACCAGGCGTTTCGCCTTCGACCGAAGTCCCTCGACCTTCGCCGGGACCGCCTGAAGGCCCAGGGCGGCAGCCAGCTGCTGGCACCGCATGCCTTCCCGGCCCGCATCCGACTCCAGTACGGACATGATCCGCTGGTAGTCCGCAGGCAGGGCCGACGCCGTCATCCCCTCGGTCCGTCGCGGAACCACCGACCCCGCCACCACACTCACCACCGGCTCCGCGACCGCGACAGGCGGCTCCGCCAGCACCTCGGCCACCGTCACACGGGCATCCGCCAGACGCTGAAGCGCGCGTTCCGCCTCGCCGAGCGCGGCCTGCACCCGCTCGGCCTCCTCCCGCAACCGCGCGACCTCTTCCCGGACCTTCTTCTCCCGGGCCTCCAGCAGACCGAGCACCGACGGCACCAGCCACCTCCACAAGCGAGACGAACGGACGAACCACGCCCATCTCTCCCGCCGCCAGCCGGAGTTCATGCCCACCCACCCCGAACCAAACGATCACGTTCGGAAAGCGGATGGCGTCT
>NZ_JBEXEA010000119.1:0-1642 GCF_040606035.1 Streptomyces sp. NPDC005483
GTGCCGTCCGCGGACAGAGCGGCCCTCTGGGTGCCCCAGCCGGTCTCCCACAGGTACTTGTCGCCCTTGCCGACGGCCAGGGCGGTGCCGCCGACGGCCGTCACCCAGGCCGACTGGGCCGGGAAGTTGGTCTGCTTCATTCCTGTGGCCTCGGCGTTGTCGCCGTAGTCACCGGAGGAGAAGTAGAAACCTATGCCCTCGACACGACGCTGCAGACTTCACTTCATGTTGCGGACCGGTCGGTCGCACGCCCCCGAAGGGCGCTTGTCACCCCACTTCGACGCCGCCCTCTCGAACGACGCCGGGGGTCAGCTACCGGGGACCCTGGCGTCTCCCCGGACCGGACTTGCACCGGCTGGCTGCCCTGAACTTGACGTCCGGTTACATCCCTTCCACCTCCTTTGAGCTGGGACGACGCCCGGACTGCTGGACGTACGATGATCAATTCCAAGGGGTCAGTGATCGTAAGCGGTCAGGGAGCGTAGGACGGCTTGCCCAGTGGCGTCCTTGTGCCAGATCGCGGCGGTCAGCGCGAGGATGCGCTGCATGACGCGGGTGATGACGCCGCCGGGTGTGCGGCCGCGGTGGTGCTCCAGGTCGAGCTGGCCCTTCAAGGATTCGTTGCCCGACTCGATGATCTGCCGCGACGGCTTGAACAAAAGGGTGCCGGAGCGTTCCGGTTCTCCCTTGCGGGTCGGCCGCGGCAGCCGGATGCCGTGCTCGGCCAGTTCGCGTCCGAAGGCGCGACCGAAGTAGTTCTTGTCGCCGATCAGCGTCTGCCCGGGTCTGCGGGCGACCAGGTCGTCCTCGGCGGCCGGCAGGTCCAGGAGCGTTTCGCGTTCGTCGGCCTTCGCGCCTGTCAGGGCGAAGCCGATCGGCAGCCCCTGGAGCGTGCAGACCATGTGCAGCCGAAGTCCCCAGAAGAAGCGGCTGTGGCTGGCGCAGTAGCCGTATTCAGCCCATCCGGCCAGGTCGGACCGCTTGACGGTCTCCCGTGAGCGTCCGCATTCGACAGGAGTGGAGTCCACGATCCACACGTCGTCGCTCCACACCGAGGTGTCGGCGGCCAGCGTCCGCGTCACCCGGCGCAGCAGGTCCGCGGCCTTGCGCAGCCGCTTGTTGTAGCCGGGCTGCCCGGGCACGTACGGGAAGAGATGATGCAGGTGGGCGCGGACGTGGCGAAGCCATCGGGCCTCGGAGGTGAAGCCGAGCATGGCCTGCATCATCGCGAGCGTGACCAGCTCGGCATCGCTGAGCTTCGGGGTGATCCCGACGGCCGGCCGCCACGGCGCGAGGTGCGGCGAGGCCTTCAGCAGGTCATCGGTTCTGACGTACAGTGCGGTCGCGAGGGAGTCCAACTCTGTCTTCACACACTGACGTTGGACTCCCTTCTCGCGTTCGCGCAGCCGACCCCTTGGAATCGATCATCTAGTGCCGGGCCGCTTCGAGGGGCCACCGAACAGGGAAGCCTCCTCCTCATCGGAAAGCGCGAGACAACACCGCAGTAGGCCGCGTGCGAGGCCGGGCCGCCACTCGCCGGCCGCTACGAGTGCTCCAGCAGTCCGATGCCCGGGTAGTATTTCCGGCCATTCGACTTGATCATGTCGGTCGGCGAGGTCACACCCACCTCCTGGCGGACACG
>NZ_JBEXEA010000120.1:0-1452 GCF_040606035.1 Streptomyces sp. NPDC005483
CGCTGAAAAGGCTCCCTACGCTGTGCTGCGGGACGCGGTGAGCCCTTCGTATGGTTCACCCACCCAGGGGTGCCGGGTGTGGTTCAAAAGGCTCTGCCGTTTGTGGCTTCCACTGATTGGCCGCCCGGTGCCCCACGACGACTCGGCTGCCAATTAGGAATTGCGAATGATCGCTGAGTAGGGAATCGACAGCGAGGTCGTCCGTCGGGAGGCACCAGCAGCACACCGCACGGAGGCACCACATGGCCATGATCTGGGCCGGCATCGACGCAGGCAAGACCCACCACCACTGCGTCGCAATCGATGAGAGTGGCCGTCGGCTGCTGTCACGACGCGTCGCCAACGACGAACCCGAACTCCTCGAACTCCTCGCCGACGTCCTGGCCCTGGGCGACGAGGTGACCTGGGGCATCGACCTGGCCGACGGCGGAGCCGCCCTGGCCATCACGATCCTGTTCAACCACGCCCAGCCGGTGCATTATCTCTCCGGCCGGGCCATCCACCGTGCTTCCGAGAGCTACCGCGGCGAGGGCAAGACCGACGCCAGGGACGCCGCCGTCATCGCCGACCAGGTCCGCATCCGCCGCGACCTGCACGCCTTACGCACCGACGACGAGACGGTCACCGACCTCAGAATCCTCGTCGGCCGTCGCACCGATTTGGTCGCCGACCGCACCCGCACCGTCAACCGGCTCCGCGCCCAACTCACCGACGTCTTCCCCGGCCTGGAGCGGGCTCTGGACTTGACCAACACCGGCCCGCTCATGCTGCTGACCGGCTACCAGACCCCGGCCTCCCTCCGCCGGACAGGCAAGAAGAGGCTCGAAACCTGGCTGCGCAACCGCAGGGTCCTGCGCGCTGACCGGCTCGCCGAGACCGCTCTGGAGGCCGCCGGCCGCCAGCACACCAGCCTGCCCGGCGAGAAACTGACCGCCCAGCTCGTGCACACCCTGGCGGCGGAGGTGATGGCCCTCAACCAGCAGGTCGCCGAGCTCGACAAGGCGATCGAGACCCGGTTTCGCGAACATCGGGACTTCGAAGTGATCACCAGCATGCCCGGCCTGGGCGTGATACTCGGTGCCGAGTTCCTGGCCGCGACCGGCGGCGACATGAGCCACTTCGGCACTCCTGACCGCCTCGCCGGCTTCGGCGGTGTTGCTCCCGTGCCTCGCGACTCGGGCAAAATCAGCGGCAACCTCCGCCGCCCACGACGCTACAACCGCCGACTCCAACGAGTCTTCTACATCTCCGCGTTGTTCAGCATCCGTCACTGCGAGGACTCCCGCCGCTTCTACGACCGCAAACGCTCCGAGGGCAAGCGCCACATCCAGGCCGTCCTGGCCCTGGCCCGCCGTCGCGTCAACGTCCTCTGGGCACTCCTACGCGACGGACGGACCTACGAGGCCGTGCCTCCCAACACTCACGCGGCTTGACAGACAGCATTAGGAATCA
>NZ_JBEXEA010000121.1:0-1440 GCF_040606035.1 Streptomyces sp. NPDC005483
GACTGGAAGGCCACATGGATCAGTACCAGGCCGAGCGCGGAGTCGTAGAGCTTGCCGCTCATGGTGACGCCGGGCAGGTCGATGAGCAGGTACATGCGGTACAGCGGGGTGATGATGACCTGCTGCGGGAGCAGGTTGCCGGCGGTGAAGACCAGCAGCAGCGCGATGTTGAGGCGGAAGTCGAAGCGCGAGACGTAGAAGGCGACCATCGACGACAGCACCAGGGTGATCAGCACGGCCGGGACCGCGATGAGCAGGGTGTTGCCGAAGTAGTGCATCATGTCGGACTGCTGGAAGGCGTTCTTGAAGTTGTCGAGGTTCAGCGTGTCCGGCCAGGAGACGTAGCCCTTGTTGCTGGTCTCCGAGTACGGCCGCAGGGCCGCGAGGACCGCCCACAGCAGCGGCGCGAGCCAGGCCAGCGCGGTGCCGGCGAGGAAGACGTGCAGCAGGACCCGGGCCGGGCGGACGGGGGTGCGCTGCTTGGCCGGCGCGCCGGTGGCGACGGTGGTGCTCATGCGCGCCGCTCCTTCCGGAAGGTCGCGATCAGGTAGGGGATGATGACCGCGAGGGAGATGACCAGCAGGACCACGGCGATCGCCGAGCCGTAACCGATCCGGCTGGACTCACCGATGATGTTGTTGGTGATCAGGATCGACAGCAGCTCGGTGCCCTGGGCGCCCTTGTTGAAGACGAAGACCAGGTCGAAGGCGCGCAGCGCCTCGATGATCGTGACGACCAGGACGACGGTGTTGGTGGGGCGCAGGGTGGGGAAGATGACGTTCTTGAACGTCTGCCACTCGTTGGCGCCGTCCAGCGAGGATGCCTCCCGCAGGGAGGGGTCGACGCCCTTGAGGCCGGCCAGGTAGAGGATCATCATGTAGCCGGTGTGCCGCCAGGACGCGGCGATCAGAACGGCCCACAGGTTCAGGTGCGGGTCGCCGATCCAGTCGATGTAGTGGCCGGGCTTGTTCGCCCCGATCAGGCTGTTGATCAGTCCGGTGTCGGGGTTGTAGACCAGCTGCCACACGAACCCGGTCACCGCGAGGGAGACCACGACCGGCAGGAAGAACGCGGTCTGGTAGACGCGGGAGAAGCGGATGTTCTTGTCCAGCTGGACGGCCAGGAACAGGCCGAACGGCGTCGGGATCAAGATGAGCACGACGAACCAGATGATGTTGTGCTCGACCGCGGGCCAGAACTGCGGGTTGTCGGTGAACAACTGCTTGAAGTTGTCCAGCCCCACCCACTTGATGGAGTCGAAGCCGATGCCGTCCCAGCTGGTGAAGGCCAGGGCGATCGAGGCCAGGGCGGTGACCCAGACCAGGGCCACGTGCAGGACCGTGGGCACGCCGGCCATGAAGCCGAGCGTGAGCCGGTCACGGCGGGTCAGCAGGCGCTTGTGCCCCCGCGGAACCCGCTTGTTGACAGGGGCAGGGCCCG
>NZ_JBEXEA010000122.1:0-1430 GCF_040606035.1 Streptomyces sp. NPDC005483
AGGAGAATCTCAATGATCGTGTCAAGCCGCCTGCGTGACCGGCGGGGCGGGGGTGAACAGCCTCTCGTCACGCAGCATCGCCCACAGGACGTCGACCCGGCGGCGGGCAAGCGAAAGCAGAGCCTGAGTGTGCATCAGACCCTCGGATCGTTTCTTGAGGTAGTAGTCCCGCGACGGACCGGGCCGCATCATCGCGGTCTGTGCCGACATGTAGAAGATGTGTCGCAGACGTCGGTTGTAGCGCTTGGGCCGGTGGTAGTTGCCGGTGCGGCGGCCGGAGTCCCGGGCGACCGGTGCCAGGCCCGCGTGGGAGGCGAGGCGGCCGGCGTCCTTGTAGCCGCCCAGGTCGCCGACGATGGCGACGAACTCGGCTCCCAGGATCGGCCCCCAGCCGGGCATGGACTCGATGATCTCGGCGCGGTCGTCGGTGCGGAAGGCCTCGCGGATCTCCCGGTCGTTGTCCTTGATCCGCTCGTCCAGGGCCAGGAGCTGGTGGGCGAGGTCGCAGACCAGCTTGGCGGCCCGCTTCTCGCCCGGCAGGGCGGTCATCTGGGACTGAGCCGCTTCCACCGCCTTGGCGGCAACGGCGGCGGCGCCGCGGACTTTCCGGCGTTCCAGCCAGGCCGTAAGCCGCTTGGCGCCAATGCGGCGCAGGGCAGCTGGGGTCTGGTACTCGGTCAGCATGACGACCGGGCCTTTGGCCGCGGAGTAGTCGAAGGCCCGCTCCAGCGCTGGGCAGATGCCGACCAGCAGATCGCGGAGCCGGTTGATCAGGCGAACGCGGTCGGCGATCAGGTCGGCCCGGTAGTTGGTGAGTATCTGGAGTGTGGTGACCAGCTCTGGGGGCGTGTCCAGATGCTGGAAGTCCCGGGGACGCATGCGGGCCTGGTCGGCAATGACGCGGGCGTCGCGGGCGTCGGTTTTACCCTCACCCTGGTATGCGCCGGACATGCGGTTGACCGTTCGGCCGGGCACGTAGACGACCTGCTGGCCGCGGGCGATCAGCAACGCCAGCAGCAGCGTGGACGCGCGACCGGAGATGTCCACGGCCCATCGCACCTCGTCGGCTCGGTCCCGCGCCGTGTCGATGAGGGTGAGGATCTGGGCCTCGTCGTTGATCACCTTCGTCGAGAACAGCCTCTCGCCGTCCCTGTCGACCGCGACCGCCCAGTGATGCCCTTTGCCGGCGTCGATGCCGACCCATATCCGCTCGTGAGCCGTGCTCAAGCCTGTCGCTCCGTGTCTCTCGTGACCAGCACTTCATGGTCCGAAGAACACCCCGCCGACAGGTCCCTAACCAGCGATGACCGCAGTTCTCAATCAGTGGTCGGAGTGTCCCGGAGGACCGGGCGGCCATTCTCCTTGAGCCATCAACGGCAACTCCGCATCAGCCACACCCGGTCCTCCCGGACCGCCAACATTCTTAGGGA
>NZ_JBEXEA010000123.1:0-1428 GCF_040606035.1 Streptomyces sp. NPDC005483
GACTCCGCCTCCACCTCCTCGGCCCGCCCACCGCCACCAGCCCCACCCAGATACAGACTCCGCCCCGGCCACCACACCGGCGGAGCCTCCGTCACTGGCTTTGCATCCGTCGCCGAAACGGAACTCGGCCACCTCGTAACCTTCCACTTCCCCTCGCCTATATCCACCGTCTCAACACCGTGCGCCTCCAGGAACTGGCGAAGACCAGCATGATATTCCTTGCGACCGGTATTTGTAAGAGTTTGCCTAATAAATGAGATTCGCTCGCCCCATACTACGGTAGGCACCTTGCTCAAGAAGGGAAAATTCTCTTCATTTGCCGCGAGGAATGCCGCGAAGGCTGCCGTGTACTTGCGGTCAGCCCATGCGCCGGAAGATTCGAGTCGCCAGTGCGAAAATCCATTGGGCAGTGTTTCCTCGATAAGGGGCCAGTGATGTTTCCGCAAAAGGTCCCTCAAGGGATCGTTGAGGTGAAGGCCACTATCACGGAGAGATTCCACCAATGTGCCGATAGGGACCTGCCGTACCTGACCCGCGTGCGGATTGAAGACCGGGAACCTCGCCCCTCTGTCCGGTATGTTGTTCTCGTTTTCAGGGCGCTGGAACCAGAGATAGTAAGCCACGTACTGGTCGGCGCTGCTGCTGCTCAGCCCATGTTCGGCGATGGCCTCGTAGGCTGCGGCAGCGGCAGTCATCTCAGCCTGCGTTGGCATCGAGTGGTCCGGCTGTGCGGCAGACGCAGCACTCCCAGGGCCCGGTGTGAGGTACCGGCTGCGACCTGGCCACCAGGCCGGCGGGGCCGCTGTCACCGGGGTTGCCTTAGATGGGGAGACGGAATTCGGCGGCCAGCTGCTGACCCTCCACTTGTTGCCGGGAAGGTCCCGCGTGACAGCTCCGTTACGCTCCAGGAATTCCCGCAGCCCGATATCGTGCGATACTCGACCGGTATGCGAAATGTTGTCCACGAACGAACCGAGGTCCTCACCCCAGACCAAGAAGCGTTTACGCGTTGCAGTGGGGAATGCGTTGTTGACCTCAAAGAATGCTTCGAAAGCGGCCAGCATCCGACGTTCGGCAAACCGGCCAGCGGACTCAGCTTTCCAGCGTAGGCCTTCTTCGCGCAGCTGCCATTGATTTGCGAGGAAGAGCTCTCTTAGCCGATCGCTCAGGACTAGCCCGGAGCCTCGAAGATCTTTGACGAAGGGTCCGATCTGTATCTTTACTAGCTTCCCTTTGCGTGTGCTCTGGATGGGAAAAGTTTCGGTTTGCAGTGGATAGCTGTTTTCGTTTCCGGGTATCCGGAACCATTCGGTGAAAGCTTTGTAGTGGTCCTCCTCGGGGACGACGCCGCCGCGGATGTCGGTCGAGGGGGGGGTGGTGGGGTTGAGGACGTGGGGGGCGATACGGACTGCTTGCTGGTGCGGGGGG
>NZ_JBEXEA010000124.1:0-1390 GCF_040606035.1 Streptomyces sp. NPDC005483
TGGCGGACCTGCGGCGCGAGACTGTCGTAGGCGGCGGCCACCGTGGCGTGCTGCTGCCCGGGGTGCAACCCCGACGGAATCCACTCCTGGAAATGCCCCCCCAGCACACCGAGCACCTCCAGCTGCTCGGTGATGGTCAGCTGCTCCCACGACCGCGGCCCGCCACCGGCCGGCACGGACGGGGACGGCAGAGCCGGCGGCAACGCGGGCCCGCCCCGGCCCGCGACCAGCCCATCAGCCAGCGCGTCCGCCGAAACCCCCGCACCCGTCAACAGCTCCGACAGCGCACGCTCCCACAACCCCTCCCTCTCCGCACCGCCATCGACCGGCCGCCACGCCGGCTCCTGAAACCCCACACCACGCAGCACCAGACTCAGATTCACCTCCCCCACCAGAGCCTGCAGATACTCCCCGGCCCAGCTCCCCCCGTCCTGCCCGGCGAACACATGCGCCTGCCGCTCCAGAGCGACAGTCACATCCTCGGGAACCTCCCACACGGACGAGCCCGCATCCCCCCGCTCCCGGCGCACCTCCTGCAACTGCCCGGCCAGCGTGTCAGCGGAGACCGGACGGCCACCGGCCAACCCGGCCACCACCCCATCCCACACCTCAGCGGCCTCATCCGCCTCCGTCACCGGCCACGCACGCAACTCCCGCTGCGCCAGCCCCCTGAAATACAGAGGAACCTCCACCTGATCCAGCCTCCGGAAACCCCCCGCAACCCCCTCGTCAGGCACCCCGGACGCCAGCAACTGCTCCCCGTACGCACGCCACTGCGCATCCTGCAGCCACACACCGACCTGATCATTGACCTGAACCGCCAGACGATCATTCACCCGCCGCCACACCAACGTCAGATACCGGCCACCCCACCCCACCGGACCGGCCGCCCCCCACTCCTCCCCCGCAGGCCCAGCCACCTGCACCGCAAAACCCGCAGCATCCACATCACCCGCAAAACCCGCAGCACCCGCAGCACCCGCAGCACCCGCAGCACCCGCAGCATCCGCAGGAACACCCACCACCGGCACCGGCACCACCTCCGGCACCGGCCCCCCAACCTCCACAACCCCCTCATCATCCGCATAGAAGTCCTCAATATCCGCGTAAGGATTCCCCCCATCCCCCTCCGGAGCCACAGCCTCTTCCACGTAGACGCCCGGACCCGTATCCATGTCCACGTCCGCCGCAGCCACCACCTCCGGGGCCACGACCTCATCCGTATCCATGAACTCCATGCCCGAGTCCGAGCCCGAGTCCGAGCCCCCGGCACCCATACCGGCATCCGCTGCCCCACTGCCCCGGCCCGCCAGCCCCGACGGACCAGCCTCACCGAACCCCGCCAGCACACCCGTCCCCGACATGTAACTACCGGACACAACCGGCCCCG
>NZ_JBEXEA010000125.1:0-1370 GCF_040606035.1 Streptomyces sp. NPDC005483
ACGCCCTCCGCGGCCAGGGTCCGAGCGATCGCGAGGCCGATGCCGCGACTCGCGCCGGTGACCAGAGCGGTCTTCCCGCTGATGCCAAGGTCCATGATCTCCTCTTTCTTGAAGAACCGCATATTCTTGAACTGAAGGTCAAAAATTAGGGCACAAAAAGGCCATCGTCCGAGATGGCGTGCCTCAGAGGCCCGCGAGGGCCGTGTCGATGATCCGATGGAGCGCCGGCCGCTCGAACGTCCTGGCCATGACCCGCAGTCCGGCGAGGGTGTTCTGGAGGAACAGTGCCTGCGCTCTGGCGTCGACGCTCCGGTCGACGTCACCGTCCCGCTGCCCTTGCGCGATGCGGGCGGCGAGGAGCTCGATCAGACCCTGTTCCATGCGGAGCACCGCGCGGGTGGCCTCCGGGTCGCGCCCGCCGAGCTCCCCGACCGCGTTCTGGGCCAGACACCCGCGCCGGACCGGCCCGTCCAGGTCCGCGTCCATGAGCAGTGCGAAGTAGGCGCGGATGCGCTCCTCGGCGGTGCCCGGCTGCGAGAGGAACTCCTCGGCCTGCTCGGCACGCGTCCGGCCGTAGAGGTCCAGCACCTTGCCGAACAGTTGACGCTTGGAACCGAAGGAGTGGTACAGGCTGCCCTTGGCCACTCCGGTCGCCTCCGCGAGGTCGGCAGGGGAAGTGTCGGTGTAGCCCTTGGTCCAGAACGTCTCCATCGCCTGCGCGATGACCACGTCCGGCTCGAAGCTCTTCGGTCTGCCCATACTCGCTACCGTAGCGAGTATTTGACCTGCGGGTCAAATACTAGGCCGCAGACCGGCACCGGAGATCAGCGTGGACGTTTGACTCCAAGCGGCCAAGCGCTGCTCGACCTCGCGCAAGAGACCTTCCCCACCGCGCGGCCGTCGGTGCCGCAACCAGTCCATCCAAAACGAGGCCGCTCGGTCGCAATTCGAGTGGACGACATTGCCTCGTTCACGGGGTCAGGCCGCTGAGCCGCGGGCGACGTGGGGGCACGACCGTGGCTGCACAGGCGTGAGCCGCCCGGCCCCACGCGCTGCGTGCGACCGGGCGGCTCTCGTCGGTGAGATCAGGCGTTCAGATGGCTGAGGAAGTGGTCCCGCGCCGCCGCCGCGCTCTCCTCGAACCCGGCCCCCTGGTACGCGTCGAAGTGTCCGCCCCGCATGAGCACGAGCTTCTTGGGCTCCTTGGCCAGCTCGTACGCCTCCAGCGCCAGGGCGACCGGCGCGACCACGTCGTTGTCCGCGACGATCATCAGCAGCGGCGTGGGCGAGACGCGGCTGATGTAGCTGATCGGCTCGTACTCGCCGGCCATCTCCATCGAGCGCACCGTCACCTCGTTCTTCCAGTTGGG
>NZ_JBEXEA010000126.1:0-1364 GCF_040606035.1 Streptomyces sp. NPDC005483
GAGTGCTCCAGCAGTCCGATGCCCGGGTAGTATTTCCGGCCATTCGACTTGATCATGTCGGTCGGCGAGGTCACACCCACCTCCTGGCGGACACGGTTCGCGAACGCCCTGGGGGTCGCGGGCCTGATCCCCTCACCCGCGTTGCACCAGGAGCTGTACTCGGCGTAGAGCAGGCCCTGTTCGACGCGTAGGTCCTTTCCTGGTTCCCCGTCGCGTGTGCAGCATTCGGTGAGGAAGCGGCCGATGTGGTCTTCGGTGGTGGCGTAGGCGGTCGTGGCGATACGCACCCGGTCGGGGCCCTCCAACGGGTCCCTGGTGCTCAGGTAGCGCTGGGCTCCCCCGATGAGCCATTGAAGAATGCCAGGGCCCTCGTCCCGTACGAGCTCGAAGGCGAGGTTGTCGATCCGGCGGTGCGCCGGGACGGTCCTGGTGAAAGGCAGCAGCCGGATACGCCGCCAGAAGGCGAAACCACCGGTGGAGACCTCCGGACGGTGGTTGCCCAGCAGCCACAAGTGGTGGGTGGGCGTGAACGAGAAGTAGTCCTGCCGCATCCGGCGAGCCTTGATCTTGTCACCACCCGTCAGCAGCCGGACCCGCGCCTCGTCGAACTTGTCGTTCGGCTTCAGCTCGCTGCACACGATCAAACGGCGACCGTGCAACTCGGTGAGTTCGGTGGAATGTTCGGAGAAGGCGCCCCGGTCCATCAAGAAACCCGGCGGAGCCGCGTCCGCGTAGTCACCGAGAATCTGGATCATGATGTCGAGCAGGACTGACTTGCCGTTCTTGCCCTCACCGTGCAGAAACGGCAGCACCTGTGCGCCGACATCCCCCGTGATCGAGTAGCCCAGCAGCAGATGCAGGAAGTCGATCATCTCACGGCCCTCGGCGTCATCACCAAAGGTGTCAGCGAGGAACCGGTGCCACCGCGGGGTCTCCATGTCCTGCGGGGCGACGCTGGTGGCTCGGGAGTGGAAGTCACGGGTGGGATCGGGCTTGCGCAGGTTCCCGTTGTTCAGGTCCACCACTCCGACGGGGGTGCACAGGGCGTACGGGTCCCCGTCGAGCGTGTCGGGGTCGACGGAAATGTCCGGGGACGCCTTGGCCTGCGTCAGGAGCGCCTTCAGCCCGGTGGTGGACAGTGTGCGCCGCTTGTGGTGGGCCAGGTCACGATCACTGAAGACACCGCGCGGGTCGGTGAGGGCCATGTCCTCGGCCATCTCCCCCGCGGCCCACAGTGCGGCCTTCTCCCCACCCCCACGCTTCCACCGGTAGCCGTCCCACGCGAACCAGCCCAGGCCCTCCACATGCCGGAACTGGTCACGGTACAGCCGCACGAAGAGCCGGGCATTGCCCCGATCGGACAG
>NZ_JBEXEA010000127.1:0-1285 GCF_040606035.1 Streptomyces sp. NPDC005483
TGAAGTTTCCCCGTGATCTTGGACACTCGATGGTTATGCCGTGAGGGCGTGTTGGTGCCGTTGTCTGGTCTCGGCTGGGGTGAGGTAGCCGAAGATCTTGTGTTTGCGCAGGCGGCGGCGGTTGTAGAAGGTCTCGATGAAGTTGAAGACCTCGGCGCGGGCAGTGGCCCGGTCGGGCCAGGTGCGAGTGCCGATCTCCTCCTTGAGCAGGGCCCAGAAGCTCTCCGCGGCGGCATTGTCGAAGCAAGATCCGGTGCGTCCGTAACTCTGCCGAAGTCCCAACTCCCTTATTCGGGAGCGGAATTGGGTCGAGGTGTATTCGCTGCCGCGATCGCTGTGGATCACGCAGCCTGACTCCAGGTGGCTGCGGCCGTGGGCCATGTCCAGGGCGTCGAGGACGAGTTCGGCGCGGTGGTGGTCGGCCATGGCATAGCCGACGACCTCGCGGGTGGCCAGGTCCAGCCAGCAGGCGAGGTAGAGCCAGCCCTCTGCGGTGGGCAGGCAGGTGATGTCGCCGACCAGCTTGGTGCCGGGGCGCTCGGCATGGAAGTCGCGACCGATCAGGTCCGGGGCCGGCTTCGCCTTCTTGTCCGGCCGGGTCAGCGAGCGGTGTTTGCGCCGGGTGACGCCGCGGATGTCGCGCTCGCGCATCAGGCGGGCGACGCGTTTGCGGTTCACCCGCCGCCCGCGGCGGCGCAGTTCGGCGTGGATGCGTGGGACGCCGTAGGTGCGACGGGAGGCGAGGTGCAGCACGGTGATCTCGTGGGCGAGTGCGTCGTCGGCGGCCTGCCGGGCACGGCGGGCGGCCTCGCCCTCGCGCCAGGCGTAGTAGGAGGAGCGGGCCACGTGCAGTACGCGGCACAACAGCGTGATCGGGTAGTTCGCCTTCTCCGCGTGGATGAACCGGCACAACTCGCTCACCGGTCGTTCTCCTTGACGAAGAAGGCGGTCGCTTTTTTCAGGACCTCGATCGTCTGCTGCTGTTCGCGGTTCTCCTTGCGTAGCCGCCGCAGTTCCTCACGCTCGGCGCTGGTCAGCTCGCCGCCCTGGCCACCGCCTCGGTCGGCCTTGGCCTGGCGGTACCAGCCGCGCAGGGATTCTGAGCTGATGCCCAGTTCCCGGGCCACCGCGGTGACCGTCTTGCCCGAGGAGTCGACGAGCGCGATGGCGTCCCGCTTGAACTCCTCCGTGTACCGCTTCGTGTACTTGCTTCCCACCTGGTGCTACTTCCTCTGGAACCTCAGGTTCCAGTCTCCAGGTGTCCACGATCAAGGGGAAGCTTCAG
>NZ_JBEXEA010000128.1:0-1196 GCF_040606035.1 Streptomyces sp. NPDC005483
GTACACCGAGGAGTTCAAGCGGGACGCGATCGCGCTCGTCGATTCCTCGGGCAAGACGGTCACCGCCGTTGCCCGGGAACTCGGCATCAGCTCCGAGTCCCTGCGCGGCTGGTACCGCAAGGCCAAGACGGACCGGGGCGAGGGCGAATCGGCCGAGTTGACCAGTGCCGAGCGCGAGGAGCTCAAGCGGCTGCGTAAGGAGAACCGCGAACAGCAGCAGACGATCGAGATCCTGAAAAAAGCGACCGCCTTCTTCGTGAAGGAGAACGACCGGTGAGCGAGTTGTGCCGGTTCATCCACGCGGAGAAGGCGAACTATCCGATCGTTCTGCTGTGCCGGGTCCTGCACGTGACCCGCTCCTCCTACTACGCCTGGCGCGAGAGCGAGGCCGCCCGCCGCGCCCGCCGGGTCGCCGACGACTCGCTCGCGCACGAGATCACCGTGCTGCACCTCGCCTCCCGGAAGACCTATGGTGTTCCGCGCATCCATGCCGAACTGCGGCGCCTGGGACGGCGGGTGAACCGAAAGCGCGTCGCCCGTGTGATGCGAGAGCGCGACATCCGGGGCGTCACCCGGCGGAAACACCGCTCGCTGACCCGGCCGGACAAGAAGGCGAAGCCGGCGCCGGACCTGATCGCCCGCGATTTTCACGCCGAGCGTCCCGGGATCAAACTGGTCGGCGACATCACCTACCTGCCGACGGCCGAGGGCTGGCTCTACCTCGCCTGCTGGCTGGACCTGGCCACCCGCGAGGTCGTCGGCTATGCCATGGCCGATCACCACCGCGCCGAACTCGTCGTGGATGCCTTGGACATGGCCCACGGCCGGGGGAACCTGGAGCTGGGCTGCGTGATCCACAGCGATCGCGGCAGCGAGTACACCTCGACTCAATTTCGAGGCCGCATACGGGAGTTGGGGCTGCGGCAGAGCTGCGGACGCACCGGATCATGTTTCGACAACGCAGCCGCGGAGAGTTTCTGGGCCCTGCTCAAGGAGGAAATCGGCACCCGGATCTGGCCCGACCGGGCCACCGCCCGCGCCCAGGTCTTCACCTTCATCGAGACCTTCTACAACCGCCGCCGCCTGCGCAAACACAAGATCTTCGGCTACCTCACCCCAGCCGAGACCAGGCAGCGGCAGCAACACGCCCTCGCGGCATAACCATCGAGTGTCCAGGATCACGGGGAAACTTCAGC
>NZ_JBEXEA010000129.1:0-1157 GCF_040606035.1 Streptomyces sp. NPDC005483
TACTGACCTTTTCGGATTGGCTTCGGATGGTCTGCGGTGAGGGTCAGTCCGGTCTCGGTGAGGCAACTGTCGATGAGTTCGGGATGGCGCTGGAGATGGGCGAGTCCGCAGCGGAGGGTGCGGGTGAGGTGGTCAGGGTCGACGAATGCGGTGTTGGCCATCGGTCCGCGCCGTAACCACGACCAGATGCCTTCCACGGGGTTCAAGTCAGGGCTGTAGGAAGGCAGTTGGACGATGGTGAGCCACTCGTGGTCGGCTGCGTACTTCCTCATGCCGGCGGCACGATGGGTGTTTAAATTGTCCCAGACGACAACAATGGGGGCGCCGAGCTGCAGGTGCGCGCGGACCAGGAGGTCACGGTAGTCCTGCCAGGCGAAGCTCTTGCGTGCTCCTTTGAGGAGCAGGTGGAAGCGGGGCCGGTAGATCAGCCGGGACCTCTCGCCCGGCCGGTAACAGCACATCGCGGCGACGGAGATCCGCCGCCGGGACCGTCCCCGCACTCTCACCACGGGAGTCTGTCCGCGCCGGCCCCACGTGCGGGCTCGTGGCGGCGTCATCGCGAACCCGGCCTCGTCCTCGAAGACAATCCAGGCCCCGAGCGCCGCCGCGGTCCTTCCACCTGCGGCCACACGTCCTTCTTCCACAGCTCGACCGCATGGTCGTCGCGTTCCAGCGCGCGACGAGCCGGACTCTGCCAGGACCAGCCGTGACGGTGCAGCAGCCGCCACACCCCCGCGATCGAGCAACGGACCTCGAACTGGCGGCCGATCACCGTTTGGACGCGCACCAGCGTCCACCGCTGATCTTCCCAGCCATGCGCGGTCGGCCCCTTGGCCAGCTCCGTTTCCAGCAGGACGAACCGTTCGTCCGACAGCTTCGGCAGTTTCGCGGGCCCCTTCGACTTCAGACCCTCCATGCCGCCCTCACGCCAGTTGCGGCGCCAGAGCTCCACCGAACGGACGCTCACCCGCAGGTCCTTGGCGATGCCTGAAGTCCTGTCGCCTCGTGCGAACCTCTGCCCGGCCTCCAGCCGGATCCCTTCACGCGCAGCCCGCCGCTCAGCAGTCAGGCCCCCACCATCCGCGTACCGCATAACACCGGCATACCGCAGGAATCACCCAACGTCACCCCCCGAACGCAACCCGAAAAGGTCAGTA
>NZ_JBEXEA010000130.1:0-1115 GCF_040606035.1 Streptomyces sp. NPDC005483
GAACAACCGCATGACCATGCTCGCAGAACACGTCGACGGCGTCATCGGCGTCGACACCCACCGCGACACGCTCGCCGCAGCCGCCGTCAGCCCCATCGGCGCTGTCCTGGCCAGCACCGATTCCCCGGCCAACGCCCGTGGTTACCGGCGTCTGCTGGACTTCGCCCGCCAGCAGGTTCCCGGCCGCCGCTGTTGGGCCCTGGAAGGCATCGGCAGCTATGGCGCCGGACTCGCGGCCTTCCTGGGGCAGGCCGGCGAGCAGGTCGTCGAGGTCTGCCGCCCGAAACGAGCGGCCAACCGCGGTGGCCGCAAGACCGACATGCTCGACGCGATCCGGGCCGCCAAGGAGGCCCTGGCCACCGAGCATCTGATCCAGCCCCGCCTCCGCGGCGAACGCGAGGCACTGCGGGTGCTGCTTGCCACTCGTCACGGCGCGGTCCTCGCCTCCACCGCCGCGATCAACCAGCTCAAGGCCCTGATCGTCTCCGCGCCGGACGAGCTCCGCGCCGAACTGCGCAAGCTCAAGCGCCCCGCCCAGATCACCCACTGCGCTCACCTCCGCGACCGCCCGGCGCAGAACATTGAGCACCGGATGACGGCGCGGGCAATGCGGTCCACGGCGCAACGCATCCAGGCACTGCAGGCCGAGGCCAAGGAACTCGAGAACGAGATCCTCGCCCTGGTCCGCCAACAGGCCCCCGAACTCCTCGACTTGCTCGGAGTCGGACCGATCACCTCCGCACAGATCTTGGTCAGCTGGTCTCACCAGGGACGATTCCGCTCGGAAGCCGCCTTCGCCTCCTTCGCCGGCGTCTCACCGATCCCTGCCTCCTCCGGGCTGACCAACCGACATCGACTCAACCGCAGCGGCGACCGGCAGCTCAACCGGGCCATGCACACCATCACCCTCATCCGGATGCGACTCGATCCCTCCACGAAGACGTACGTCGCACGCAAGATCGCAGAAGGGAAGACGGCCCGTGACGCGCAGCGATGCCTCAAGAGGGTGGTCTGCCGCCAGATCTTCAAGATCCTCGAACGTGCCGAGGGAAGCCAACTCGTCGATGCCGAAGAACTCGCTCAAGCGGCTTGACACGACATAGCAGCCTCGGGGG
>NZ_JBEXEA010000131.1:0-1080 GCF_040606035.1 Streptomyces sp. NPDC005483
GTTATTCGGGTGGGCAGAGGTTGATGAGGGGTTCTGTTCGGTCGGGGGTCATGACGAGGATGCTGTGCTGGAGGGTTTCGGCGAGTTGGGTGAGGACGGGCAGCCAGGTGTCGTGGTTGTGGTCGTCGACTTGGATTTTCAGGGTGGTGTCGGGGAGGTTCAGGTGCTGGTCGGCGGCGATGTCGTGGATGTCGCGGGCGGCGTGTGCGGCGTTCCCGGTGGGGGTGCGGTCCGGTTGTGGCCGGAGTTGGTAGTGCAGGGTGTCGGGTTCCCGGCCGGCCGGGGGGCTGGTGGGGGGCTGGGGGGTGTCCGGGTCCTCCAGGTCCTCCAGGTTCTCCAGGTCCTCCAGGTTCTCCAGGTTCTCCGGGTTCTCCAGGTTTTCGTGGAGGGTGTGGAGGTCGTGTTCGTCGAGGTCGGGGATGAGTTCGGCTGCCTGGTTCAGGGCGGTGCGGACGGTGGGGTGGGTGGATGCGTGGTGGTCGAGGGCGGTGAACACCGCGCGGAGGCGGGAGACGGCTTCTTCTTCCCAGCCGGGGGCGGGGAGGAGTTCGGTGCCCTTGCCCTTGGGGGTGGTGTGGGTGTCGGCGCGGGCTGTGGCGACGGCCATGACCACGCGGTGCAGGCTGTCGCGGTAGGCGGTTGCGGTGGGGGTGTCACCGAGGGCGGGGCGGTGCTGCAGGGCCTGGCCGACGATGCCGGATGCCCAGGTGAACAGGGTGCTGGCGTCGGTGGTGGTCCAGTTGCGTGAGGCCGCCCACCGGGTGATGCGCGGGTCCTGGGCGGCCGGGCCGGCCGGCGGTGCGGTGGCGGGCGGCACCGGCCCCGAGGACGAGGACGCGGTGGAGGGGGACGCGGTGGAGGGGGACGCGGTGGAGGGGGACGCGGTGGTGGTGGGTGTGGCGGGAAGGGCGGTGCCGGTGCCGGCGCCGTAGAGGCCGGGGTGGTGGGTGTGGTGTCCCGGCCACGGGGCGGCCTGTCCTCCTCTGGGTGCGTCGAGGTAGGCGACAGCCCCTCCGGCGGGCCGGGCCTCGTGGGGCTGGGGTGACTGCGCGGGGGGCGGTGGCACGGCGGGCCGGACGG